>JBHPCH010000040.1:0-19416 GCA_042576125.1 Thermodesulfobacteriota bacterium
CATGAATCAGGCTTCCTGTGATGCCTACTCTCACGGGTTTAAACCCAACGGCTTGCTGCTTGTGGACTCAGGCCTGGTCGAGCAGGTACCCACCAGCCGTGTTGTTGCATTGCCCTTTACGAAAATTGCCAGAGAAGAGGCGGATAAGAACATGGTTGCCAATATTGTTGCCCTTGGAGCCCTTGTATATCTCTGCCCGATTCTCTCAATAAACAGCCTTGAGGCCGCTATGGCTGTCAGAGTTCCAAAAGGTACAGAAGAGATGAACACCCGGGCTTTGCAGGCAGGCATCAATGCCGCCAGGAAATTTGACCTTGATAGTCTGCCCCGTTCAATAATACCCGATGAAGAAGAGGAAATTTAGCAATCTGATACTCTTACTTGTGAATACTGATGGAGCCTGATATTTGTCTGTGGATTGATGACCTGGACAGCAGCTTCAAGGTCTTTCACGAGCTGATGGCCCATAAAATAAGGGAAATTCTCCTGGTACTGAGTCCATATGACGCCTTCATCATGGAAGAGGATACCAGCCTCTCTACCCGTATCATCAATGAGTACCAGGGCCTGAACCTGAGCCAGCCACCCCGCCTGACCAGTGTTGCAATTGCAGATGAAGCCCTGGAACTGGTGCGTTACAAAAAGTTCGACCTGGTCATAACCCTGCCGCAGATAGGCCAGATGGACTGCAATACATTGGGCTGCAAGATAAAAGAAATCTGCCCTGACCTGCCGGTAATTCTTTTAGCCCATAATCTGAAGGCCATTGCACCATATCTGGGAAAAAATCGACAGGACGGATTAGACAATTTTTATATCTGGTCTGCAGACCCGGCCCTGCTCCTGGCACTTATTAAAAACATAGAGGACCATCGTAATGTTGAATGGGACACCTCGCTTGCCATGGTGCGCGTTCTGATACTGGTTGAAGACTCTCCACTATACAAGTCATTCTTTCTGCCCCTGCTCTACAAGGAGATAGTGGCCCAGACCCAGGCGGTTATGGTCGAAAGCCTTAACGAAGAACATCGCTTATTAAAGATGCGGGCCCGGCCCAAAATACTGGTGGCGAAAAATTATGAAGAAGCCAAGGAGCTTTATCACAAATATAAAGATTATGTTTTCGGTATCTTTTCTGATACCCGGTTTCCTAAAAAAGGCAAAATGAATGATAATGCCGGCATCAAACTGCTCTCTCACATCCGGAAAGAGATTCCTGACATACCGCTGCTGCTTTTAAGCTCTGAATCGGGCAATGCCCAAAAAGCCTCAGGAATTCCGGCAAGTTTTGTCAATAAAAACTCACAAACCCTCACGGAGGAAATCCATCATTTTTTCCTGGAGAATCTCGGCTTCGGTGATTTTGTTTTTCATATGCCTGACGGCAAGGAAATTGACCGGGCCGTCGACCTGCATTCTTTTGAAAAAAAACTGGCGACTATACCGGATGAATCCTTTCTCTACCATGCGGAAAACAAACATTTTTCAAACTGGATCATGGCCAGATCGGAGATCGGTCTTGCCTCCCGGATGTATGAAATTCGCATACAGGATTTTGAAAGCATTGACAAACTGCGCCAGGAACTTATCGCCCAGGTTAATGCACTGCGGGTTTTCAGGGAAAAGGGAGGTGTTGCTCATTTTTCCGAGCGCGACTTTGATGCTGATATAATGCAGTTTGTAAAAATCGGGCACGGCTCAATGGGGGGCAAGGCCCTGGGGCTTGCATTCATGGTCTCACAACTCCAGAAAAACAACTGGCTCTGTAACAAGTACCCGCAATTCGACATAACTATCCCTCCCACTCTGGTGATAACCACAGAAGGGTTTCATGCCTTTATGGAACAGAATAATCTCTTTATTGATTATGAAGGTAAAAGCAATGAAGATATATCTGCCCTGTTTATTGCTGCTGAGTTTCCCGCCCGGCTTGAAGAAAAACTGGCCGTTTTTCTGCGGCAGGTACACAAACCCCTCAGCGTTCGTTCTTCAAGTCTGCTTGAAGATGCTTTTGACAGACCGTTTGCGGGCCTCTTTGAAACCTACATGCTACCCAATAACCATGCGGATATAAATATCAGGCTCAAGCAGCTGATCAAGGCTGTAAAACTTGTCTTCGCCTCAACTTTTTTTGCCGGTCCCCGTGCCTTTGCCATTGAAAAAGAATATGCAACAAGCAGGGACAGCATGGCTGCCATAATCCAGATCCTGGCCGGTGAGCAGCAGGGAGATTATATTTATCCAGCCGTCTCAGGGGTAGTCAAGTCATACAATTATTATCCCGTGGGAAAAATGAAGGCAGATGAGGGTATTGCTCAAATTGCACTGGGATTCGGCAAAACAGTTGTTGAGGGGGAAAAATGCCTTCTCTTTTCCCCTAGGTATCCTCAAATCCTGCCCCAATTCCCAAATGTTGAAGAAGCGCTGGCCAATTCCCAAAAGTCCTTTTATGCACTACGCATTAAGGGTTATCCGGATGACCTGGATTATCTTCATTCAAATCTTGTGAAAAGAGACATTGATGAAGCAGAAAATGAAGCTCCGGTCAAAGCTCTGGTAAGCACTTATTTCCCTGAAGAAAACGCTATTCGTGATAATTTTGCCAAAGGGCCCAAGGTTGTCACCTTTGCCAGGATTCTAAAATACCGGGTTCTTCCCCTTAACGAGCTGCTGCAAGACCTTCTGCAAATCGGTTACAAGGGTATGTGCTGTGATATTGAAATCGAATTTGCAATGGATCTTGGTAATGACGATGAAAAGGTCAAGTTTCATTTTCTGCAGATCCGCCCCATGACTGCTGCTGAAGATCAATTCGAAATACATATCAGCCAGGATGATATCGACAAGGCTTTCTGCTATTCGAGCAAACCCCTGGGACATGGAATCAACGATATAATAGCAGATATTGTCTATGTAAAACCTGAAACGTTTGACACCAGAGACACCAGAATAATTGCCAACGAGATAAGCCGGATAAATGCCAAACTCAATAAAGAACAAAAATCTTATATGCTTGTCGGGCCAGGAAGATGGGGATCAGCTGACCCGTGGCTTGGTATTCCTGTGAGATGGGAGGATATTTCCGGTGTCGGGACAATCATCGAACTGCGCAACGACCAGCTTTCGGCTGAAGATTCACAGGGCACACATTTTTTCCAGAATATAACAGCAATGGGCATCAAGTATCTGACCGTGACCGAAAATGATGCAAAGCTGCCTGATTTTATCAATTGGAAATGGCTCGACTCCCTTGAGACTGCTGATGAAACAAAACACCTGAGGCATGTCCGGCTGGATTATCCTTTCATAATAAAGGTGGACAGCGAATCTTCCCGGTGTGTCATACTTGAGGCATATGAAAATAATTCCATAAAATAATACGTGCTGCTACAGGAGAAAAACCCATGGATGATTTCATAAGAAAAGTCGAAGAAAAAGACCCGGGAGAGAAAGAATTCCACCAGGCAGTCGAGGAGGTTCTTGTATCTGTAAAACCTGTACTCGAACGGCATCCGGAATATAGGAGAGCAGCGGTACTTGAAAGGATTGTTGAACCTGAAAGGGTTATTCTTTTCAGGGTACCGTGGATGGATGATGAAGGACAGGTATATGTGAACCGCGGGTTTCGTGTGGAAATGAACAGCGCTTTAGGGCCCTATAAAGGCGGCCTTCGCTTCCACCCTTCGGTCAACCTTGGCATCATGAAATTTCTTGCATTTGAGCAGGTATTCAAAAACAGCCTGACAACCCTGAGTATGGGCGGCGGCAAAGGCGGGTCAGACTTCAATCCCAAGGGAAAGTCCGATAATGAAATCATGCGTTTCTGCCAGAGCTTCATGAATGAACTCTTCAGGCATATAGGCCCGCACACAGATATCCCTGCAGGTGATATCGGGGTCGGAGCCAGGGAAATTGGCTATCTGTTCGGTATGTATAAAAAATTAAGAAATGAATTCACCGGCGTATTAACCGGCAAGAGCCTCAACTGGGGCGGCAGCCTTATCAGGCCCGAGGCAACAGGCTATGGCTGTGTATATTTTGCGGCGGAGATGCTGGCTACCCGCGATGATACCTTTGACGGTAAAATCTGCCTGGTATCCGGAAGCGGCAATGTTGCCCAGTTTACAACTGAAAAAATTCTGCACCTTGGCGGCAGGGTTGTATCCCTTTCCGACTCATCAGGATATATCTTTGATGAAGAGGGAATAGATACCGAAAAGCTGGAATTCGTAAAACATCTGAAAAATGTTAAGCGTGACAGGATCGAACGTTACCTCGATAAGTACCCTGCCGCTGTTTATACACCTGCAGACCTTTCATTGGACCACAATCCTCTCTGGAACCATAAGGCTGACTGTGCCTTTCCTTCTGCCACAGAAAATGAAATCCAGGAAAAAGATGCCCGCAACCTGATCAACAACGGCGTCTTTGTTGTGGGAGAAGGAGCCAATATGCCTTCCACTCCTGATGCTGTTGATATCTTTCTTGATAAAAAAATACTTTACGCTCCGGGAAAAGCTGCCAATGCAGGTGGAGTGGCTGTATCCGGTCTCGAAATGGCCCAGAACTCCATGCGCTTAAACTGGCCTGCCGCTGAGGTTAACAGCCGCCTGAAAATAATTATGAAATCAATTCATGAGACATGCCTGAATGCTGCGACAGAATACGATAAGCCGGGTGATTATGTTACAGGTGCCAATATTGCCGGCTTTGTCAAAGTTGTAGATGCCATGCTAGATCAAGGATTGGTATAACCGGATACTCACCAAACAACAAAAACCTATCAGCATTGCATTTAAGGCGAATAATTAGGAGGTGATAATTCAGGAGTTCCCCCAAATAATAATCTGATAAATTACTTAAAAAACAATTCCTTCCTCTCATTCATTTTTCAGGTCCATTTACCGGCTCCTTTAAATGTCTGCACTTTTGAAGTTCATTGAGCCTTTGTCCATTTTAAATCATACATCAACTTGATAAAGTCAACATCTTTCAGGACTTCCGGACTTTGCTCCACGGTTCCTTTCTAACACATTGTGGCACTTGATTAAACAGGTCACAAGTTGTTATATTTATTATAAATAATACCTCTCTTTCAAACCTAGGAATTTTAAATATATCGGGTGGCTGTTATGAACATATATGATATCAGAGTGATTGCAAAAAATATGGGTATTGAGCCTAAAAAAATGAATAAAACAGATTTAATTAAGTTCATACAAATAAAAGAGGGGAATTCGCCTTGTTTTAAAACAGCAGACACTTACTGTGAGCAGACAGATTGCTTATGGAGAAGCGATTGCCTCAAATAACATGCTTCAACAAATTTGAATACTTTGTTTACTTGAACTCCTCTCCACCCAAGAGTCGTGTTACCAAGTCTGATGGATGATACCCTAGAAAAATCCTTTGATCGATCCAGATCACTGTTATTCGGGCTTCTTCAATCTTGCCTGCTGGAGGGGAATGCTCTTAAAAGTTGTCCATTATCGCAACTACGCAATTCCCTGTCATTTGAAGAAAAATATAATTATGCAATGGGATTAAGTAAGGAAGAAGTTAATAAAATCCTGGAACAACATGAAGAATGTTTTAAAAAAAGGATTATAGCTTCAGTACAGAATTAGTAGCTTGCTTAAAATGTTCCCAGCACCCCCAAGCTCTATCTCAACCTGCCAAAAGTCACCTATGTAAATAAGGCCCCTGGACTTAACAATTATTACTGCAGTGAAAGTAAATAAGAGCGTAAATTTGCCTTTTCATTGGTCAGTTGGAGTTTTTGCCTGATCTTTTTGCGGTGAAAGTCAACGGCACTTACAGAAACATTAAGCAGCCCGGCAATTTCCTTGCTGGTCTTTCCCTCCCTGACAAAGGCTGCAACATCCACCTCCCTTGGAGTAAGAAGGCGGTTCATGGAAGTCAGGCGGTTCAGAAAGGGTGCAATAATCTCCTCCAACCGCTGATGAATTATTTCCAGCAGGTTTTCGCTCCTTTGATCGAGATTACGGAAATTTAATTCCTCCAGGTACGGCATCACCAGTTTCCTCACATTAGCAAGTACGTTTTCCTCTAATTTCAGGCGGTCCATTTCCCGGTGTTTCAAAAGTACTTTTAAGGCAATATTTGACTCCTCCAACATCTTCTTCTGCTGGAACAATTCTTCTTCCTTTTTTCTGAGTTTTTCCTGAGCCAGCATGACCGGTGTAATATCTTCATGACTGACAATGACCTGACTCTCCCTGCCAATAATCTGTAATCTTACAACCCGCATGGCAAACCAGCGTTTTTCTGCTGGAGAATGGCATGGGTAGTTTGTAAAAAATTCCTGAAGTTCACCTGATATGACCTTGCGAATTCCCTGGGCAATAATATGGCCTGTCTCTTTTGCCTGCTCTGATACGACCAGATAATTCTGGCCCAGACTGTTTTGGGGGCCCTGCAGATTGTTTGCAGCTCCAAATTCCTGCCAGGCCCTGTTGGTGAGGATAATCACCCCATTCTTGTCAAGAACTGCAATATGCGCGGACAGCGAATCGATTATTTCTCCGCAAAAATCCTCTCTGAGCATGTCACCCTCTTTGTAAAATATTTTGCAAATATTGATAGTTTTTACTATCAGTAGACTATCATAAATTACCCATTGATTCAAGGCCGCTGCGTACATACTTTAATGATTAAGGAATGAATAATTTAGATTTCAATTTTTTATATAGAAGGAGGTACATCATGGCTTACTTAGAAAACAGCGGCGGCTACGAATCGATGGTATGGGTAAATGACAGGAATGGTAAAGAGTTTGCCTGTTATACGAGAGATATTGAAAATAGTGAACACTTTGAAGAACTGCCCAAAGAATTAAGATCAAAATGTATTGACGTTAACTTGTTGGTCGGTACTGAACGCTGGTAAGAGGAGGTGAACATCATGGCTGAAGAAGAATACAACAAAGGTGGATATGAATCCATGGTTTGGATTAGAGATAAGTTTGGGAAACAGTATGCCTGCTCCCTTGACGCCCTGAAAGGAAATATTAAAGAAAAGGATGAACTCACAGAAGAGGAAAGGGCTAAATGTATGGATGTAAGTTTACTGATCGGGACGGAGCGCTGGTAAACCATTTAATATAAAAACTCCGGTTTCAGCTATCAAAACAGATGAGACCGGAGTTTTTTTGAATATATTGTTTTGAACCATATTTGATACATTTTAATTAGCACAAGTTATTTTGTAAATCCGGAATGGAGAATTTTATAAACGTTATAGGACTTTGGTAGCTATGGAAAAAAACAATTTATACATACTTTTAATTACACTACTGTTTATAAGCGGTTGTGTAACCATGAGTGGAAATACTATGAAACCTCTCAAAACAGTTGAATCTGTTAACTTGGATAATTATGTAGGCCAATGGTATGAAATTGCCAGATATCATCACAGGTTCCAGGAAGGGTGCGTTGGCAGCAAGGCAACCTATAGTTTGCGTGATGACGGAAAGATAAACGTTATCAATGAATGCTACGACAAATCTTTTTCCGGGAAACTTCGGACAGCAAAGGGGAAGGCATGGGTGGTGGATAAAGAGACAAACGCCCGGCTAAAAGTTTCTTTTTTCTGGCCCTTTGCAGGTGATTACTGGATAATTGACATTGGACAGGATTATGAATATGCCGTTATAGGCCATCCGGACAGGAAATACCTGTGGATTCTTTCCCGCACTCCCGAAATGGACGAAAATATATATCAAGCCATCCTGGCTCGACTTAAAAAACAGGAATACGATACTGAAAAACTTATAAGAACGGTTCAACAAAAAGGAGCTTAACTATCATGACCTTGAAAGAATATTTTCACAATATCTCAGGCAAAGGTATACTGTCCACAGCAGACGCAGAGGGCAAGGTTGATGCCGCCATATATTCAAAACCGCATATTCAAGATGACAACACCCTGGCATTTATCATGAGGGATCATTTAACCCACCACAATATTGGAGAAAACCCTTATGCCACATATCTTTTTATCGAGGAGGATTTGCATTACAGGGGAGTACGCCTCTTTTTAAAAAAAGTGCGTGAGGATACTGATCCGGAATTAATAGCCCAAATGACTCGACGCCAATTAACCGCTGAGCAAGATAAAGCCAGGGGACCTAAATTCCTGGTCTACTTTACCCTGGAAAAGTTACTTCCCCTCATTGGCAGCGGAGAAACCGGGATACTACTTTAATGTACTATTGAAAAGCTTTCTTTTAGGGTATGTTGTTTTAATGCAAAATATGATTGTTTTACGTATATCAGACCAACCTGACAGGAGGAACAACCATGAAAACATGCAGCCTGAATGACTTTATGGAAGAAATTAAACCCTGGCTCGATACAGACCATATCAGGGAGGCTCATCTCGATGACAAGGGACATTTTGTCCTGCATTTTCTCGACGGCATGAAGAATGTCTATTATATAGATGATTGCAATGAGGCCCAAATTAAAAACATCCTCAAAGATCTGAAAAGCAAAGGAATTCCTGTTAAAGAATAACACGAAATTTCAACTGATTTCCCTTGCCTGCTTGACTATTTTTTCCGCCAGGTCCTGAAAAACGAGGTTGTGGAAGACGAGAGTTGAATACCAGTAAAGCCTGCCCAAAAGACCCCGCGGGTAGAAGTGTGCTGTCTGGATCAACACATCACCTTCAATGACAAATTCCAGCCAGGCCTTGCCAGGCAACTTCATCTGGGCCAGCAGCAAGAGCCTTTTGTTGGGTTTTATATCAGCCACTTTCCAAAAATCAAGGGCATCACCTATGCGTAATTCCCCTATAACACGCCTGCCGCGATTAAGACCATAACCACCGACCATCTTATCAATCGCTCCTCTGAGACGCCATAAGACATTATATTTATACCAACCTTTTTGACCGCCAATGGCAAGAGCTGACTGAAAAACCTTCTCCGGTGCAACATTGCCGAATTCAACGATGCGCCTGTCTCTTATAACTGCACTGGAAGGATCATCCTGGTAGATAATATCGCATACCTCGCCCGCACTGGAATCACACCAGCGGCTTACCACCTGGTCTTTTTCAATTTCTTCAATGGCATGTTCAACAGCCTGCACATACGACACAGGCTTAATTGTCGGAAAAAGGAGCGCTGCATTATCATTCTGCTGGACTGTTTCGGATTTCAGTCCCTCCACCAGGGCGGCCGCCATCTTGAACGGCACCGTGGTGATAAGCACCAACCAATAGGAAGATAACCTTGGGGAGAGTACCGGCACTGGAATAATGAACCGTTTAAGCCCCATGGCTTGCCCGGCTGCTATCATCATTTCTTTGAAACCCATTATATCGGAACCGATATCAACAACCACATTACCGGTATTTTCCAATTTTACAGATTCTTCCAGGTATGACAAAACATCATCCACGGCGATGGGCTGGGTTTTGGTATTAACCCACTTTGGAGTTACCATGACAGGCAGTTTCTGAACCAGATTCCTGATTATCTCAAAACTGGCGCTGCCGGAACCGATAATTACTCCAGCCCGGATCCAGATAGTTGTTATGTC
This sequence comes from Thermodesulfobacteriota bacterium, assembly GCA_042576125.1. GTDB lineage: Bacteria > Desulfobacterota > Desulfobulbia > Desulfobulbales > BM004 > BM004. The sequence continues at coordinate 9,570 of JBHPCH010000040.1, forward strand.
GTCCTGTCTGGCGCTTAAAATCTCCCCTGTTTCAATGCGGCTCAACAGATGTTTGCTGGCTGTTTCCTTAACTCCCAGTCCGCCCAGATAAATAATCTTTTTGACCCCTGCATTAATACAGGCATCCCTGAAATTTTCAGCGCTAACCTTATCCAGGCTCTTGAAATCCTTGTCAGCTCCCATGGAATGGATGAGATAAAAAGCCACTTCTATTCCAACAAGTGCCTGTGCAAGTTTTTCTTTATTGAATGTATCACCCTCGACTATTTCAACCGATTGCCTGGCCTTATTTCCCACCTTGCGCTTATTTCTGACAAACAACCGTATTTTGTAGTCCTGATGAGCCAGCAATCTATTCTTCAGCCGCCGGCCGATATATCCAGTTGCCCCTGTAATAAGTATCCTGGTTCTGTCCATATCTGACATGTCTCCGGTTATGCTCGATTACGAAGCTTCAGTTCAATGGGATGCGGATTGAGATAATGCTGTTTCTTCAGGTATTCCTGATCATATTTCCTCACATAATGATTCATAAGGGTCACAGGTACAATTAAAGGAGTATAGAGCTGTTGATATTGTTCAATAACCTGCTGCAGTTCCTGTTTTTCATCCTTGCTCAACTGTTTTTTAAAATATCCTGCCATGTGCTGGAGCACATTGACATTTTTTTTAACCGTTGCCTTTAGAGACAATGCCTGCATAAACAATGTTTCATACTGTTCATATAGTGACTGAATATCCAATTTCTTACCTTGAGCGACCAGCCTTCCAATGTCACGATAATGCTTGATACTGTGCGACATGACCTGCAATTTATGTGCTGTATGAAAGGCAACAATGTTTCCGGGGTTTTTACGTTCAGCAGTCATCAGCCGCCAACGCCGTAAGGCAAAGATACGCTCGATGAAATTTTCCCTCAATGCTGAATCATTCAGCCTGCCGTCTTCTTCGGTTGGTATCAACGGAAAATGATTCATAAATGCCCTGGCAAACATCCCGCTTCCCCTGTTTGAAGGCATGCCCTTATCAGTGTAGACCCTGACCCGTTCCATACCGCTGCTGGGCGAACCTTTTTTAAAGATAAAGCCGCAGAGACCCTCCTTCTCAAGTTCCTTTACCCGCGGCTTAACCCAACTCATCATCTTAGCGGTACAATCCTTTTTCGTTTTAGTTGTCATCAATCTGGGTGCCTCAGGGTCCCCGACCAGCCGCATGGCTTCCCGCGGAATACCAAAACCCGCCTCAACTTCGGGGCAGACAGCAACAAAGGTAAAATATTGCCCCAGTGTTCCCGTCACATACCGGTCATGGCTGTGTCCACCGTTATAACGCACTTCATTACCAAGAAGACATGAACTGACACCTATTTTTATTTTCTCATTCATCGCAAGTTCCCTTTTTGATAAGAAGAATCACACACAACGTCTCATCATGATTTTTTCAACCATGACAATTAAAATACGAATTAGAAGGGTAAATATATATTCTCAATATATTCAACTATAATTACTAAAACTTATACTTAGCAGATACTCGTTCTTTTTTAATAAAAACTTTATCAAGAGTTTCGGTGCCTGTTTTCAATCATTTCCCGTAAGAGGCTTCCTGATATGCCAAAAAGCCCTATGTATACATTGATCCTGATTTGATGAGACAAAACTCAACATTTTGCCAAGATATATCATTTTTTACCTAACACTCAATTGCACCTGAGAATAAGAATCTTTCTATATAAACCCTGGTATATACACCCTTTACCTGCCTCCCCTTAAATAGGTATAACTACCTAATACCAATGAATTTTATTGACATCTCCCAAAAAACTTGTTTTTACAGCTTGGTGATTGGTTTGTCCTTGTTCGAGCAGATGTTCTAACAAGTCATATTAAGTAAAAATTTCAACGAATAATGTAATTTATGATTTAAATTTTATAAATTCTATCCTGTAAAAATACTTCAGATAGACAAGAACTCTGTGGTTTACAATAAAAATACTTGGGGGGGGTATGGATTCTTATTCAAATATAAAATGCTGGGAAATAATGGGCTGCAATAATCTCGATTGTCCTGCCAGGCATGAACCTGAACTCCCATGTTGGGAACTTGCCAAAGGGGTTGAGGATTTTCGTAATATTTCAAATACCTGTGAAGACTGTATCGTTTATGTACTCAAAGAAGAAACATTTATTCTTGGCAAAAAGGAGTTACAAAACATAATAATACAGAGGGGACTTTTAAAAAAAAGTATAACAGGTCATCAGATTTGCGCCTTGGAAGCTAAGGCTAATTACTCATAAGATTCTATTATTTTTATTATACTTACATTGAGAGCAGAAAGTTTGTAATTGCTTCACATCTTTTATTTCTAGTTCAACATGCCCACGGCACTCCTTAACCTTTACATGGAGTAGACAAAAGTCAACACTGTAGGCAAAAAATATGGGCTATTAATTTTTAAGATTATATATAGGCAGTATTCCATTTTAAAACATGGAGGGAATTCATGAAAAAAGAATTGTTAAACTGCTGGGAAATGAAAAAATGTGAAAGACAGAAGGGCGGAAAGAAAGCAAGCGAGTTGGGTGAATGTATAGCTTCAAAGGAAGGGATGGGGCACAGTTGCTGGGCAGTCGCTGGGACGTTATGCGGTGGCGAAATTCAGGGCACGATTGCACAAAAAATTGGATACTGTACATCCTGCGAAGTATATCAAAACTATAATCGCTCAATGGGTGATTTAGGAAAATTGGTAAAGACAAATTACCCAGAGGAAGACAGAAAATATTACAATATAATGATGGAACTCTATAATGATAAAACTCTATCGGGAATAGTATAGATGTCCAATAAAATAAAACTTACCCGGGCGTAAAAAAACGCAGTCGCAAGGCATTGGTTACAACCGATACAGAGCTCATGGCCATGGCACCTCCGGCAATCATGGGATTCAACGTGGGCCCTCCGAATATATACAACAAACCCGCAGCAACAGGGATACCAACCACGTTATAGGCAAAGGCCCAGAAAAGGTTCTGTTTAATGTTCCGCATGGTTGCCCTGCTGAGGGCCAGGGCGGTGAGTACTCCTCCGAGTTCCCCCTTCATGAGCACGATGTCTCCTGATTCCACGGCCACATCAATACCGGTTCCCATGGCGATGCCGACATCAGCTTTTGCCAGGGCCGGGGCATCATTTATTCCATCGCCTACCATGCCAACCTTCATTCCCTGGGCCTGAAGTTCTGCAACCTTCTCTGCTTTAAAGTCAGGCAGTACTTCGGCGATCACCTCTTCAATGCCTGCCTGGGAGGCTATGGCCCGGGCAGTAGTTTCATTATCACCAGTAAGCATAAAAATCCTGATTCCCATATCTTTAAGCTTTTCTATGGTCTGCGGGGTTTCCGGTTTCATTTTATCTGCAATGGCAAGTACTGCAGCCATCTCACCATTAACTGCCAGGAAAAGCGCTGTTTTGCCTGAGGCAGCAAACTCAGCTGCCCTGCTGTCAATTTCAGTACTATCAAAATGCTCAATCTGCCCCCTGATAAACTCCCTGTTGCCAAGAAGAAGGATATTCTCGCCTATGGAAGCCTTTATACCTTTGCCTGGAATTGCTTCAAAAGAATCCGGCTCAACAAGCGACAGGCCGCGCTCCTTTGCTTCCTGGACAATAGCCTCAGCCAGGGGATGTTCAGAAACACTTTCCGCTCCTGCAACCAATGCCAGAATCTCATCTTCTGAAACATTGTTCTGCACAAGTTCAAAATCTGTCAACTGCGGCTTTCCGTACGTCAGGGTGCCGGTCTTATCAAACACGAGGGCATTGACGCCCTGTGCCATTTCAAGCGCTTCACCACTTTTTATCAGAACCCCGAGCTGTGCTCCACGCCCTGTGCCCACCATGATCGATGTGGGAGTTGCCAAACCCATGGCACATGGGCAGGCAATAACAAGTACGGCGATGAATATCCGTAAAGCAAAGGAAAATGGTGTACCACCAATAAAATACCAGGCTAATCCGGAGAGTGTTGCTATAACCATGACCGTCGGGACAAAATAAAGACTGATCCTGTCTGCCAGGTTCGCTATTGGGGCTTTTGAACCCTGGGCGTCACGCACCATTTTTACTATACGCGCCAGAACGGTATCCTGACCGACACGTTCTGCCATTACGCGCAGCATGCCGTGCTTGTTCAGAGTACCGCCTATAACCTTATCGCCCTCATCTTTACTGACCGGCAGACTCTCACCTGTCAGCATGGATTCATCCACACTTGACCGCCCCTTCATCACCTGACCGTCGACAGGAATTCTCTCTCCGGGTTTCACCAGGATCAAATCCCCGGTTTCAATATCTGCAACAAGTATGAGAACCTGTTCCTCCTTTTCTGATCCTGATTTTTTAATAAGTACAGCCTCATCCGGTGTAAGCTCCATGAGCTGACTGATAGCATCAGAGGTTTTGCTCCTGGAACGTGTCTCCAGATACTTGCCCAATGATACCAAGGCGATCAGGACGGCAGCGGACTCATAATAAAGATCCATGACCCGCACCATCGGATCAATACCCAGAAAAATTTCTATGAGGTTCCAGGTTGAATATATAAAAGCAGCCCCTGTACCAACCGCAATAAGTGAGTCCATGTTGGGAGATTTTCTGATCAGGGCAGGAAATCCTTTTAAATAAAAACGGCGGCCTGACCACATGACGGGTAGAACAAGCAGGAGCTGGGCCAAAGCGAAATTAAACGGAGCATGATGCGGGTCCAGGAATTTCGGCAAAGGCAGGCCGAGCATTTCACCCATGGAAAGAACCAGTAAAGCAAAGGCAAAACCGAAGGCAGGGATCAACTCCCTTTTCATCCTGATCAGTTTTTCTCTTATTTCCCGCTGCTGCTTTACCAGCAGGTTCTCATCATCTGCTGCCACCACTTCGGCCTTAAACCCGAGAGTATCAATAGTTTCCAGAATTTTACGTTTGCTGATTACTCCCGGGTCAAAAACAGCGACACCTGTCTCGGTAGCAAGGTTAACCTGCATGGAAAGGATACCATCAAGTCCCCCTACAGCCTTTTCTATTCTCGCCGAACAGGAGGCACAGGTCATTCCGTTAATCGCCAGGTCAAGTGTTACCTCGCCGCTCGGTATCACAAGCTCAAAGCCAAGTCCTGCAACCCTGGAGCCAATTTCTTCAAGAGAGAGTATTGAATCATCCCACTCCACTTCCATGGTTTCTGCTGCCAGGTTCACGGAAACTGAATGAATGCCTTCCTGAGCTGCTAGCACTTTTTCAATGCGTGCGGAGCAGGAAGCACAGGACATGCCTTTAACAGCAAGATTTTTTTTCTGCAGTTTATCCATATTTTTTTCTTTCAATTAAAATAGTTACAATAACTGTTATTGAAAGACTATAAGCATAAATCCAAATTCAAACAATCTGTTGAACTATTTGCAGATAAGAAAAATTATCAAAAACCTGGCAAAATTGATTTCCATGATTATTATTTTTTCCAGAAAGGCAGAAAGGCGTTCTCTGATGAATATGCGGACCATCCAGCTTATATAAAACATTTCAATTCGATTATTAATTCCAACTGAGGAGAAAGAAATGGCTGTATTCAAATGTGAAAAATGTGGTGCTACCAAGGAAGGAAGATGCAAACCGAAGAAATGCCCGGAATGCGCTGAAACGGGGAGCATGCAGAAACAGGAAGGGGGAAAATCCTCCGGCTGTGGCTGCTCCTGCAAAAAATAACTACATTCCTTTAAAAAGCCCCTGGCATGTTGAACTGCCAGGGGCTTTTTTGTTTTTCAGTATAAATTTCCTGCTCAAATGCAAATCTACCTATCTCCTTTTAGAATATTGCAGCCACAAGGTGGAAAGTTGTTGATTTGTTCTCTCAAAAAGCAAGTGCGAATCATTTGACATCATCGAACTTTCCATATACTTTTCTCGTTCTGTTTAATGCTTACCCCCAAAATATATTTTATTTTTTCCTTATCATGGATGAGTAAGTGAAGTTAATTGAATGGTATTTTTTAATGCCATTTTACGCAGCCGAGCAGCACAGCAAAAAACGGAATAACGTTTTGTCGGAGCAAAGCGACTTTACAAAGCGTCCGTTTTTTTGCGAGCAGCAAGGGTAGTACGCCATAGGCGGACCAAGTAGACGGCTGCCCTTTCTTTCGCCGCTTTGCTGCTGGTTCATTTTCTTTGGGCAAACAAAGAAAATGAACATATAATTGCAACAGGATAATAAATGTTAACTATTCAAGGATTACAATAATGAGTAAAAAAATTCTAATTATCGGCGGTGTAGCAGCAGGCCCCAAAACAGCCTGCAGGGTCAAACGGCTTCTGCCTGATGCCGAAGTTACTGTCATTGACCAGGATAGTCTTATTTCCTATGGCGGCTGCGGAATTCCATATTTTGTTTCAGGAGATGTCTCAGATGAAAAGGAATTACGCTCAACCAGTTTTCATGTTGTAAGGGACGAATCCTTTTTTAACGACGCCAAGGGTGTAACAATGCTGACCAGGACTAAAGCACTGTCTATAGACCGCCAGGCGAAAACAGTCCGGGTAGAAAATCTTGATTCCGGTGAAAAAAAAGAGCTTCCCTATGACAAACTTGTCCTTGCCACAGGCAGCAGCCCAAACCGGTTAAAAATTCCCGGTGCTGACCTCAAAGGAGTTTACCTTGTCAATGATATGCACCGCGCCATGGCGATAAAAAATGATCTGGCCCAGGGTAAGGTAGGAAAAGCCGTGGTTATCGGAGGTGGTGCCATTGGCCTTGAGATGGCTGAATCACTTGGTGATTTATGGGGTATTGAAACTACTGTTCTGGAATATATGGATCAACTGCTTCCCCGGATAGTTGACCCTGCCTTTGGAGCTATGCTTGAAAAACACTTGAACGATAACAACATCACTGTCCATACCGGCGAATCTGCAACCAGACTGGAAGGCGATGAAACAGGCAGGGTGTGCAGGGTGATAACCCCGGAGCGAACTATTGATACTGACCTTGTAATAATGTCCGTGGGAGTCCGGCCGCGCAGTGAACTTGCCAATGATGCAGGACTACAGGTTTCAGACCAGGGCGGCATTGAAGTGAATAACCATATGCAGACGTCAGATCCTGACATTTATGCTGCCGGCGACTGTGTTGCAATAATCAACCAGGTGAGCGGCATGAAAAATATTGCCCCCATGGGCTCCCTTGCCAACCGCCAGGGCAGAGTTGTTGCTGACAATATTGCAGGCATCCCCTCACAATTTGAAGGCTGGGTCGGCAGTTTTATCATGAAAGCATTCGAATGCTGTATTGGCGGCACGGGCTTAAGTTACTCCTCTGCCAAGTCCCTGGGCTTTGATGCCGATGTAGCTATCACGGCACAGTCTGACAGGGCCCACTTTTTCCCTACCCAGGCCGTTATCATGCTGCAAATGGTATTTGACAAAACAAGCCGTAAAGTTTTGGGAATCCAGGGTTTCGGCCCAATGAACGATTCCGTTCTGGCCAGAATCAATGCTGGAGCAGGACTTATTGCCAATGGTGCCACAATAGAAAAATTCAGCAACCTTGAACTCGCCTATGCCCCTCCTTTCTCAACCGCAGTAGATGCACTCAATGCAACTGCTAATGTTGCTGACAATATAGCTGCAGGCCGCCTGCGCACCTTATCGATTGAAGATTTCATGCAATGGATGGATAACCCGGGTGTAAAACCTGACTGGATAGCTCTGGACATCAGACATCCAAAGGAAGCTGCAGACTTTGTTGATGCTTTTGGCAGTGAACTCTGGAAAGCTATCCCTTACGTGAACGTGCGATCGAGGTATAGAGAGTTACCGGATGACAAAATGCTCATCATTATATGCGATGCCGGCACCCGTTCATCAGAGATACAAAATTTTCTGGATAGTACAGGGATGAAAAACAATCTTGTTCTCAGCGGCGGCTTTAACGCCATTAGAAGAATTGGTGCTGACTGGTGGCCCTCAAAGTAATAATTCTTTTAAATCAGTTACGGGAAGTGGTTCTGAACAGGGAGAGCATTATGGCTGCCAGGCAGTATAAGAAAAAATCTTCTTTTTTTATACGGATTGACATATAATTGAATGAGTTTGAATAATTTATTTTTCAATACCATTTTCAGTTAAAATCTTCCTGTTAATTGCAGGAGTTATCGGGTGACAGTTTTTTTATTTTTTTGTGCCATGCCAGACATGGTTAATTGTATCTTTAATTGAGTACGAGGAATCGAAATGCCTATAAGACACTTTCCCGATGAGCACGAAAAATTTGAGATCCAGACTTACAAGAAACCCAAGAGCATAAAACTTCTCCAACAAACACACATCGCTTTTACCGGGTCGCCCCGAAAACATCCTTATGATCCCTTAAGGGTTATCCTTATCACTGATCCATACAGCAAGATAACATCCTATTTTGAATTCAAGACCGCTGACATATCCTATGTTGAAGAACTGGTCAACCTGGTCAATATTGATGGCGAAACTGTTCCCATGGCAAGAATCTGGGTTAAGAAAAAAAGTATCGGCGCCAAAGCTTCTCTTTTTATCGTCGATGATACAACGATCTGACTGACTTAATTCAGATATATAGCACAGCCAGACACCGGCCAGCCTGGCTGCACATACTCCGGGAAAGATTCATGGACAATCTATAGCCGATCTCTACTGGATTTTAAAAAGGCCAATGGAATTGAAAAAGAAATTCCTGTTCATCATTAGTTTTGCTGCACTCCTTTTTGTTCTCCTGTTATCAGTTATTTTTTATGGTCCATACGAAATGCCGGAAAAATCTTATACAGGACACTTCCTGCCACTTTCAGAAAAAGAAAAGGAGATAAGCTCTGACCTGCATAAACATGTAAACAAACTGGCTGGAAAGATCGGTGAAAGAAATATCTGGCTGCCGGCAAAGCTGAATGCTGCAGCAGCCTATATTGAAAAAATCTGGCTTGAGCAGGATTATAAGGTCAGACACCAGGAATATGATGCCCGCGGTGTAAAATCAGTTAACCTTGAAGTTGAAATTCCCGGGACCTCACATGCGGGCGAAATAGTCCTGATTGGGGCACATTATGATTCGGTGCTTGGTTGTCCCGGCGCTAATGATAATGGAACAGGTGTTGCTGCACTGCTTGAAATATCCCGATTGCTTGGCAGCAGAAAATTTGCCAGGACTATCCGCCTGGTGGCATTCACCAATGAAGAGCCTCCATTTTTTCTACGGCGTGATATGGGAAGTAAGGTATACGCATCCAGAGCTCGCAAGAGAAAAGAAAATATTGTTGCAATGCTTTCCCTTGAGACAATGGGATATTACTCCGAGGCTCCTTTTAGCCAGAGTTATCCTTTCCCTTTTAATTTTTTCTATCCCCAAACTGCCAACTTTATCGGGTTTGTAGGAAACCTCGGTTCACGACATCTTGTGAAGCAAAGCCTCGAAGCATTCCGGCGCCACACGAAATTTCCCTCTGAAGGCACTGCCGCACCCGGATGGATTACCGGCATAGGCTGGTCAGATCACTGGTCATTCTGGCGGGAGGGATACAGAGCAATAATGGTAACTGATACTGCTTTATTCAGATATGAACACTATCACACACCAGAAGACACACCTGATAAAATCGATTATAACCGTTTGGCAAGGGTCACAGAGGGCCTATCTGAAGTAGTAGTTGAGCTTGCTAATGCAAAGTAGCTTCATTATAACTTCTAATAAAACAGTTTTAGAATGAACAATTTATTAAAATTTTGTAGGTGAAGGCCATTTCACGCAGCCGAGCAGCGCTTTAAAGAGAGGATTAGC
>JBHPCH010000041.1:0-19176 GCA_042576125.1 Thermodesulfobacteriota bacterium
AACAGGGGGCAATGGATAGGTCTTTTCTACTTGACACTGTCAGACATATCAGCAGAAATTTAGGATTGTGGAAGTTATGATCCGACTAAACAATCTTAACTCTCTGATCGTAGTTCAAATCTTTGCTAGGTGTCGAGAACTTTTTTCCCGCATAAACGATTTAGTTAATCTCATTTTGCAATTTATAGGTTAAATCTTTCCCCAACGTTACCTGTAGCTTCATAAGCAGGTCCTGATTCAATTGTTGTAAATGTTTTAGTTTCTCCTTCGACCAAACTATGCAACTTGTCTTCTCCGAATTTACAACATCTGCGCTAGATGGTTCGCCGGTCATAAAACTCATTTCTGCCACAAAACTACCGCGTTTAAGTTTGGCTATTTCGATTCCGTTTTTACGTACGGACACCTGACCGTCAAGTATCAACATTAACTCGTCCTGGTGTTGATTCTCTCTGCACAGGAACTTATCTGTTATGCTGATTGTCTTGCCGGTATTCCAAAAATAGAGAAATTCTCTTTCTTTAAGTTCATTGAATACATTTTTGTAGATGTCTTCTAACTCTTTAGGGAGTTTAACGGGCATGCGCTCAATGATAAGCCTGACGATCTGCACGAGGTTTATTACTAGAAAAACAGCGTTCCAACCAGCAATTACGTGATTCCCAACCGTCAGTGCCCAGCCAATTATGAGCAACTCCGAAATAGTTATCATTGATCTCAGAAGAAGCATATCGCGTACCAATAGCCCGATGGTGACAAGTATGTAAGATATGTTCAGGACTATGAAGTGCAAATCCATGGCTTCCTCCATTTAAATTTTTGGTTTTTCAAAACAACAAACCTCCATCAGGATAAAACTCAACTGTGGAGGCTATAGCAAATAACTATTTGATGAGTTCTTTTTACAGTTTTGTACATCCAGAAAATATTTCTTATAGACCTGATAACTAGTATTAAATTAATTTAAGAATTATTACTATGATATTTTAAGATGCGGTTAGAAGTTTTCAAAAGTCAATATATCTTGCCACAATGTTGACTTTGGGTAATCACACTTCAAGTTAACATTACCTGTGGATATGTTAGAATTTTACCAGATAATACAAGGCAATATCCAGTCCTATAGCCAGTAGTGAAAATAAGAATATAATTAAATAATTAATATTCTCCGGGGAAAGTTTTATAGAACGCAGAATATAAATAATAACTTCCCGGTCTGTAGCAGTTAATGAATTACCAGATTGAATTTTTTCTATTAGCTGAAAATTACTAATGGCCTTTTTGCGTCTTCCTGAAACCCTGAATCTATAAAAAAAGAAAACAAAGTTTCCCAGTACACCAAAATACCACACTGGCCGAACCCATGTCGGCTGAATATGATCAAGAACAATGAGTGCACGAAAAGCAATTGCAGTGGCTAACCCAAGAATAAAGTAACCATATATTTTATATGCTGGAGCTATAGAGTGTTGCCCTTTTGCCATAATATTTTTTCCTTGCTTTCTTAACAGTCGGTATATCTTACCAACATATTGATTTCAAGTAACTTCATTCTGATTTAGGGTACTATTGAACATTCTGACGTTTTAGAAAACTTTTATGAATTGCAATTGATAGAAATCATGCCATGGGAAAAAACAAAGGCAGAGTCAAGTAAGTGACTCTGCCTGTTATGGGAAGCGGGTCTCTATATTTTAAGTTTTATTTATAATGTTAGACCCTTCCTCTGTTCATTAATAAAGCAAAAAACGAGCCAATAATGATCAAAGCCGGATGTTTTTTTTATTTTCTTAGTTATTCCGTATGGTTAATTCATGTCTTGAAAGATAAAAACATATCTATATAATGGCACATCTACATAACTGTTGGGTAATTTCGCTGGATTTCCTGGTAAAATGACCAAAAACAGGGGTTATGGATCAGAGGGCCTGATTTCTTGACACAATGTTGTTCTGGTATGAAATAAAGCAGTTGGAGTGTCTAATGGCAAATCGTTTTTTCTTGAAGGTACTGCCAACCAGAAACGGTTACAGCAAGCTCCCATTATAATTAAACGTTGAGAGTTTTCGCCTGGATCTTCCGCCGGCTATTTCCCTGCCGATCTCTTCATTTTCTTTTCTGGTTATCCTGCGGTGGCAAAGATCAATGACCGCGTATTTCAAGCCCATTTTTTCCATTTCGGGCAACATTGGCAGGAGAGAAAATGGATTTTCTGCAAGTGCTACAGTGGAATTCCATTTTTTACGTAAAACAAAAGATTCATTTTTGGGACTTACAAAGGGTTTATTATATACAAAATGTGCAGCCATGGGCCTGGCGGTAAAAAGTGGCGGCGTACCATAAACCGTCATTCCTAAATCTACACTGGAATTTGCTGTTGATTTGCTGTTTAAAATATCCGCCAGTCCTTTTCTGTCAATTTCTATGGCAGCCTGCGTTCTCTGCAGATTAAGATCACGCAGGATATACAGCCCCTGAGAATTAAGAATGTTTAAGGTGTAATCCCCCAACAGGTTCAACCTCTCTCTCTTATCGAAGAACAGCTGCTGCCCGATATGGCCGATCTGCCAGGTTCTGAAATTGTTCTTTATAAGCTGCTTGATAGCCTTATTGAAAAAATCCACCTCATTTTCCAATATTATTGGAGGCAGACACCAGGCCATCTTATGATGAAACTTTTTAACAGTTTTTTTCTGGTGCTGAAAATCATTAAAAGTTTTCTGGTTCAGTTCCACAAGGAGCAATTCAGGAATCACAGGCAAGCGGGATTTCAGCACCTGCAGATCATCTATTTTAATAAAAAGATGAGGCTTGACGCCTGACTTGCCCCTCTTTCTTCTCATCCCGGAAGCAGAAATTTTTCTGCTTCCGGATCGCCCCGCCGCAAGACTTTTTTGCACTGTCAGGACTTTTTGTTTTATGTCTCGCTGTATCTTCTTAATTACCGGGGTGAAATAAGCGACATCAATACCTGACTTCTTCTTTTCAGCTTCCCGGGCCTTACGGCTGTCAACTTTAAACAGGCTGTCTCCCTTCTTCACAACTGCCGGAACCTCTAGGATAATGTTGTTACCCGAATTTGCCTTGGATGTTTTCCGGCCTTTTGTGGTCATGTTTCGGACAGTGAAGGAAACCCTCTCTCCTGTATTCTCCTGATGCAGGCGTAAACGGTCTCCCACCTGCAAAGATTGTTTGAGTTCAAGAAAAGCCTTACCTCTGCCAGTACCTTTACCAGCCTGTCCGAGATACATCCCGATATTGCCCGAATGATATGGTGAGATTAATTCTTTTGAGTCTGTCGTATTGAAATATCCCTGGCTGGTTTTTCTTCCCATGGATTGTTGTAGCAATTGTCTGGCATTCTCAATGATTTTTTTATCTTCTCCATCTGCATCAATAACCATCCGGTAAGCCTTGACCACGGAAGAAACGTAATGGGCACTGCGTAGCCTGCCCTCAATTTTGAAAGACGAAACACCTGCCTTCTGCAATCTATTGATCAGATCGATACCGCCAAGATCATTCATTGAAAAGAAATAACCCGGTTTCTCTCCTTTTTGCTCCCAATGGTAACGCCGCCTGCATGGCTGAACACAACGCCCTCGCAAACCGCTTTTTCCGCCGAGATAACTGCTGAATAAGCACAGACCTGAATAACTGAAGCAAAGTGCTCCATGAATAAACACTTCAAGCTCTACGTTACTTGTCCTGGCAATGGAATTTATCTCTTTGATTGTGAGTTCACGGGCCAGGACCACCCTTTTAAATCCCATATTTTTAAATTGCCGGACTGCAAGTGAGTTGTGAGCACCGAACAGGGTGCTGGCATGGAGCTTCATTTGAGGAAAATATTTTTTACAGAGATGATAGAGGCCAAGATCCTGAATGATTAAAGCATCCGGTTTTAATGCTTCTAAAATGGCGAGGGTCTCAAGCACTTGGGGAATTTCGCTTTCCTTCAGCAAACTGTTTGCAGCCAGATATAATTTAACACCCCTTTCGTGGGCAAATTGTATCATGGCACCAATTTCGGCCCAGGAAAAATCCCTGGACAAAGCGCGGGCATTCAAGGCGGGCGCCCCGATATATACTGCATCGGCACCAGCTTCGATTGCACCTTCAAAAACGTTTATCGAACCAGCAGGGGCCAGCAGTTCAGGTTTTTCTCTTTTTTTACCATTCATGTAAAATTTTTATTACCGTCATTTTAGACGACGAATTCTTCTGGATGGCACCACAGGTCGTTGCCAGTCCTTGCACCTGAATACTTGCAGCAATAAAACGCCTGCTGCAAAACCTCCGACATGGGCCCACCAGGCCACACCACCTCCGGCAAGTTGTTCGGAATTCAGTGAATAAAGCGATCCCTGTATAAACTGGAGGACAAACCAGAAACCGAGAAAAAAGAAGGCCGGAAGTTCGATGATATAAAAAAATATAACGATGGGGACCAGTGTGAGGATTCTGGCCTGGGGGTAGGTGAGAAAATAGGCGCCGAGTACTCCGGAAATGGCACCGCTTGCCCCTATCATTGGGATTGCAGATTGCGGATTTGAAACTGCCTGGGCAAACACTGAGGCAATGCCACACAGTAAAAAGAAAATAATGTAGCGGCCATGGCCCATACAGTCCTCGACATTATCTCCAAAAATCCAGAGCATCCACATATTTGATAGCAGATGTACAAAATTGGCATGCAGAAACATTGAGCTGAACACAGGAATAAACCCGACAGGATTCAACGGATTTTCTCCCTGCTGTGCAATAAAGCGCGCCGGAATAAACCCGAGTGTAAATATCAACTGGTCAACAGCGGGGCCGTAGGACATCTGGTAAATAAAAAAAACCGAGTTGATGACAATGAGGCCTATATTTACATAAGGAAAGGTTTTGGCTGAAATATTGTCTTTGAGAGGAAACATTTACCTGCCAAGAAAGTGCATAGCAATCTTTACTGCTCTTTATTTTCCGGCCAGGGCCGGAAAAATTTAATAGCGGGCAAAGGTATGACAAAATAAAAGTTGTTGCCCTGTCCAGTGGGTTCATATCCCACCTGACCGCCATGCAGTTCAATCACATGCCTGATAAAAGAAAGTCCATGCCCGGTTCCGGGCTTGTTCTGACTGTTTGGCCCACGAAAACCTTCTGAAAACACAGCCTCGACCTCTTCCCCGGACAGGTGATGACCGGTCGTAAAAACATTGAATTTTGCTCCCCGCTGGTTCGGTCCGAAATAGTCGTCAATTATTTCACGTCCATAGGCTACAGCTTTTCTGGTGCCTCCCATATCGTCGATAATTTCTTCAGTATATTTCACTGCATTTGAAAAAAGGTTGGCATAAACCTGCGCCAGGAGCCCCTTGTCCACCATGATGGGAATCTCTTCTTCATCCATTCCCATGGGCCGGTCGACTTTTATCTTGTTTGCCTTTAAACGGCTCTTGTACTGCTCCAACTGCGGCAGGATAATTTCCTTTTCTACCCTGCAAAGCTTTGGCCGCAATACCAGATATCCACGCTCAAAATGTTCCCTTCTGAACAAACTTTCAAGAAAAAGGCTGACATTGGCATGGTGCTTGAGCATTTCCTGGTGATACCCAAAAAGATCGCCCCTCAGTTTTGACAATCGGTCTATGAGCAGCTTGCAGGCCTCATCACTAACGCCATCACCCTCCTTAATTTCCTTCATTTCTATTTCAATTTCCTGCATCTCTCCAATTTTCCTGCGGAGCTGATTGAACAGATGCTTGAAATACATATTTGGAATAATGACATTATGTTCAATATCCATCACAAGGTTGTTTATAAATTTAAGATGATGGACATTCTGTTGGGCCAGAAGACGGTTATGGAGTCTGAATCCTATACGGTTGGCATATTTTCCCAGAAAAAAAAGATCCTTATCTTTAAGTTTCTCCAGGGGAGAGATTTCAAACATCCCCAGAATACTGATATCATTTGGCCAAGTCAGCTGATCGGTTTGCCCCAGGTTATTATTTTCAGACAAATTCTTTGGAGGTTTCCTGTAAATCGGTACAACGTATGAATTTTCAGTCTTGTAAGGCTGGTCTGCAAAGTAAATACCTGTGGGCACTGATCTTGGTTCCCGGATAATACCTTCCCTGCTGTTGCATACCAGCCTGAGTTGTTTCCCCTCACTGTCAAATAGATAGAGTGCACTTTCAACCTGCATTGACTCGAGGAGCACGACAACACAAATCCGGAAAAAATCATTCAGACCATCATATTCCTGGATCAGATCAAAGAAACTTTTTAAGAGATTATTCTCAAGAGGGCTGAAATTATATCGCTTATGATCCTTGAGTTTTTCCCGGACTCTTGTCTGTATATGACCCAGGTCCGTTCTATCAGTTGAATACTCTTCAGCCATGATAATACCGTTTTAAAGTAAACAATAAAAGCTCATCATTAATGAAAATCCCCATAAAAAAACATTACCTTCTGCAGATCAGGCAGACTGCTCCAGTAAAACCTCGTCAACATCAGCAGCTTCATGCAAAAGAACATGAATATGCTGATCAGCCTCCACCTGTATCTCCATACCGGTATAATCGGGTTGAACCGGGAGTTCGCGCCCTCCCCTGTCAATCAAAACCGCAAGCTGAATGGAGCCCGGGCGGCCAAAATCCATTATTGCATCAAGGGCGGCACGGATAGTCCGGCCGGTGTAAATAACATCATCAACCAGGATCAGTATCTTTCCCTCAACTTCAAAGGAAATATCTGTTTTCTTGACAATCGGGTTCTGAGACACCCTGCTCCAGTCATCCCTGTAAAGCGTTATATCAAGACTTCCGGACGGAAGACTGATCTTTTCCCTTTTTTCAATAATTGAGTGAAGCCTGTCTGCCAGAAATACGCCACCTGTATGTATCCCTACAATGACTATTTCCCTGGTCTGGATATTCCTCTCCAGAATCTGCAGAGCAATCCTGTCAAGCGCCCGCTCAATATCCTGGGCAGTCATAATTACTTTTCTTTTACGTGACATTTTCAACACGCCTCCAAAAAAAGTCGACTCCTTTTTCATCGACAAGATTGATTGCCTCCGGAAATGCAATGCATTCTATATCAAAAACCTTATGCCCTATATCTTCAGGGGTATCTTCAAACTCCAATGGTATACATTTCTGTACCACAATAGGGCCGTCATCATAAATATTACTTGCAAAATGGACAGTGCAGCCACTTACCATGGCGCCTTTAGCCCTGACCGCACGATGAACCCGCATTCCGTAAAAACCGTCACCACAGAAAGCTGGTATCAGGGCTGGATGAATGTTGAGTACAGCTTGCGCAAGTTCAGGTGGAGGTTCATAGAGTTTGAGGTATCCTGCCAGGCAGATCAGATTAATATCATAATCCTTCAAAATCGCGTTTATCGCCTTATTGCCCAGGGCATGAAAATTCGGGTAACCATATTTTTCCGCCTTTTGAAGTCCCAATGCATCTTTGACATTAGAGATCACCACCTTTATTTCAGCTTTCAGGGTGCCTGCTTTAATCCGCTCGTGAAAATTATCCAGCGTTCTGCCGCTGCCTGAAAGCAGCACTGCCATTTTCTGCATTATTCATCTCCCTTGAAATGCGAATTAGTATTGGTGTCAACCTTTGCCAGCCAGGCGGCGATAGCTGTATCATAAGTGCTGGTAAGCTGGAACACTTTGACAGCCAGACGAAACCGGGTTGCGAGAGTTGTATTGCCATGTTCACTTATTTCAGAAATTACCTGGGGATAATCGTCAGGATCAACAATAACGGTCACATCCTGAAAGTTCTTGGCAGCAGCCCTCAGCATGGTGGGACCGCCGATGTCAATATTCTCAATGGCATTTGCAACCGTACAATCCGGGTCCTGGGTGGCCTTATCAAAAGCATACAGATTCACCGCAATAAGATCTATCTGCTGAAGCCCGTGGGCATCCATCTGCTCCAGATGCGAAGCATTTGACCTTTGAAAAAGTATTCCTCCATGAACTTTTGGGTGCAGTGTTTTAACCCGACCATCAAGCATCTCCGGAAAACCGGTGAATTCTGCAACATCTTTTACCGTTATATCATTTTCCCTCATTTTTCTGGCAGTTCCCCCGGTTGACAAAATCTCAATGCCCAAGTCCTGAAGCTGCCTTGCAAATTTTTCAATTCCTGATTTGTCTGTCAGACTGATCAATGCTCTCTGCATTTTACTCATCGTTTCTCCTCTCTCTTCTGTAATGATACAAATAATTTATCTTTAAAAACACCTGTTTAATATTTTCAATCTTTACGGGTAAAACTCCTGATTTGCCTGCGGGCCTTTTTATCCGGCCTTTTCATCGGCCCATACATCCTGCCGGCAGCCTCCAGCCGTTTCTTACTCCTCATTTCCTCCCGCTGCAGAATACTGGCTTCAGTTTCCTCATATAAGAGCTGCGCTTCTTTAGCCGGCCTTCTTTTCCCGGAGACCCCTTGTACTATTACGACAAATTCCTCTTCACCGCGTCGTATCCTTATTTCTTCACCAGGCACCACTGCTCTTGCCGGTTTTACTCTGGCTCCGTTGACATGCACCTTGCCTCCGGAAACTGCCTGGGCTGCCATGGACCGGGTTTTAAAAAACCTCGCAGCCCAAAGCCATTTATCGATTCGTACCTTTTCTTCAGTCATTTTATTTAATAGCGGCTGTACATTTTAAATACAAAAATATAAATCTACTCGAAAAACTTCAGCCCTTGCCACATAAAAAATAAAAAACTCATGTTCAGCGATCCGGTTGAATTCATACTAACTTTTTGACATTACCTGTTTAAAATGGCAAAGTAATTATAGTTTATTAAGTCCCTTTACAATCGATAACTAAAGTATCTCCACCAACTTCATACATACCATTTACAGCAAAAAGGACTCAACAATGGGCAAAGACAATCTCGTTTTTCTCGAAGTTATTGAATGGTTTGACGAAACCGGCAAAGAACTTGTGCATCGGATCCCTGAGAAAGGTTCAGGTGAAATAAAGTTTGGAGCCCAACTCATTGTTCGTGACAGCCAGGCGGCCATTTTCTTTTACAAGGGAAGGGCCTGTGATGCCTTCGGCGCCGGGCGCCATACTTTGACAACTGCCAATATTCCCATCCTCACCAAAATTCTCGCAATACCATGGGCGATGACCAGTCCATTACGGGCCGAAGTCTATTTTGCCAACATGAAAATATTTCCAAACCTTAAATGGGGCACACGTGACCCTGTGGCTTTTAAGGACTCTGAGCTTGGACTTATACGCCTTCGAGCCCATGGCGTGTTCAACATCCAGGTTATTCAACCTGTTCTTTTTATCAATACCCTTGTCGGCACCATGCACAGATTCACTACAGAAGAAATCGAAGACTATCTTAAAAGGGTCATCGTATCACGCTTTAACGACTATCTGGGCGAAGAACTGGATTCCATTCTTAATCTTCCGGGCCGCTACGAAGAATTATCAGAAGGGCTCAAAAAGAGACTGCAGGAAGATTTCAGTCATTTCGGACTGGGATTGAGCCAACTGTATATAACCTCAATCAACCCGCCCACAGAGGTTCAGAAAACCATAGACGACAAAAGCAGGCTCAACGTTATTAATGACCTTGACCGGTTGGTTAAACTCAAAGCTGCCGCTGCAATGGAAAAGGCATCTGAATCAACAGGAGAGGCAGGAGCCGGGCTTGGCATGGGACTTGGTTTCATGATGCCTGCAATGTTTTCCCAAACCATGCAACCCGGGAAAACCTCTAACGCAGAAATTCAACAGAACCCATGCCCTGATTGCAAGAATCCTATTCCTGCTGATGCCAGGTTTTGCCAGCATTGCGGACACCAGCAGGTTATTCTGCAGCAATGCCTGAACTGCGGCAAAAATCTCACTCCAAACGCAAAGTTCTGTTCCAGGTGCGGCAAACCTGCCGACATAAAACCCGCACCGACTACCTGCAAACGTTGCCAGACTGAAAACCTCCCAGGGGCAAAATTCTGTAACCAGTGCGGTGAGGAAATTTCACCCGGATAATAACAGAACAAGATGTCCCTACATGTAGAACATGCCTGCCCCCAGTGCGGAGCACCATTAGAAATGGAGCAAACCCACCGTTTGCTCCGCTGTAATTACTGCACCGTCCAGAGTTTTCTGGTCAACACCGGGCCATTGCATTTCATCCTGCCGCGCAGAGAACCGGACCCCTATACTCTCTATGCCCCTTATCACCACTTCAAAGGAACAATTTACAGCTGTCTCGACTCCAGAATTGAACACCGCCTGGCCGATATCTCAACCCGTGGCGTCAAACTTGCTTTTCTCCCTGCTTCTTTAGGACTCCGTCCCCAGGCAATGAAAATGCGATTTGCAACCCCGGAACTCCCGGGAACATTTCTCAAAAGCACCATGAAAAAGGAGCATATCCTAAAACGGGCGGCGAAGAATTTATATATTCGTGACGAAAATATACTGCATCAGGCTTTTATCGGTGAGGTACTCGATATTATCTTTCTGCCTTTATCTATAAGGGAAGAACAGATTATTGACGGTATCATTGACAGGCCCATTGCCCAAATCCAGGAAAACGCAACTCCCTTTGCAGATGCAGAGATTGACAATTATACCTGGAAGCCTGTTTTTCTATCAGCACTCTGCCCCCAGTGCGGCTGGAACCTTGAAGGTGAACCAGAAAGTGTTGTACTCGTCTGTACCAATTGCAACACAGCCTGGCAGGCTGCCAATAATAATTTTTCTGCCGTACAGATAAAGATCACGCCTTCAGCAAACAGGAATGCCCTCTATATTCCCTTCTGGGATTTCAAGGTCACGGCCCGGGGACTCAAACTCGATTCCTTTGCCGATTTTATCAGAATCACCAATCAACCTTTGGTTATCAGACCGGAATGGGAGGAATTACCACTTCATTTTATTATCCCTGCCTTTAAGGTCAGACCGAACGACTTCCTCCGGTTGGGTAGCCAGATGACCATCAGTAACAGACACACGTTGCCGACTGATGATGATGTCTCCAACAAAAATCTGCATCCCGCCACTTTATTACATAACGATGCCGCCCGGAGTTTAACAACTATCCTGGCAAACTCCACAGTCTCCGGCACCAATGTTTTCCCTTACCTGCCTGAAATAAAATTTGAAATTATTGAACATTCTCTTCATTATCTGCCCTTTGAAAAAACTTCCCATGAATTGCAGCAGATACACATGGGGATAACAATTAACCAGCGCGTCCTTGACTACGGACGATCCCTCTAAGAATTTAGATCCAATCCTGCGGACCAGATTTTTCAAAGATATATAGAAAAAGATTAAATATATTTTCAGATTTGAAGTATTAGGGATGAACAGACGAATCTAAAGGGGAAAGATTTAACCGTCTCTTTCTTCGATAAGTTCACTCAAGGTCTTGGAGAGTTTAGCCGGATTGGTATCCATCTTGGCCATATACCTTTCCGCCCCGGCGTCCAATATCTCTCTCTGGACATGGGAATCGGTCAAGGTTGCCAATACTATAATGATAACATTATCATATTGCGGTGTCTGCCTGATCTGGGCTAATAGACCTTTACTGTAAAAAGATGTTTCCTGCCAATCGAGAACCATGGCATCCGGCGTTTCATTCTGCAGGATATTAAAGACCTCGTCAGCATTTGTCGCCTGCAGGACGTAGAAGCCATCTAAAACCAGCTTGCTCTTATTAATATTACGGGCCGTATCCGAACCGCCTGCCAGGAGTATTATCTTCTTGCCCAGAAACTCCTTTCTGGCAGACTCGTCAAGGGATTTGATCAGCTTCTGCAGTTTTTTCTTCTGGATATCATCAACATCCACAAACTGCAGGCCCATACCAATTCCTCTGTGGTTATGCTGAACAGTGGCCTGGACCACCAGGTCAAAATTACCCGGCAGAGTTGGAATGCCGACCTGAACTGTTGCTCCGTCGTCAAAGGAACGGCCGGTATGCAGGAAAAGACCATTTTCGCTTATATCAAGGGCCTCCACCATTATCTGGTTGTCGACAAGAACCTTTTTTTTAAACTTGACTCGTTTGTGTTTTCTCAAGTTCCGATAGTCTATCTTTTCATCAGGTAACTCAGCCTGTAAGGCATCTTTTTCCTGGCCAAGAATCTGCTCTATGGTTTCACTGTCAGCAGATTCAGGTATAACCTCTTCTTCTCTCAATTCATCCTGCTGTGAATCTCTATAACCAATCTTCTCCTCAAATTCAGCGCCAGAGTGCTGTGAGGATATTTTCTCCTGCTTTTTATCACCTGGTTTTTTGACACGAAGTACTGTTGAACATCCAGGGCATCTGAACTTCACAACTTCAGATTTCATCTTTTCCACTGCAAGATTTAATTTTGCCTGGCACTTAGGACAAACAACCTTTATTTTATTTTTCATGATTCATTCCACTCATGATAAAAATGAATTATTGTTGTGAAGATAATTTCCTTCGTTCCTTTAAATTAAATACCATAAAAAACTACCAATGTATATTACCAAACTCGACCATCTTGTCCTGACAGTAAAAGACATCCATGAAACAATACTGTTTTATACCACTGTTCTAGGCATGAAACAGATCAGCTTCGGAGATACCAGACAGGCACTGCAATTCGGCAACCAGAAGATAAACCTTCATCAGCGTGGTGATGAAATAGAACCCCATGCAACATATCCGACACCGGGGTCGGCAGACCTGTGTTTTATCACAGATATGCCACTGAACCAGGTTATCAAACATATTCAATCCATCGGGGAGACAATCCTTGCAGGTCCGCTGCCGCGTTCAGGGGCAACCGGGCGTCTTCTGTCTGTCTATCTCAGGGACCCGGATGGCAATCTCATCGAAATAGCCAATCACTTGAAAGACTGATGCCATCTTTGCAATAACCTGCCGTCAAAACACAGATTGTTTCACTTTTCATCTAATGAACTTGACGGATCGTTGAACTCCAGAAGTATTCCACCTGGGGTCCAATAACCCACCGGATTAATCTCTTTTACTATCTCACCATAAATATCATCCTGGAAGGTACCTATCACGGGATAGATCAAGACCCATCGTATCTTAAAATCATGAATGATTTTTTTGAGATCAGTGATTGTCCTAGGGGCATATTGATTAAAAATAATAAGGGGTACATTGATATTCCAAAAGGTAATCGGATCAAGAGCAGTATTGTTCCATTTCAAAGAATTTGGATAGAACAGCATGGCATCCATGGGCTGAACCTTGCTTTGGATCAGATCGGCCATAATATATGATTCCCGTGTAGGTCTCAGCATATCGGGGCATAGCCTGTCAAAGGTTGCAATATAGTTAAAAGCAATTGCCTGTGGAAGAAGTAATACAAAAACAAAAATATATGCAAACTGATCTTTCCTCTGATCTTTTATTTGCAGTCGCAGAAATGCAAAGGAACGGCTGATTATTTTACATAAAAAAGCCCCGCCAATACCGGCAACCAGCGCAAGCCAATATTGCAGAGTGATCGTCCACCAACCAGCCTTCCCCGCAGATATAGAGAGGATAAGAAATGAAGGCACTAAGATCAAGATGGGGAGATATCTGACCCGCCCCAGGCTGTTCAACATTGTTTCTTTTTGAAAAGATTTCCGCCGTCTTAGAAATAAACCAACTATTCCTAATAGAAAAAGTCCTGCACCAACCCAGCCAAGATCAAATCTGATCTTATCCAGGTAATACCACCAAGGCATTGCGAATGGTTCATAATCGTCAGAAACCCCGCGGAAGAAGTTGATGTAATGGATATTCTCATTTGCAAAAAGAAGATACCACCACCCTGATATGAAAGCCGTGAGAGTATATATTTTTAAGAGACCTTTTAAAGGTTTTCTTTGCCTGCTTAATAATTGGGAAAGGGTTATGAGTATGGCATAAAATATTGCCATCTCTTTGCCGAGGAATGCAAGTCCTAGAAAAATTCCTGCCAGCCATTCTTTTTTTCTCAACGATGACCAGACTGCCAGAATTCCAAACAATGAAACAATACAATCGCGTTTGACCCATACTGCGAAAAAAACAGAACCAGGGGCCAGGATGTATATCAACCCTGTAAACAGGGCTATCCTCTTTCCAAAAAAATAAGCAGTAAACTTGAGAAAGACGAGCAGTGCCAAAATATTCAGAAAAAGACACAGAAGTTCCATACGTAATTCAAAGTTTTGTTTGGCGGGTGCTAAAAGCATTCCCAATTCCATCAAAATTGGAGGATGGCGATAAAACTGATCAGCGAACAATTCAGATTTAACCGCAATGGAACGCAAGGCACAAAGAATCCAGGCCTCGTCAAAACTTAATATATGACCAATGTGAGGAAGAGTTTCTGCGAGAAAAACGAGAGTGACGGCCAGAAGCCAGCCTGGATGAATATTTCGTGTAGGTAAACTTTTTTTATTATAATTCAATGAAGAAGATCCCTCTGAGTAAAAGATGCTTTACAAAGAAAAACCACAATATTTTAAGGTAGTTAAAAAAATTCTACTGTGGTTTATTGGAAAAATACACTTACCTTAATTATTAGTTATATACAATAATTTTATCATACGTTGCTCCTCAGATTTTTATCAGAAAAACAAACTGAATAAATCAGATTAAACCTTCTCCGCAATATAAAAGTTTCATTTATGCTGTTCATCATTAGTTGACACATGGTAATATACAGGTATATTTCGGCCTTCTTTTCCACAATATATTTCAGCTTTTTTCAGGAATTGTATTCCTGTTCTCCAGAACAGGCTGTTAGAATAAACAATCATTATAAAAGGTATAGTAATGAAACTTGGAATAATCGGACTGCCGGGGGCCGGCAAATCCACTCTTTTTGAGGCTTTAACAAAAATAATGCAGGATGAGGCTTCCCATAAACCGGAGGATCGCCTGGGGACCATCAAGGTTCCGGATGACAGGGTTAACCGTTTAAGCTCCATGTTTACACCCAAGAAGACCATTTATGCCCAGGTTGAATATCTCCTTCCTTACATTGCTGCACAAAAACCAGGACATAAAAGTGACGATACCGCCTGGACCTCAGTGCGGACCTGTGACGCCTTGATCCATGTACTGCGCAACTTTAAGGGATATGGAGGGGAACCACCGACACCGCTGCAGGATTTTGCCAGACTGAACGAAGAAATGATCTTTGCCGATCTGCTGGTTATAGAAAAACGTTTGGAGCGACTGGCTCTGGATCAGAAAAGAGGTAGAAAAACTGACCCGGAAGAGCTCAGATTATTGAATGAATGCAAGGAAATGCTGGAAAAAGAAAAACCCATCCGCCATAACCCTGAACTCGCAGCCGCCCCACAGCTAAAAGGATTCACCTTCCTGTCAGGCAAACCCATGATGATCCTGTTCAACAATGAAGACGAAGTGGAGTCCCTGCCTGAAACCGGTGATGCATTTGCCGAAGAGAAAATTCTCGCAATCCGGGGCAGCCTGGAACATGAATTGGCGCAGATGGAGAAAGAGGAAGCAGAAGAGTACCTGGCAGAATATAATATCACCACCTCAGCCATGGACAGAATGATCACCCTCTCCTATGAACTGCTCGGGCTCATCTCCTTTTTCACTGTGGGGCCTGATGAGGTTCGGGCCTGGACCATAAAAAAGAACACCCTCGCCGTGGATGCTGCAGAGGTAATCCATTCTGATATTAAGAAGGGCTTTATCCGGGCGGAAGTCATTGCCTATGATGATCTCATGGATGCGGGTTCATACAAGGAAGCCCGTTTGAAAGGCACGGTGAGGCTTGAAGGAAAAACATATCCTGTGCAGGACGGTGATATTATCGAATTCCGTTTTAATGTTTAATACTTCATACTAATACGATAATTTTTTTACAGCTGAAAAATTCAATTGTTTATTTTGGCTGTTCATTTTCTTTGCTTGCCTTTATGCCCTGTTTTTAAGGGTGCAAAGAAAACGAACCAGCAGCGAAGCGGCGAAAGAAAAGGCAGCCGATCACTTGGCCCGCCTTTAGCGGTCTACCCTGTGCTGCTCGTAAAAAGCAGACGCCTCGGAAAGTCGCTATCGCTCCGCCGAGTCGTTTTTCTGCTTTTAACTCCGCTGCTCGGCTGCGTGAAATGGCCTTTTAAACCCTTTGCCTTTTATTTTTTGGAGCCCCATTCTGCCCCGCTGAACATCTCAGATGTTGAACTGGAAATAATTATGTTTCAATAAATTCCAAATTCGAACTTCTTTCAATGAGCTGTCGGATATATTCCAGGCCCAAGAAAGAGTCTGTTCGGCTATGGTTTCCCATGCCGGACGGACGATGACGCAGGAGATGGGATGTAGCCGACAACTCAAAAATTAACAGCAATTGATATTAACACCCTTCCCCTTAATCCACTTCTGAATAATATAGGCAGCACACCCCACCCCGGGAGTGACTGAAATTGCCTCAACAGGACAGTTTGAAGCACAGGCGCCGCATTCGATACATGCATCACGGTCAACAATGCTGACCTTGGGATTCTCCATCTTGAAAACCGTATGGGGACAAACAACTTCACACATGCCGCAGCCAATGCATTTCTCCTGATCGAGCTTTAATGTTGTTACATTCTCTAAATATCTGATTCCCTTCATTTTAAATGCCTCATTAACAAGTAGCCGGACAGATTTACATAAATAAACATATCCGTCCCTCTCAATTAAATAAATGGTGTGGCAACCCAGGCAATAATTGCAATCACCACTGCAATAACCTGGAGCGGTATGCCCTGGCGCATTTCTTTTTCCACTCCGGATGGTGAAGTAAACGGTGTGGCTCCTGTAAAATTCATCGCTGCATAGGAACTTACAGCAGTGGTTAACAAAAGCAGGGTTAATACTTCAAGCCTGGTAACACCGGTACCCAGATAAAGTATTAATACTATGCCTCCTGCCAGGCCTGTCATAATGCCTTTTATGTAGAACTGCCGCATCGGGAGCCAGGGCAGGAATGCCGGGACAACCACAGCGCCGGCAAGTACTCCCATCAGATAGGCGGCGGCCCCATTTAAACCACGAAACCAGGCTGAGGATAAAGAAAAAATATCCGGACTGATTCCGGAAAGTACAAATACTGCCAGCAGAATTGCCAGAGAAGGTTTCACAATCAGGGACAACTCGACAGGGATAAGCACCAGCCTCTCTCCCATGGAAAATGTGAGCTGTCTCATAGACATATCAGCCTTGCAGCCATTATTTAAAAACGTTTTCACATCTCTGGCTTTTACTGGCCCCCAGATCACTTTAAACCCGCACCCCTTCTTTACTTTATGGGCTGATATACCCGGAGCTCCAAGTTGCGGCAGGATCAGCTCCCGGTGCAAAACAAGTTTATCAAGCCCGACACCATGCACCTGGCGGATAACCTCCTCAGTGGAAAACGTTTTCTTGCCGGCAGCGCACCAGACATTCACCCCCCGTGTATCAAGCACCAGTATCCAGGTATCTACACCGTCCAGTTCTTTACGCAGACTGTCAAAGCTAAGCTTGTAATTAGCCGTTACCATGACCGGTGAGTTTTTATCAGGAGTTCCCACACAGTAAAGCCCCGGAGCCACCCGGTACCTGTCACGCGCAACACCGAGCCGTGCTCTGAGCGTCCCGATCCTGTCCAGGACTTTGAGATCTGTGTTTATTACTGGTACAAAACCTGCTGGTGTTTCTGTAAAATCTTTAACAAAATACCACAACCTGTATCCAGGCTTTTCATAAGGACTGCAGGGAGGGCCCGGTTTTGGGCCACAGCATGGTTCGTCATCATCTGCAAAACCAGCCATGGGTATGTTAAGAGGCTGCAATGATGGAGCACAATCCCTTTGCTTCCGGTCACCGTTGCAGCAATTACTACTGAGAGAATCTGCATCAGATTTTGCTTTAAACTTCTCTTTCATTCTTGCTCATCTCCATGAAAAGGCAGCCCGAGGTCAGCAACCATCCTGGTAAATTTTTCAAGCATAACTTTATCAAGGCAGTAACACGTCTTCGGACCCTCAACCTCCCCTTTAACCAGTCCTGCCTCCTTGAGACATTTCAGATGTTGACTGACTGTTGATTGAGCCAGAGGCAACAGATCAACAATATCACCACAAAGGCATCGATCAATTTTAATGAGATAATTGATAATGTTCACCCTGGCCGGATGCCCTAGAGCTTTGCACATGGAGGCTAAACGCTCCGGATCAAACTCTTTTTCCTTATCACTTATACTTTGTTTTATTAATTGCATCCTTAATCACACTGCCTAATAATCAAACCTGGAAATGGGCTGGACCCCCATCGTTAATCTACGATAAACGATGACGTGTCACTTGTCAACATAATCGGATTTTTCACATTGTCACATAACGTATAAAGATATATCCTTGAATATTTTCGAAGGGTTATAATAATACAATTTTTGCAGGGTGCTTTTTCCCTGACATGTGGCTTAACCTTTATCACATAGACAGGAAGCCAAATTTCAGTTACATTGGACCACCGCGCACCTGGTACAGGTGCGGCTGCGAATACTCTGATGAATAAATTTATGTGATAAGACTGCTTTTTCGAAGCAGAAACAATTAAATATCATGAAAATCAATTTTTATATATCCAGGCATCTGCTCTCTTTATTGCTTCTGCCCCTCTTTTTATGCCTGCTGACAAACCTTTTCCAGCCCCGTACCCTGTATGCCCAGGATGCAACAATTACAGGTTTTACTGTATCAAATTCTGATAGCCAGCTTTTACTGTATCTCACTGTTACTGATTGTTTTACTGATGACATGGAATCTGCCATCCATAACGGCATTCCGGCAACTTTTACTTTTTATGTTGATATTTACAGACAGCGCTCAAACTGGCCGGATAAAAAAATAGGGAAATACGAATTTGAACATATTATGGAGTACGACAGCCTGAAAAAAGAATATAAAATTTATCTGAATGAAAAAAATGACAGTAAATTGACCACTTCTCTAGATGAAGCCAAAATTCTAATGTCTGAAATAAACGGTTTTGAGATATTGCCGCTTAATGAAGTTGCCCCGGAATCTTCATATATAATAAAGGTGAAAGCTAAATTAGCCCGAAAAACATTGCCGCTTTACTTTCATTATCTCATTCTTGCTCATCTCCATGAAAAGGC
>JBHPCH010000042.1:0-19144 GCA_042576125.1 Thermodesulfobacteriota bacterium
AACAGGGGGCAATGGATAGGTCTTTTCTACTTGACAGTGTCAGACATATCAGCAGTTATGCGTAAATAGAAAACGAGGAATTGTTCTTCCACTTCAAATTATTTTTAAAAACTTTCTAGGTTAATCCTTACGCTTAAAATAGATAAAAGGTTCATCATCTTCTAATGTTGTAAAGTCATAACCTATTTGATCTCCTTTTGGTTTTTTTGCAATGGCCTCAAGAGGTAAGTCCATTAACATTCCAGTTGGATCTTTAAGTATTTCCCATAAAAGTCTAGGAAAAAATCCTTCTGGATGAAAAAAATCTTTTAATAATCCTTTTATAACGTCTTTACCTAATTCATAATCATTCATTTTTGCATATTCATAACTTTTTCTCATACAAATTTCCCTGAATTCAAATTTCAAATTCAACTCTTCTGAGTTGGCATGAAAGGGAAACTGCTGTAGGCTCATGCTTATCTAACCGACCAAGGAAAAAGGAACACTTATAAGAAACCACAGACAGCTCACCCGAGAACAAATATACCAGATTTACGCACTTATGAAAGCAGGACTTTTCAAATCGCAATCGCCAGAATCATTGGTTTCCATTGGAATTTTTCTTATGCGATTTTTCCGGAAAAACTTTCCGGTTTCCAGGAATCCGGAAAGTTTGGGAAGGATTTTTAGGTCAGAAATGTGTCAGGAGAAAGTTAACATGTCTTGCCAACAGCTTGAGTTTTATCAGACAAAATCTGACTCAATATATCCACTGGCATTCTTGATACTTTAGGAATGGTACACAAGTGTAAATGGATAGGTCTTTTCTACTTGACAGTGTCAGACATATCAGCAGACATCTTGAATTTTGGGGAGGGGTGCAAAATCGAATGACTAGCTGGCATTAATAGGCAGTGCTAAGAAATCCGAAACCAGCTGATTAAACATCTCTGGCTGATCATCATGCGCACAATGTCCCGCCTGATCGAATATTTCTAACTGAGAACCTTTGAGAATCCTATGCATCTCCCTTCCGACAGAAAGAGGGATGGATTTTTCTTCTCTACCCCAAACAATAAGTGTGGGAATATTCATCAAACTCAACTTCTTGATTTCTTCTAAAAGAGTATCGAAGAACTGTTCTCGGGTTATATAAAGCATAACTTCAGTAGTACCTTTGATCTTATGAAATCGTGTAGCATTTTCAAAGTACTCATCAGTTATGTTTTTTTTATTATGTAGAAAAGTATTCCCCAAAGTCATTCTGCGAAGGAAATCGCTGTTGAGGCCATACATAAATTCTCCCAATTTGGGCAGATTTGAAATCCTCCCCATAATCGGCAATTTGTTGGGCATCCCTGCTGCATCAATCAAGATAATCTTATCGACCATGTGTCGGTTTGAAACCGTGAAGTTGATAATCGTCCCTCCACCCATTGATTGACCTATCAGAGATGCTCTTGAGATTCCAAGTGAGTCCATGAATTTGAGCAATTGTTTTGTATATAAAGGGTATCCATAATCTAAAGGTTTTCGTGTGCTATAGCCAAAACCCCAGAGATCGATTGCGTAAACCTTATATTTTTCAGCGAGCAAATCGATGTTTTTATTCCACATATAGGTGTCGAAAAAGAAACCATGAAGTAGTATGACTGGCTCACCAGAACCTTTCTCTATATAGTGAGTGGATAAACCGTCTAGCTCTATAAACTTGCCCGGAGCATATTTGGATGCCCAAGCATCCAAGGATTGACTATTCCAAGGGACAAAATCTACCACAATTGACCTCCTGAAGATTGTAAGTACTAGCTGTATCGAGTCATTTAGATAAAATTTATTATAGCTTGGATTAGGATTTGTTGGAATAGCACATTTCTTGCCACAATCTTGACTTTATGAAGGAGAGTTACCAGTAAAGATGTCCACTGGCAATAGTAACTTTTTGGGATGGGGCTGCTAGTTAAGGTTTATAGCAGAAATCATCAGTCGGACACTTAAACATACAGTATGTATTGTTTAGTTTTTGGCAGGGGTAGGAAATTAAACACTTGTTGCAGTTATATTTATTTTCCCAACCTACTCTGCTTCATAAAAAGGTATTATTATCTGCATCACGTTTTACTGAACAACTTTGCGCTTTCGATTATTTTCCCCGGGGCACCAATTACATAAAAAACATCGCCAGTAAAAAAAGGTGTTTCAACGTCAGGATTAGGGAATGTT
The DNA here is from genome assembly GCA_042576125.1 of Thermodesulfobacteriota bacterium. GTDB lineage: Bacteria > Desulfobacterota > Desulfobulbia > Desulfobulbales > BM004 > BM004. The sequence continues at coordinate 2,206 of JBHPCH010000042.1, forward strand.
TGTGAATCGCGGCGTATTGCGAGTACTGTTACACCATATTTTTTACGTAATTCAAGTTCGACCAGCGACTTGCCCACAATCGGTGAACCCTCCTCAACACGCATGGAACTGACTTCAACATCCGGGAGATGAAGGTCTGAACTTGAAAAAACGGAAGATTTTCTGGAAAGATTACGAAACATTTCATACCCATCAGACCGGAGCTGGATGACAAGTTTGTCTATTTCGTCCCTTGGGATAAGGTACTTTGCCAGGACACGGGAAAATATTTCCACCGATGTTTCAAACTCTTCGGGAATAACTTCATTTGCTCCCAAATCATAGAGCGCCTGCATTTCAGTAAGATATCTGGTTCGAACGATCACATGAGCCTTTGAGGTCAACTTCCTAACGTTTTCGATAATTCCGCGTGTGGCGGTCGGGTCGTTGATAGCGACAACAACCACAGTTGCATCCTTAATGTCGGCATGGTTCAACACCTCTTCGTGAATTGCGTCACCATAGAAAATCGGTTCGCCCTTTTCCCTCTCCTTCTTTATTGTATCGGGTGACATTTCAATAATCATATAGGGGATGCCTGTCATTTTCGCAGCGCGAGCAACGTTTCGGCCGTTTAAACCAAAACCGATAATGACCAAGTGTTGCTTCAGCTTTTTGTGGCTTTTCATCCCCGGGTCAGGCCAGAATCCGGTTTTTAGCTTAACAGGAACTGGGATTTTGAGAACGACATCAGCAAAACGTGGGGCCAGGGAAATAATAAAAGGTGTTGCCGCCATGGTTAGGATAGCTACAGCCAAAAATAGCTGGTAATAATCGGCCAGAAGACCATGTTCTAATCCAGTTCTGGAGAGGATGAAAGAAAACTCCCCGACCTGACAAATTGATAGTCCTGCCAAAATTCCACTGCGTAGAGAAAAACCCAATAATATTGATGCACTACCGGCGATAAGTGCTTTAAGAAGAAGAACTCCGACTGAAGCGATCAGGATAATGATAATATTGTTGATAAGAAAGCCGGTATCCAACAGCATGCCGATGGAGACAAAAAAGAAGCTGGTAAATACATCGCGGAAGGGCAGAATATTGCCAAGAGCCTGATGGCTATACTCGGACTCAGAAATGATCAACCCTGCGATAAAAGCTCCCAGGGCAAGCGACAGTCCGGCATTTGAGGTAAGCCAGGCGATGGTGAAACAAATGGCGACGACACTCAACAAAAAAAGCTCTTTGCTGCGCGTGCGGGCAACCTGGTGTAAAAGCCAGGGTATCAGCCATTTAGCTGCAATAAGAACCAGGCTGATGATAAAGAGGCCTTTGGCGGCAATGACGAAAATTCCACTATCAATTTCGCCCGCCCGACTCCCTGCCAGCATGGGAGTTATGAGAATCATCGGTACTATGATGACATCCTGAAACAGCAGGATTCCCAACCCGGTCCGGCCATGAGGTGTGTCTACCTCGGCTCTCTTCTGAATCAGTCTGAGAACAATTGCGGTACTCGATAACGATATTAGAAAACCATAAAAAATTGACTCCGGGGAAGACAGTCCAATCTGGCGAGCAATGATGAATACGGCAAGAATTGTCAGGCCGACTTGGAGAGCCCCGCCGACAATGACTTGTTTTTTGATTTTAATGAGTTTTTTTAAGGAAAACTCGATGCCGATGGTAAAAAGTAATAAAATCACTCCTATTTCTGCAAGGGCCTCTACTTCATGAACAGCTCCAACCAGGCCGAAACCATATGGTCCTGTCAATATACCGGTTATAAGAAGCCCGACAACCGAAGGAAGGCGGAGAAAATGAAATAAGAGCAAAACCGAAACAGAAAGCCCGAAAATAATAACAATGTCAGTGAGCAACGGAATTTCCATATGCCTTTTACTTAGCTGCTGACAAGTTTCGCCTACATTTTAAATTGCCTAAGACTTACGATTCAAACATCCTGACTATTATGTTGATTAAATTTAATACCCTCTTGCTTAATACTTTTAGGTATTATCTTAACTTATATATAAGTCAAGATATCTTGCCAACATCTTAACTTTTTACTCTATCAAAAAGAGTTAACATGTCCAGTGGCAATGTTGACTTTTCTCTGTCTGTGAAAACTAAACAATCTTAACTATTATGTTAGTTGATGAATCCCTTAATTCCATCCGCAACAAACTGTACTGACAGAGACGCAAGTAATACCCCGAGTAATCTTTTCACAAGATTGTTGCCGGTTTGCCCCATGATACGAGAGAGGTTTTTTGCGCTCAAAAAGCAGAACAGCGTAATGAGAAAGACCAAGATGACCGCGAGTACCAAGGCAACTTGATCCTGTTTGCGTAGTCCCACATCGGCAAAAAGCAAAACAGTTAAAGTTAGGCATCCTGGTCCGGCTATGAGTGGAACAGACAACGGGAAAACAGAAATGTCTTCTGGTTGTTTATCGGTTCGGCCAGCAGAGAACCCTTCTGCTTTTGTTATCATGTTGAACGCAGTGTAGAATAGTAACAAGCCCCCAGCAATTCGGAATGAGTCTAAAGCAATTCCGAGTTGATTTAATAAGTTCGCACCGAAGAAACCAAAGCAAAGAACGATGATGGTGGAAAGCAGAACCGAACGAAATGCCATCTTTCGACAATATGAATCTTCTTTACCATCAGTAAGGGCGGCGAAAATAAATGAGGTGCCAATTGGATCAACAATGACAAAATAGGACAGTAGTGCCTTTAATAACATTCCTGTGTTCAAGGGCCGTTCCTTTAGTAAAATAAATCTGCAAAATCATCCTTGGCAGATTAATAAGTGAAATTTACGCCTAGGCGTTCAACTATCTCAATTATTATCTTTAATCAAAAGTAAAGATGTCTTGCCAACATCTTGAGTTTTGTAATACAAAATCTGACTCAACATATCCACTGGGCATCTTTACTTCTAAACCACCTGAAAGCATCAGTCAAAATATAAGATATGGGCACCTGGGTTGCCTTTGTCCTTGACAAGCCTTGCATTTAAACGTTTAGCCTCTCGTCGTAGTAGCCGGATTACATGATCCTTTATTATTCCTGATCCCGACTTAGAACCATGCCCGTGAATCACTTTAAGCCCTTTACGGTTATTGTTAAGACTAATTTCAATGCCTTTAATAACTTTTCTTATTGCATCTTCTCTATCTTCACCACCGTGAGCTACATCAATCACGTGTAGAGGAAGAGTAAAACTTCGATGTAACTTTGTGTCACATTTAAAGCAGGTTTCACCAACCTGTCCTTCTATTCCACAATTTTGGCATTTTACAATTTGACTACTCAATACGAAGTTTCCATTTTGATATTGTTAATGTTTGTCCGGTGAGAAATACATTTCTTGCCATAATGTTGAACTTAAGCCACCTTATTTTGAGACAAGATTGCCAGTAGATATGTTAACTATTTATTTCTGCAAACCTCCCTGGCGAAATAAATTAGGTCCTTAAATTTGGAATCATAATACTTAATGTAATCTCCTTTGTTTGGAGAATAATATTGAAAGTCCTTTTCAGCGGGATTGAAAATGATTGTATGCTGTTTCCCACTATCACAAGTTACCTGATAAAGATTCTTGTTATCACCCTGCAATAGATATTTTATCTGCATGGTAGAAACTTGTTTGGTGCTGGAAGTTGTCGAAGTTCTGGCACACCCTGAGAGAAGGAAAAGAATAATGATTATTGAGAGAAAGAACTTTTGCAGAACCTCTTTCATTGAGAATCTCAATTCCTGACTGAGGTTAAAAGAAAGGCAACAAACCCAAATAACAAGAAATATATCTTATACTGTATGCTTGCCGCTATGTTGACTCTAAAATGAAAAATTACCAGTTAAGGTGTGCACTGGCAATGTTTGTTTAAGATCATGCCGTTTTGTTTAGATAAAGTATAGAGTGCCATGTAGATGGATTTTTCATTTAAATAACTGGGGATGCTTTTTTTCAAATATTGTTGGATCGGTTTTTTCATCAAGTGCAACAAGATACTCTGAATTTATGTTACCCAACTCCTCTTTTTGTTTAATGATATCGCTAACTGTCCATTCTCTTGATGATATTTCTTCCACCAACTCAAATACCAATTCAACGAACTTGGCAGTATGGTGTTTTATTTTCGAATCTTTTTCAATCATCTTTTTTATGCCTGATGCCATACTTTGCAAATATTTAACCATTGAACCTCGCTGTGATTTTGATGCAACCTTTGCAGCAGTAATTATTGCAATTCTAGCATCTTCTTCGTTTGTTAATGCATAAAGTCTGACAGCGTTACAGAAATAGGCATTTAGTCGTTTTTCATGTGATTTTTTCCTAAAGATATATACAGCAAACAGTACTAATAGTACCGCACCTGTTAAGTTAATTATAATACCCATATTGTTTTTTACCTCGCATGTTCTGATAGTATTTAAGTCAATTCAATTGGACTGCAATTCAAGAATTACGATAATGAACAGAATTATTGTTTTTTATCAACTGTAACTATATCCTGCATTTTGTGAAAAAGGTGTATAGAAAAATAGCTTGCCAATAATTTGCGTTTTCTCTTTCTGAAAAAGAGTTAATATGTTCAATGGATATGAAAACTCTTTGCGTTAAACTTTTTTTCAATAATATCCTTATTGAACGATTGATTGAGGATCTATATAAAAAGCTCCAGGATCTAAATCAACATTAACCTGTACAGTATCAAAACGTGATTCAGCTATAGCTATACCATTCACAAAATTAATAATTCGGTGTGGCACCATCACTCCGGCCACCTCACGATAATCGCCATAGTCTACTCCCATCATAACTTCTCTGGATCCCGTTGCAATTTTACCATCAACTCGATTTATCAATCCTGTTTCAGGATCAATTACCACAGCCATGGGAGGCCCAGCTTCACTTGTAAGTTTCAGGACAGGAAATATTTTAGGGTCAATTTTCTGCTCGGTGTTTTGTGTTTTATAATTATCACCTAATAGACCCATCGGAAGATTTAGATGGTTATTTTGGAAAATCATAGCGGCAAAGGAATGTCCTGTAGCTTTCTCAAAGCCATCACCAAAATTACGCCACCCCTCATTTTCTAAAAGAATACGGTCTTCATACCGCTTGAGATACTTCATGGTGGCACGCAGTTTGCGTGGTCGTGACAAAATGAGTGCAATAGTACCACGGTCTGATCTGGTAACAATTTCCCCCTTAAAAACAATAGTTGAAACCTGCCCTAAAGCCTTCACGCCGCCGTGTGCTTCTAAAACCTTTGCCTTGAGGGAATCAACCTGTTTTATGGGCGGCTGGCAGGCTGAAAGAAAAAAGCACGGGATTAAGAGAAAAACTAAAAAACCTGTTAATTTAGCATACAGAAATTGTCCAAAACCGTAAAGAATTGTCATCAATAATTGTCCAGAAGTGTTTTATTTAATTAAATATATCTCAGTATTTATGAGGATGTTCAATAACCAGATGTTCTTTACTAATTAATTGATTAAATTCAGCGGTCAAGTTGTATAATCGAACCAGTGCTTAAGTTCAGTTATGTGTTTTGCAGAATTCTTTTAACAATTTCTCTTGACTCGGCTAACCAGTTTTCCCGATCTTTTTCTGAGCTCGTAACAATTATGGAAAATATTTTTCTGTAAAAAGTTGTAACTCCGCAAAGTTCAAATACGCATTTTTCCCAAAGTGATTCAAGGGGGTCGCCAAAAAAAATCTTCTCTCTTTCCGTTGAAGTATTGGAAGTATTAATAACCAGTGCAAATTTTGCTTTTAGAAGACCATTGGGTATGCCTTCCCCGCTATCGCCTTCAATAAATTCATATGCAACTCCCGGCCGAATAACTCTATCAACCCATCCTTTCAAAATGGCAGGAGGCTGTCCCCACCAGTTGGGGTGAATTATCACAATACCTTCTGCTGTCGATATTTCATCACAGTGAAATTGTATTTCAGGAGGCAGAAGGGCATCGGAAGGAATTTCTGCAGCCGGTAGAATCGGGTCAAATTTTTCTTTATATAAATCATGAAAAAAGACTGTGTTCCCAGCTGACCGGAACTCTTCAACGACCGTATGTACGATTGCATGGTTGAAACTGTTTTTATCAGGGTGGGCTACTATGACAGAAATTTTCATGTTCTATTTCAAATCATCTCCAGCACGGCCTTGACGAGGTTTTCTGCCCCTTCGCCGATCTGGTCAACCCGGGCATCAAGCATATAACAGGGAGTAGTCACTATTTTATGCTGCCTGTCCACCACAATTTCACAATGGGTTGTTTTTGTATGGGTTGCACCCATTTTAACGACCGCAGCTTCCGTTCCCGGGTCCTGGCCTATTGTCACTTCAACATCACCCAGAATTTTGGCAATGATGGCAGGTGCGATGCAAAGGGCGCCGATGGGTTTTCCCTGTGCCGCAGTATCACGAACCGCCCGCTCAACTTCCTCGTTGACAAAACATTCAGGTCCCTTAAAGGCAAAGGTGGAAAGGTTTTTTGCAACACCGAGACCTCCGGGCATGATAAGACCATCAAAGGCATCAGCCTTAAATGTTGTGAGGTTCTTTATGTTGCCTCTGGCAATCCGGGCCGACTCTACCAGGACGTTTCTTTTTTCATCCATTTCCTGATCTGTGATAAAATTGAGAACATGATGCTGTTCTATGTCCGGGGCAAAACACTGGTAATCAGCGCCATGCTTATGAATAGCCCAGAGGGTCATCACCGATTCATGGATTTCAGCCCCATCCTTGTTCCCGCATCCTGAAAGGATTACTGCAAATTTTTTGCTCATAACACCCTCCCTTAAATTACCTTTTGTTTTGCAAATTACGAGTCAATCAAATGATAAATTTCTTCCAGCTGTCTATACTGTTCCCGGCAGTCAAGGCCGTAGCCGATCAAAAAGCCCTCTTTCACCTCAAAGCCGACATAATCAATAACAACTTCAACCTCACGCCGCTCTTTTTTATCAACGAGGGCACAGGTTCGAATGGATTTTGGGCTGCGTTCATTCAAGTACTTATGCAGGCTGGCCAAGGTAAGACCGGTATCGACTATATCTTCGACAATGAGAATATCTTTGTCTTTGGTCTCCAGTTCAACGTCCTTTGAAAAACGGATTTCACCGCAGGATGTGGTTGACATGCCGTAGCTGGCAACCCTGACAAAGTCAACTTTCAGGTCCAGCTTAATTTCCCGTACCAGGTCAGCCATAAAGATGAAGGCCCCATTTAAGGCGCCAATCACTAAAAGATTTGAGTCTGTATAATCCTCTGTAATGATTGCTCCCAGTTCCCTCACGCGCTTGGCAATATCTTTTCTGGATATAATGAGTTTCTTGTCTGACATTTTCAAGGTTAGGGCTGCTGTTGCTGATTTTTTTTAAAAAATGTAGTTTTCTTTTCGATGTATCTCCTGTTTCATATTATATGAAATATATAATTACTTTAAACAACAACAAAATAATAATGAGTTCACTGCCGACAAACACGCTTTTTATAACAGGAACCGACACATCAGTCGGAAAGACTTTTCTCTGCGCCCGGCTCCTGGAGTTTTTGAAGAAAAAGGGAATACAGGCCGGTTATCAGAAATGGGTTGCCACCGGTGCTGATTCAGGACTGCCCGAAGATCTTGCTATCTGTTTAAGTGCTGCAGGCATTGAACCTGCGCCTGAAAATGTTGCACTCCAGGTTCCATTTCGTTTCAGGTTTCCCGCTTCACCCCATCTGGCAGCTGAAATCGAAAACAGGGAGGTTGAACCAGAAGTCATAATAGAAAAATATGTAACCTTGGCCGCTAACCACGAATTGCTTATTGTTGAAGGAGTGGGCGGCGTAATGGTTCCCCTGCGCAGGAATCTGCTGCTGGTTGACCTTCTGGCCAAGCTGCAGCCCAGGATTTTGGTAGTGGCGAGAAGCGGCCTTGGCACCTTAAACCATACTCTGCTCACCCTTGAGGCCCTGCGTAAAAGAAAAATATCCGTTCTGGGCATTGTTTTTTCTGATGCCGAAGAGCATGAAGACGAAATGCTGGTACAGGACAATATGCGAACCATTGAAGAAACAGCATCCATTAGAGTATTTGGCCGGCTGAGGAGAAAGAGAGACAAGGAAAAGGCAGAAAATTCTTTTATGCCGATAGGACAGGCAATTATGGAACAGCTTCTCACGATTGAGCCCTGAGCCCTTGGTACATCTGGAGGCCCGATATTTAGTTAAAAAAAATGCATATTTTGTAATTTATAGGTAGAACTACTGGTTTTTTTATGATATGTTGTTTGCCTGCTGTATTGACAAAGAGCGGGCTATTATGTAATTTCGTCAGGTCGCGTTGTATAGTTTAGGAGAGTCTTTAATACTGAGTTAAAACTCTAACTATTTTATATTATTTAAAAAAAGAGGTTTCTTATGTCTGTGACGACCAAGGAAATCACCCCAGGCTTTAATTCTGAAGTGACAAAAGCGGAGGGTGGCCAATATCTCAACCGCTGTTTTTCCTGCGGTGCCTGCAGTGGTATCTGCCCTGTCAGTCAGGCAATTCCTGATTTTGATCCCCGCAAGATTATCCATATGATTAGAATGGGATTAAAGGAAAGGTTATTGACCTCTGATTTGATCTGGTTCTGTTCCCATTGTAAAAGTTGTGTTTTTGTTTGTCCTCAGGATGTGCGTTTTGAGGAAATATCTACCGCCCTTTGGCGTATGGCACATGATCAGGGCTATGTAAGTGATCAGGATATGCTTGATAAGGGCAAGGCCGCCTGGGTTGAGCGTGATAAATGCGTGTCCTGCCTTACCTGTGTAAGGGTGTGCCCCTGGGAGATTCCCAAGATTGACGATAAGGGAGTTGCCGGTATTGACATCTGGGATTGTAAGGCTTGTGGCATCTGCGTTGCAGAGTGTCCGGCTCAGGCAATTGAGTTGAACCAGTCTGAAGATGAACAACTTATCGCTGCCTGCGGCAGTAAATGAAACCACCTTTTGGTTGGAGTGTACAATGAGTGATTTTATACCATATATCAGAGCATTTTGTTGCCATTATACATCACAGCAAACCTGTGCCGAAGGCGGTGACGGCCTGAAAGATACCGGGTTTCCTGAAAATGTCGTACTATCCAGGGTGCCATGCACTGGCAAGCTTCAGGTCAGCACCCTGCTCAAGGCATTTGAAGATGGAGCCGATGCTGTTTACGTGGTCGGCTGCCCCATAGACAGTTGCCATAATGTCAAAGGCAGCCAGCGGGCTGCCAAAAGAGTGGGAGCTGTAAAAAAGGCCTTGTTTGAACTGGGCATCGAGTCAGAGCGGATTGAAATGTTTCATCTTGAAAGGGGGTTTCATCCTGAATTCGTTGCTGTAGCTAAGCAAATGGACGAAAGAACTAAGAAAATGGGACCAAGCCCGTTCAAAGGAGAATCAGAATGATAATTGCCGAGCGAAAGCCCTTAGCTGAAATTGTTGAGATGACCAAGCCCCACGAGAAAATCCTGGTTCTGGGATGCCATGGTTGTGTAACTGTCTGCTCTGCCGGAGGTGAAAGGGAAGTTGAAATGCTTGCATCCCTCATCCGCCTTGGTGCCAAGAAAGATGGCCGCACTGTCGAAGTTCAGGAAGGTACGCTTACACGCCAGTGCGACAAAGAATATATCGACAGCCTGGATAAATGGGAAGGTGAATATGACGCTATTGTCTCCATGGCATGCGGCGTGGGCGTGAATTTTTTAGCCAACCTGAAACCTTCCACACATGTGTATCCAGGTGTTAATACCACCTGTTTTGGCGGTTCAGCAGAACAGGGAGTCTGGTCTGAACAGTGTGCCGGTTGCGGCAACTGTATTTTGCATCTGACCGGCGGGTTATGTCCGGTGGCACGTTGTGCCAAGCGACTGATGAACGGTCCCTGCGGCGGGTCCCAGGACGGTAGATGCGAGATTAACAAAGAGGTTGACTGCATCTGGCAGATGATCCATGACCGTTTGGAGAGGATAGGGCGCAAGGAGCAGATGCTGGAGATTGCCCCGATACGTGATTGGCGGCCCGCCGGACATGGCGGCCCGCGGAAATCAACCCGCGACGACCTGACCGTTTAAAGGATTATATATGCCGCCTGTTCTGGCATTGATCGGCAGGCCGAATTGCGGCAAGACCACCCTTTTAGAAAAACTTATCCCCGCCCTTGCTGAAAAAGGCGTGCGGGTAGGTACCATCAAGCACCATCACGGTGAAATCCAGATGGATACTCCAGGCAAAGACACCTGGCGCCATAAGCAGGCTGGCGCCAAGGTTGTTCTCTTGTCATCCCCTTCCGGTATAGGTTTGATTCAGGATACTGCCGGGGATACTCCTGTTGAAGATCTTGTCAGCAGTTACTTCCAAAAAGTTGACCTGGTAATAGCAGAAGGCTATAAATGGTCCACACTTCCCAAAATTGAAGTTTTCAGAAGCACGGATTATGATGAACCCATGCAGGAACCAGGTGAAACGCTTATTGCCATGGTGAGCGATATCAGGATTCGGCAGGACCTTCCCTGGTTCACGCATGAGGACATAGTTTTACTGGCAGATTTTATCCTGGAGAAAATCATAAACCAACAGTAAGGAAATGAACCCATTATCGGACATAACGGGTGTTATTCTGGCAGGTGGGCGAAGCAGTCGTTTCGGCAGCAATAAGGCGCTGGCAACGGTGGATTCCAAGCCCCTGATTCAGCATGTTTCAGACCTGATGTCAAACCTGTTTCCAGAATGTTTACTGGTTACCAATACACCGGCAGAATATAAATTCCTGTCTTTACCAATGACGCATGACAGATATCGGGGGTTGGGTCCACTGGCAGGCATTCATGCGGCTCTGCTGCAGATCAGTACTCCGCGAGCCTTTGTTGTCGCGTGTGACATGCCCAATTTGTCCCCGGAACTTATTCGATATATCTGCAACATTAATGAACAGGAATACGATGTTATAATTCCATGGCTGGAAAAAGGCCAGGAGCCCCTTTTCGGCATTTATCACAAAAAGTCACTGGCAGTAATAGATTCATACCTGCAGCAAAAGGATTGCCAGATAATCAGGGCACTGGAAGACTTGCAAGTAAGGCGGGTAAGCGAACAGGAAATACTTTCAATCACTGGAGATTTAGCTTGTTTTAAAAATATCAACCGACCAGCCGATCTTTAACCAACTTCCCCTGTTTACAGACAGCCTATTCTTCATCGTGCAGTTCTGTTATTGTCGGATTTTCTCCGCAGATTTGGCAGCTCTTCTGCTTTTTGAGCCTAATCTTGTGGAAATCCATGATTTTGGCATCAAAGGATAACAGTGCATCGGTCAGCAACTCACCGACTTCAAGTACATATTTCAGTGCTTCTGCCGCCTGTATCGTACCGAGAATTCCGGCAATCGCGCCCAGTATGCCGACCTGGGAACAGGTCGGCACAGCATTTACTGGTGGTGGTTTCGGGAAGGCACATCTGTAACAGGCTGATTTGCCGGGCAGTACAGTCATGGTTTGCCCTTCAAAGCGCAATACGCCGCCGTGCGAAAAGGGTATGTTTTCAATAATGCAGGCATCATTTATCAGAAATTTGGTGGGGAAATTGTCTGATCCGTCAATGATAAAATCATATTCTCTGATAATGTCCCGGATATTGTCTGCACAAATACTTACCCAATGTTTATTAACCACTATATCCGGATTAATGGCCCGCATTTTATCAGCGGCAGAATGAACCTTAGGGCTTGTTATGTCCTTGGTAAAGTGGATAATCTGGCGCTGCAGGTTTGAAAGTTCCACCGCATCATAATCTGCAATTCCGACAGTACCGATCCCTGCAGCAGCAAGATAGAGGGCTGCAGGTGAGCCCAGTCCACCGGCACCGACAATTAGAACTTTTGCCTGGAAGAGTTTCTCCTGCCCCTTGATGCCGACCTCCTGGAGAAAAATATTGCGGCTGTAACGTTTCAGTTGCGAATCTGTGAAATTAATCATCAGGCCTTTCCATTAAGTGGGGCTTTAAAATTCATATGTTTGAACCAACTGACCGGTAATGTGCTTCCCTGTCTTTTTCCGGCAGCGCCAGAAATTCATCAATAACCGCCAGCATATCGTCTTTGTCGTCTTTAATCCTGCCTGACACATTTACATAGTTATTCTGATGGTCGCAGACAACGAAAGTGGCAAGATGGTTGTCAAGTTTTTTAAGCAGAAGTTTTAATTCCAGGACAGTTCCTTCGGGTGTTTGCGGCTTGAAAGTGCCGGCCCGAATCTCATCATAAAGAGGGCATTCAGGCCCGGAAAACACAGTATCACTTTGATAAAGCCATAGTCTTCTGAGCCGCACAAATTGCGGCTCAGTTTCATTAATGATTTTGGCTGTCTCCAGAATATGGTTCTGCCAATTCTCCCTGCCGCCCAGACCGAGTAATACATAAAATGAGACTTCAATGCCGGCCTCCTTTAGCCAGGCGGCAGTTTCTTTAACCATTTTAGGTGATTGGCCTTTGCGATGAAAGTTAAGAGTTTGGGCGTCACCTGATTCAAGACCGATATGAACCCTGTTTAAACCTGCCGTGGCAAGATTCATAATAGCAGTTTTTTTAAGTTTCCAGAGGGTTGATGTTCTGGCATAGGAGGTAAGCCGCTTGACCGGAAAAACCCGGCGAAGGTATTGAGCAATTTCAATGAAGGCATCGGTTCCTATCTGCAGGGGGTCAGCATCGCCGAAAAAAACGTTTTCCGCCCGTGGGTGCCTTTGACTGAGAAGGTCAATGTCGTGTTTGACTTCAGATACTGTTCGTTTGGAAAAGGTTGGTTCTCCCAGATGGGGATACAGGCCACAGAATCGGCAGCGGTTCCATTTGCACCCCCTGGTCAACCGCACGAGTAAACTCCTGTGTTCGCTTGGTGGGCGGATAATCAGGGTTTCGGGGATTTCTCCTTTGCAGTCCATTTGAATACCTGTTTGTTAAAGTTCATTCTGTCAGATGGCTTACAGCTTTTTCGAGTCCATCGAGGGAGAGTTCAAACATCGGAAAAACCTGCTGTATCATCGCAATAGTTGGGGAATATCTCCACATGTTTTCCTGGATCGGGTTGAGCCAGGCGATGTGTGAAAAGGTTTTTGCGATGTACTGCAGGGATTCTAAACTGGTCCTGCCGTTTCTTTCCTGAATATGTATGGAGCCGTCCCTGGTTGCAAGTTCAAAGGGTGCCATGCTGGCATCACCCATAATAATAAAACGGGTTTCCGGATCGAGCCGCTGCAGGTCATCAATTGGATAAGGTTTTTTCGATCTGGAGGGATCTTTCCATAAAGTATCATAAATCGTGTTATGGAAATAATATGTTTTCAGTTCCTTAAACTGGGTCCTGGCATAATCAAAAAGGGTCTGCACTGTTTTAACATGTGGCTCCATGGACCAGCCGCCATTGTCAATGGCAAGAATTACCTTGAGGCGGTCTTTGAGGTCTTGTTCGAAAACGATTTCAATCTCACCACCGATCTTTACGGTCCTGGTGATTGTTTTTTCAATATTGATTCTGTCCCTGGCGCCTGCCGGGACCAGTTTCCTGAGCCTTTTCAAGGCTTCACCAATTCTGGCCTGGTTTAAAGGACCCTGGCCCGAGTAGTCCCTGTATCTTCTTGTATTTGCTACTTTCAGTGCCGATTTGTCAAGCGATTCTCCTCCTATCCGCATGCCGCCCGGATGATATCCGGAATGTCCGACCGGAGAGGTGCCGCCTGTGCCTATCCATTTACTGCCGCCATGATGTGCACCTTTTTGTTCCTGCAGTCTTTCCAGAAAATATGCAAGCAACTCATCTGCAGAAAGATTTTGCAGATATTCTTCGCTCTCGCCGAGCAGCCTTGCTGTCGCCTCAGGATTTTGTGTCCACTGGTGGAGCATCTGCAGGGCAATCTCATCAAGGATAAGCGTTTCATTCGGAGGCAGTGAAGCACCCTCAAAATGATAGGCAAAAACCTGATCGTACTGATCGAAATAGCGTTCGCTTTTTACAAGTATGGAACGTGCCGCAATATAAAAATCATCAACACTTCCGATGAGTCCTTTGAATAACGCTCTGTTTAAGGTCAGGAAGGCGGTCGGACTTACCGGAATCCCCTGCTCTCTTAACCTGTAGAAAAAATCAATAAACATTACTCAGCTGCGCCCCTGGCCAAAAAGGGTGGCGGTTTTTTCATAGTCAGAACTTTTTTTAAACAAGACTCCCAGAAAAGGGATCTCCCTGCCGATCAGTCTGCCTGCTTTGAAATCAGGATCAGCTGCCAGGGCACGCAGCCAATTGATCAGCTCTCTGGTTGCAGGTCTTTTTTCAATCCCCTCAATCTCCCGGAGTTTATAAAAGGTGGTGATCGCATCCCCGGCAAGGTTTTCATCGATACCGGGAAAATGCACATCGACTATTTTTCGCATCATTTTGGGGTCGGGGAAAGCAATATGATGAAAGTTGCATCTTCCCAGAAAGGGATCGGAAAGGTCCTTTTTTGCATTTGAGGTAATTATTATCACAGGGCGCTTCTTTGCATGGACGGTTTCATCTGTTTCCATAATATCAAACTGCATCTGATCGAGAATATCGAGCATATCATCCTGAAAGTCGGTATCCGCCTTGTCTATTTCATCGATCAGCAGGACAACTCTCTGGTCATTTGTAAATGCCTGACCGATCTTCCCCATTTTTATGTACTCTTTAATATTATCGACATTCCTGTTTGAGTCGCCGAAACGGCTGTCATTCAATCGTGTCAGGGTATCATACTGATAAAGGGCGTCTATGAGCTTCATGCTTGATTTTACATTGAGGACAATCAGCGTCATTTTTAAATTCTCGGCAATGGCATGGGCCAGCATTGTTTTGCCGGTACCGGGCTCGCCTTTTAATAAAAGAGGCATTTCCAGGGCGATTGAAACGTTCACAATCCTGGCAAGTTCACTGTCCAGAACATATCTGCGTCCACCGGAAAAATCCTTTGCATTTTCAGTCATTTGAACCTCTTCCTGTGTAAATATTGAATGAGTTATAAAGCCTGTAATATCTGAAACAATACCGGCAGGGTCAGAAACGAGACCATCAGCCCAAGGCCAACCAGTGCTGCAGTGAGTTCCGGGGCGAGACCGGCGATCAGGGCAAGGGCTCCTGCTGTTACCATGGGCGGCATGCCAGCCTCAAACACCGACACCTTTGCCGCCAGGGTGTTTTGATTAATAACGAAACAGAGAACAGTAGCTATAAGCGGTGCAGCAACAAGCTTAATTGCCAACCCGACACAAAAAGGTGTCCAGCTTCCTGGAGGCAGTTTGAGCGTTATCTGGAGTCCGATAGCTACCATTACCACAGGCACCAGAGAGGCGGCAATGCCCTTCAGAACGGCCTGCAGGACTGCTGGGTAGGGAATAGACATGGTGAGCAGCCCAAGCACCAGGGCGATAAAAGGCGGAAACAGACAAATCCTTTTCAATATGGCTGCAGGAGTAGGTTTTTCACTGGAGCTGTATGCTGCCAGGATAATCGAGCCGTAGGTGGTGAGAGCCAGAAAGGAACCGAACTGGTCGTACAGGACGGCGTAGGAGACCGACTCCGTACCCCAGAAAGCTTCTACCATTGGTATGCCGAAAAATGAAGTGTTGCCAAGCGGTACCATGAGCAGCAATGCCCCGGTCGTTGGCCTTTGCCATTTTAACAAATGGGATGCCAGAAGTACCAGTAATGCTGATACTAAAACCATTACCCAAGGCAGGAGGACCGGGACCAGCAATTCTTTTGAAAAGGTCAGTCGGGGTACCTGCAGCAGGATTAAGGCCGGTAAAGATATATAAATGATAAAAAGATTCAGACTCTGTGAAGCATTGTCAGGGAAAACTTTCAGCCTGCTTAAAAGCATGCCAAGCAGCAGTAAAGAGAAAATGATGATGAGGTTTCCCATTAATAAATCCTGTTATTCATCTTTCGATCTTTTCTGTGGTGCTCGGCAGAGTGAAATAGCAATAGAAGAGAAAACATATTTTTCACAGTAATTTAAATGATTTTTTTGTGTTCTGCCTCTGCAACCGGATTACGCAAGACACCCAGTTTTTCAATTCTCAGTTCAAGGTTATCGCCCGGTTTGAGAAAAACAGGCGGGTTTCTGGTAAAACCAACCCCGCTGGGTGTGCCGGACATGATAACCGTGCCCGGCAGCAGAGTCATGTCCTCTGACAGGTACTCAATCAGTTCGGTCACAGAAAAAATCATATCAGAGGTGTTGGCATCCTGCATGAGCTTGCCGTTCAGGAAACACTGCAAACGCAGTTGCTGCGGATCAGGCACCAGGTCAGTTGTAACCAGTTCCGGGCCTAATGGACAAAACGTGTCAAAGCTTTTGCCTCGCACCCACTGTCCACCACCACTGTGTTTCTGCCAGCGCCTCGCCGAAACATCATTGCCTATGGTGTAACCGAGAACATGATCAAGAGCCCTTGCAGCGGAAACGTTCTTTGCTGCCCGGCCAATGACAACTGCCAGTTCAACTTCAAAATCGACCTGTAGCGGGTCCAGACAGGAGCGGGGCAAAAGTATCGGCTCTCCGGGGTGGTTAAGGGCGGCAGGATTTTTCATGAACAGGACAGGATACTGGGGAAGTGCAGTATTTGTTTCACTGGCATGCTGCGCATAGTTCAGACCTATACAGAGAATCGCTGATGGCTGTATGGGGGCCAGCAGTTTATGAACCTTTTTGCGCTGTCCGGTATCCTGTAGCGATTTGAAAAGGTCTCCTTCCAGCAGGGTTGCCTCGCCTTCACGATAGTCATACCCAAAACAGGTATGTATATTTTCATCTAAAAATCGAATAATTCGCATGGTAAATAATTTCCTCGCACACGGATGTTGAACCTGATTCAAACTATGTATAGTATATATGGAGAATACGCT
>JBHPCH010000043.1:0-18951 GCA_042576125.1 Thermodesulfobacteriota bacterium
GGTTTTTCACGAACATTTCATCATCATTTTTCATCTAAGCCATTCGTAAACACGTTGTTCCTGTTAATATCCTGTATACCATCATCTATGTCCTCGGACCATCACCATTCACTGTTGAATGCTGATATGTGTGGCTGCGGGCTAGAAGAGTTGCTGCTGTTTTGCGTTAAGCTCGGAGTTGTCCTCTGCATCCTTCTGTTCAGAATTATTTGGAAACTCATTTTCAGTATGCGGACGTCCGTTTACAAAGAGAAAACGTTCCAGGGTACGCTGGAAATCTGTCCACTGATACCCTGGTTCCGTGGCCTGTTCTTCCAGGCGCCCCATGAAATTGAGTTTCGCATCGAGATCATCAAGAAAGTTAAGGACAAAGGCTTCACTCACCATGGGCAGACAGGGTGAGCCAAACTCATAACGGCCATGGTGGCTGAGAACCAGGTGCT
The DNA here is from genome assembly GCA_042576125.1 of Thermodesulfobacteriota bacterium. GTDB lineage: Bacteria > Desulfobacterota > Desulfobulbia > Desulfobulbales > BM004 > BM004. Next base: position 444 of record JBHPCH010000043.1, read on the forward strand.
GAAGTCTTGTTGACAGATCTTCTGGAAATCCCGGCAAGGTGTTGATTTTTTCCTGGATCATTTCAGCCCCCAGCACCAGGTGGCCCATAAGGCGACCCTTATCGGTATAATCAAACGGATATGTGTCAAAGGAAAATTCTTTTGTTTTGCCTATATCATGCAGCAGGGCTCCGGCCAGGAGCAGCTCCCGGTCCAGGGCAGGATAAAAACCTGAAAGCATTTCACTCATTTGTGAAACAGCCAGGGTGTGCTCCAGAAGTCCTCCCAGATATGCATGATGCATGTATTTTGCAGCCGGTGCCTTCTGGAATTCGTTGAAAAAATCGTCATTTTCAAAAAATTCCAGAAGCAGTTTTCTATAAAAAGGATTTTTGAGGCTTGCGGCCAGAGAATGTATCTCCCGAGCCATATCCGCAATATTTTTCTTTGAGCTTTGAATGAAAAGTGAATAATCAACTGTATCTTTGTCAATCTGGCGTATTGCATCTATCTTGAGCTGCAGACTTCCCCTGTATTCCTGGGCCTGTGCAGAGACTTCCACCATATTGCCCGGTTCGCACAAGCCTATAAGCGCATCGGCATTTTCCCAGAGACGCCCTGCTATTTCTCCTGAGTGATCCATAAGGGTCATAATGAGGTAGGGTTTGCCGGTCCGGGTCTCGGCCCTGCTCATCTCCTTGACCATGAAAATATCTTCTACGGCCTGCCCTCCCTGTATCAGGTTGGCAAATAATTTTTTTTCTGCAGCCATTTTCTCTATAAACCCTTTATGTCAATCTGATAACGTTTCATTTTTTTGTGCAGGCCCTGCCTTGTTATTCCCAGTGCTTCAGCAGCTTTAACCCTGTTACCGTTACTGTCTTCCAGGGCTTTTTCAATGAGTTTTATTTCAAGAGATTTGACATGGTCAGGTATGGAAAGACTGCTTAAGATTTCTTTTCTTCTGCCCGGAACCTGGGCTATGGAGAGAAGTTCCCGTGAGCATTTTTCAGGACCTATCACCGTGCCTTCAGGCGTGAGCGCTACAAGCCGCTCCACTTCGCTGCGGAGTTGGCGGACGTTTCCGGGCCAACTGTAATCCTCGAACAGATTAAGAAGCTCGGGTGAAAAGCCGGCTATTTTTTTGTTGAATCTCCTGCTAATCTCCTCCAGAAATGCGAGGGCCAGTGGAACAATATCTCCCATTCTTTCATGGAGCGGCGGGAGGCGGATTTCAACAGAAAACAGGCGGAAAAAGAGGTCTTCACGAAAACGGCCTTCTTCAAGTTCCTTGCGAAGATCCTTATTCGTGGCGCTGATGATCCTGAAATCATATTTAATGAGTTTGTTGCTGCCCAGGCGGCTTCCTTCTCCCTCCTGGATTGCCCGTAAAAATTTGGGCTGAATGGTTTGCGGCATATCGGCGATTTCGTCCAGTAACAGGGTGCCGCCGTTTGCCTCCTCAAAGCGGCCTTTTCTGCTATGGTCCGCACCGGTAAAAGCCCCCTTTTCATAACCGAAAAACTCGCTCTCCATCAAATGTTCAGGGATGGAAGCACAGTTGACAGCAACAAAGGGCATGTCCCGCCTGTCGCTAGCTTCGTGGATCATGCGGGCGATAAGTTCCTTGCCTGAGCCGTTTTCCCCCTGCAGCAAAACATTTACCGGGGTTTTGCTCACCAACCGTGCAAGGTCGAGCACTTCACGCATGGCCTGGCTTTCAGCAATGAACAGGGTATCGATTGAGAGATCCTTGTCAAACCGCTCATATTCGCGGTTCATCTGGTTGGTAATTCTCAGGATTTCCTGGTTGATAATAATATTTTCAATGGAGAGGGACAGAAAACTCGCTACTTCCTCAAGCTGGGCGAGGTCATCCTTGGTGAAAGATCCATGCAATCGTTTGTTCAGAACCTGTATAGCCCCGGTAATGCCATGGGTGGACGCACTTTTTATCGGACCGCAGATCATATTGCGTGTACTGTATCCTGTTTCTACATCCACATTGGTATGGAATCCGTCCCGGGTTTCCATGTCGTTTACAATAATTCCCTTGCCAGATGAAATGGCCTCTCCAACAATGGATCCGTCACGGGGGGGTTCAATTTGTCTCTCTTCCAGGCCGGTGCCAAATATAGAACATATCTTTTCAGTGGACATTTCTATAATATAAATAGTGCACCGCTCCGCCCCCGTGATTTTCGGAAGGATTTTCACATAAAACTTTATCAGGGCCCTGTAGTCATCTACGGTCCAGGACTGGGCTACTCGCTCCAGACGGAGTTTGAGCTCGGCAATGCGCTTTTTGCTTAGAATTGCTTCAGCAATATCAGTATCTTTCTTCATTGTTGTAAACCCTGTTTGCTTTAAGAGAACGATGTTTACGGCTTGTTTTCGGCAGTATGGCTTAATTTACACTAAATGTCAACATTGTTTACACGGGTTGTCGTTTTTGGGCTTATTTTATGGTTTTTTTGACAAAAAACTGTTATTGTTGCGATGAGGCAGGTGAGTGTTCAATGAGCCTATAAAGAGTATAACACGTTTGTATCATTAGGGAAAAAGATTTTGCGGAATGCAGGAGGTGCTCCTGGCAACTATCCGTTTTTGTTGCTGTTTCTGGTATGTTTTTTGCATAAATAATAACAGTTTGTATCTTGCACCTTATAAGATATTAATGCTGTCAGGCTTCGGGCAAAACAAATAAAACCTTTTAAATCAGTTGTTTGAGGTTTTCACGTCGAGAGATATTGAGACAATCAAATCGTTTTAGTTCAACGCATTTTGGCATATAAGGCGTTTTTGTTCCATAAAGGGGCTAATTGCTTAGAATCAGTTTAAGGAGGCGTGCGTGACAGGTGACCGACATTCAGGCAAATTGAGAACTAAAGACACACATGGTTTTACCTTGATCGAGGTCATGGTTGTTATGCTAATCGTGGGCATTCTGGCCACCAGCGTTGTTTTTATGTTTGTCAACCCAAACGCCAAAGTAAAAAACCAGGCATTCACCATGCTTGGCGATCTTAACATGGCTCGCTCTGAGGCGGTAACCAGGAATGAGGACGTTCTGGTTGATTTTATTGAGGGTGCTGCTGATGGTTATCAGGTTTGTGTTGATGCAACACCTGCAGGCACACCACCAGGTAATAATGATTGTAGTGACGAAACCGGTGACAATTTTATTCGAGAAACAATTTTTCGCGAAGAAGTCCAGTACTATGATCCGACTTCAGTACCCGCAGGTGGACCGGATACAACTCCAACAACAGGAAGTACCCCTGAAAATTTAAAAGGCAGCAGTGGTTTATTATTAGATGACGGAACAGCTGTTACTAATTTTTCCATGGAGCCGGACGGGACTCTGGAAGACGGGATTACAAAAAATATAAATGTTGTAATTTTTGTACCCAAAGAAAACCACAACGTAATTTACGGCACACCTTACGCTGTTACTATAAGCAACAGCTCCGGACGCGTCCGTATAAGCCGCTGGACAGGTGGGGCCTGGAACACAAAATAAAACATGAAACGAAGGCAAAGAAAAAAATGATTTACGGGGAACAGTTTTCAAGGCCCAGTGACTGCTTGAGCGAACCCGGGGTTTCAATGCAAGGGTCTGAGTCTGGCGTGACTCTTATTTTATTGCCGATTAATTTTGAGTGCTGGCCCTCAGCCCAAAATGTAGAGCTTCTGACAAAATATATGTAATAGTCATTATCCGTGTAGTCAAAGCTCAGCAATTTGGTAAAGGTATTGGAAGAAGTTAGTTTGTATGGTGATGGTTCGGAATAATAATTGTCTTCCAGGGAATAATACATTTCCTGGGCTGCCTTGATGTCCAGGAGGTTGTGATAGGCGTCAGCCTGGCGGGAGCGAAGAATATGATTAAAATAAGCCGGGACGGTTACAGCGGCAAGTATGCCGACAATTACGACAACAATCATCAGTTCAACGAGTGAGAAGCCTTTGGAAGAGAGACCGGGATATTTCATAGCACTTTCCTTGTTTGCAGTTCAGAGAAGCAAAATGGAGTTAATTGAAGAAATAGCCAATTTTTGTGAACTATATCATTAAAATGAAGAGAAGGCACCTGTAAATTTTAGCGTGGGATTCATGTTGAATACAATTAAAGGTATAAATAACGAGAACGGTTTTACCCTGGTTGAATTGATGGTCACCGTATTTCTGACCGCAATCGCTGTGATATCCATTTACCGTGGCTACACCTCCTTTTCCCAGTCAGCCGATGCCCAGCAGCAGGTCATAGAAATGCAGCAGAACCTGCGGGTCGGCATGACCCGGCTTGTTAAAGACATCAGGAGGGCCGGTATGAATGAGGAGGAGATAGAGGAGGCTGGTTTTCTGTGTGAAACAGCTCCAACAAATGACAAAAGTATTGAATTCAGCATGGATTTAACAAGTGACTGGGACGCGGGAAACGCCGGGCCAAGTTTCCGTTTTGACAGTAATGACAATGATGATGACGGTGACATAGACGAGGAGGATGAGAGCAGAATCGGTGATGGAGATACTTTAGATGATGGTGAGAGTATAAAATATTATTTGGTCGCATCGACCCTGGACCCCACCACCAATGATCTAAAGCGCGCGGCCTTTACCGCTGGAGCATATCCCGCTAATCCCCCGACATTGATAACCAATGTTGATGCCCTTGATTTTGTCTATTTTGATGAAGATGGAGCAGAACTTGTACCATCTGTCCCAACTTCTGGGTGTACCGGCCTTCCTGCCGGCACATTGACGCTTTGGGGTGATGATCTGCAAGACGTTGAGAGGGTGGAGATAACCCTGGTGGTCAGGGCCACAAACGAGGACTTTCGCTACACCAACAGGGAAACATACAGGAACCTGCAGGGTGAGGAGGTCTGGCCAAAAGTCAGTCCGCATCCGGCTGATAATTTTCGGCGTCGAGCCTTTACCATGAATGTGCAAATTCGCAACAATATCTAAGTCCATGAAAAGAAAAAAGAGCAAAAAAAATATGCACGAAAGCAGAGGGTTTTCCCTGTTAGAGGTATTGCTTGGTATTTCGATATTCATGATCGGCATGCTCGGAGTTACTGCTTTGAACATTTCATCACTGAAGAGCAACACCTTTTCCGGCAATCTTACCGAGGCCACATTAATTGCCGCCACAAAGATTGAAGAGCTGATGACCATGGAGTTTGATGATATAAAAGACACTGACGGTGACGGCACCAATCAGGATACAAATGACGACGGACTTGATAATATTGGTGGAGGTAATTTCGGCTTGGATGATTCTGGGGCAGGCGCAGACTTTCCGGAGGGCCCTCTTGGAAAAAACAAAATCTATATGGTCTACTGGAACGTTGCAGTAAATGAACCTATTTCTGTAGATCCTTTGGACCCGGTAAAAACAAAAACAATAAACGTCATTGTGGAGTGGTATGTCAAGGAAGAGCCCCGCCGGATCAACATGCAAATCATTCGTATGAAGGACTAGTAACTATGAAGAAAAGCCTGTTACATGTTTTTTCCAACCAGCATGGCTCGGTGATCAATGTGGCCCTGCTGATTCTGATCCTTATTTTCCTGATCGGCATCGGTTTGAGCAAGATGAGCACAACCGACATCAAGATTGCCAACAATATCAAGCAGGATGTCACCACCTTTTACGAGGCGGATACTGGCCTGGAGGAAACAGGGGAGATGATTGAGCAGAACCTGGCCTGCCCCATCGGCTTTAAGGATTTTGGAGGTAACGGTTATGAAATTATCGGAGGCAAGTTCTTCTTCTTCAAAGATAATTTCACCTTTGCGCGGAATGAACGAAAGAAGGGGGCTATACCGGGTGTAGATCCTACTGACCTTGAAGTTTCTTTTTTCTATCCGCCAGAAATTGTAAAGCCAACCTATCCACCAGAGCTTGCTGATCCTTCCATAGACTTAAACAAAGAGCCCCACACCACTGTCTCTGTTGGAGGGGCTTCCAGGTTTACGGCAGGAAGCGCCATCCAGATGGCTGCCGGCTACGAAGGCCTGGGTAAAGGTTCCGCAGCAGGGGGGTCAAGTATCATTTATGACGTATATGCTCAAACGGTAGGCAAGAACAATACGGCATCCACTCATTTTATGCAGTGGGTTCACCTTATTATACCGCTTGGAGACTGCAATTTTGATTAATATGGCTACATTACACTCTAATAAAATCCTGAAGATATCTTTTGAAGAAGTTTCTGCAATAATTGAGGAGGTCAGGTCATGATACGCACGGCAATAAAAACAACGGCATTGGTATCCTTTTTTCTGCTGTTTGTTCTGGAAATGTCGTCCCCTAAACCCGTTTTTGGGGTGGTTGATATTTGTTCAGAAGGTACCGGTGTCCCCCCGTTTCTGGGCGAGGAAACTGTGCCAGCCAACATGCTGATCATGCTCGACAACTCGGCCAGTTCCTATGACCTGAATTATACAGTGGCTCCGGGTGAATGTTTTGATGATCAGTTCACTGCAAACAAGACCTATGCCGGCTACTTTCTTACCATAGAAGAACTGCTCGCTGATGCAGACCCCACTATCCCAGATCCCGAGGTCTGGTATCAGTTTAATTTTGGCACCGGCCAGTTCTACCGGAAGCCGAAAGCGACAGTGGAAACGGCTTGTGATGCCACGACCTATGCAGATGGAGCAGAATACTCAATATATGATGCCACCCCTGAACTGCAGCATGTTTGTGTTATCATGGACGAGCCTCTTCAGGTTGATGGCTCCCGAAAACAGGAACTTAAGTATTTTGCAGCTACGGGCAAATTCCTTAACTGGGTGTCAAGTTCAAAGATGGATGTCCATAAGCTGGTGCTTACCGGCGGTGAATTTGTGGAACCGGATGATTCTGTAGATGATGACGAAAATGGTGGTGCTGGTGACGGTAATCCAGACCTGAATTGGTTTTATGACGCGTCTGATAATTCACTTATTGACGGCGATGAGTATCTAGTTGGTGAATCCCGTGGCTGCGACGGTATGAGCATGGTCAAGGAAATCACCATCATGAAAGACGGTAATTACACTCCCCCGGATGACACTAAACTGTCCCTGACGGTTCGGGGGAACGATGGAGACAACAATACCCTGATCGAGATTTACGCCATCACTCAAGGCGGCGGCCTTGACAACGAGAGTTGTAAACTGGCTATATCGGAATTTTATGACGGCGGCGGGCAAGGTGGATTCAGCAAGCCCCTGCAGGAGTGCCTCGGCATAGATAAACAGGCAGATGACGAGCTGATAACAACCTATAACGATGCAATCCATGAATGTAACATCCTGTACAATTTTGGCTATGATGCCTGGAAACAAAGATTCAGTGCTTCCCAGACCAGAAACCAGTGCGGCAAGTTTTATGACGGTAACTCGATGCCGCTCCAATGCGACGACCCCACCGACCCAAGAAATTGCAAAAAGGAACCTTACGAGATCAGCGATGGCACCTTGCTCACCAGTATCACAGGTGCTTTTTGCGCCGGTAAAGTAGACGATGACGCATATGAACCGAATTATGTCGGCCGCTGTTGGGTGTACTCAGGCAGCGATCCAGTTAATAGAGCGGCGGAGAATGAATATACGGATAGCCAGTCTATGCTGGCCGGGGCATGGCCGGGTGTAGACACGAAAATTTCTGATGATATGGAGATCGGTTATTCCCTGGATGCGCAGACTGATGACGGTCCACGGGATAACGAACCGGAATCAAGCGTTTCAAACATGAGCACGCAGGAGGATGTTGCTGTCCAGAGTGACAATACAGTTGATGCGGCCCAAAAGGAATTGAGCCCTGAGAGGCGCAATGTTATCCAGGCCCTGAGGGATTTCATGGCCAGCAACGGCAGTATTTATTTTCGTGACAGGGTTATCAGGGCTGTGCGGGAATTTTTCGTGGCTGAAGCAGATGCTGCTGCAGGAGATGGGCTTGTTGAGGACTCGGCGGTCGAGAGTACCTGCTCTGAGGGCTGGTTATTCGAAGGGGCAGGAGTGAGTACCAATAAATCTTCCCTGGAAACAACCACAACGGGTGCTACATGTACTTTTTCGAAAAGCCTGATGGGTGCTGCTGACCCGTGGGGCTACTACAATGTGTACGTGCTATCCCCATGCACCCACCCCGGCGACAGGACCACAGCAGCAGAGTGGACTGTAAACCATGTTCTCAGCGACGGCACACCTGCATCCACTTCCTTGATTCAGGATCAGGAGGCTATCTGTGCCAAGAATAAAACACAGTGGCACCAGCTGGTTAATCCGGTTAGTCATGACGGCCCTGCCGGATCCTTTGAATTTTTAGCCGGGGAGGGTTCTGTTGTAATTACCAGTAATGGTCAAGGCGTTGACAAGTGGAATTTGGCTGATGCGCTCAGCTTTGATCTGATAACGGAGATTACCACGACCACGACCACGACGACCACGACCACCACGACCACGACGACGACGACGACGACGACAATACCCCCGGGGCCCTGTGAGGTTGATGCATACAACGGCACCTGGGTTGAAGCGGAAGACTATAATGTTATAGGCGATAACTGGGCTCAAGCCCCCAATACTTATTTCCCAGTAGGGGTGTCAGGTTACAAAGGCACTGGCTATTTGTTTCCGTTATTTTCACCTTCGGGTGGCGATTTGTGGTTAGGAGGTTCCGGCGATCCGGTAGAATATTTTCTGAATTTCCCGGCTGCCGGTAAATATTACATTATCGTGCTGGGTCAGGACCCGGATCAACCGGAAGATGGAAATCATAACTCCATCTTTTACGGTCTGGACGACAAAAAACTAGGCAATATTTCTACCATTGATGACGGCTCGGGTTTTCCTTCAGACTGGACATGGCTCAACAGCGCATGGAATGTTAACAACCCAAACATCGTGAAGTATAATGATCCGCCGTTTATTGAAGTTGACAGTGCCGGCTATCATTCAGTGCAGTTCTGGGTCAGGGAGGGCGGTTTTCTCTTTGACGCCTTTTATATAGTCGCAGCTGATGCAGGAGAGCCTGAAGAGGCTGACTCGAACGCGCATGTTGTTAATCCATCTGACGCAGATAAATGTGAACCGCGGCAGGCATGTCTTGTCACGGATTCATGGACTGAGAAATGGAGTGAAGGCTTGACTAAGGACTTTTATGATGAGGAGACCTATCCGCTAATTTTAGGTACTCCATCAGATAGCGAACTCCCCGGGGCAGTCGAATTCGAAATCGTGATGTCATTAACTGGAGCCGTATTTGGGGATTATGGTAGGGCGACGGTTTATGCAACCGCTATGTCGGGAGGGGTCCCCCTGGTAATAGATGAGCCTGTAGAGGAGCTTTCTGTGCCTCCCTTTTTTCAGTTGACTAAGGATGCCTGGAGCGGCATCCCTATAAGCTCTACTGGTGAGGGTAAAGTGACCGTTGGAGATTACATCACCTTTACGCTTGACCCGGCTTGTGACAAGCCTATACCAACCACAACGACTTCTACAACAACCACGACCACGACGACCACCACCACCACCACTACAACCACAACGACGACTATTCCGTGTACAGGGACATATTATGAGCATGAATGGCTGTGCGATGACTGTATTGAAGAGGCAATACTTGATTTCTGTAATGATCTCACCGGCAATGATGTTATTGATCCCACCAATGAGGTTACCACCGACGCTGGAACAGACATTCATACAAACACTGTAGGACTCTGGTGGTTCGGGGCCATTGAAGGTCAACTGGGCTTACCCCTTGCCACCATGCCGGTCAAGGTGAACCTGACAAAGGCTGACGGTTCTCTTCCCACAGAAGGTGAGCTACCCAGCGGTCTTATCCAGGAGTATGCCGGAGATATCCGTTTCGGTATCCAGGCCTTTCGCCCGCATAGTCCAAGGGGCGGAGGCGAAAATGCAGAATGCGGCGACTACGACCTGTTTCAGAGTTGCGGTGGATCCCTTACTGACGGGGCTGAGATACTGGTTGATATCGGCAAGGGAACTGCCTCCCATGAACAGGAACTGGTGAAGAAAATCAACCTGACAGATGCCGCGACCTGGACACCCTTGGCTGAAGCCATGTACAATGCAATCGGTTATTTTGCCCAGGACCCGGACATGCGCCTGAGCGGGACTACGACTGAATATTCATGTAATAAAGATGCATATGATTTAGGCCCCAGTGCTGGGGCATGGGCCTATAATGGTGGTCCGTATTCTAAGTATGACACTGTTACCTATGGAGGCGTTCTCTATGAAGCGCAAAATAACGGGAGTGCTGATGCACCTGCAACCGGAACCATACATGAGGATGAAGGCGTTTACTGGGTGCCTGTGAATGACCCGGTGACGGCGTACTGCCAGCGTAATTTTCTCCTAATGATCACGGAGGGACGCTCAACCGCCGACCTGCATCCGAAAGTTGTGGATCTTGCTACCAGCGATGCCAGCGATGGAGATACCGCAGATACCGGTACAGCCAAGGTCAGTGGGCTGGCCAGTGTGGGATGTGGAGGCGAAACCGGATTAAGGGGCTCAACCTATTTTGATGACCTGGTGCACTATGCCTGGGACGAAAGCGCTGCTGACTTTTTTGAGTACCAGGAGTTCGCAGAGCTTATCAACGGCGTTCAGAAAAAATTAAAGAACAAACTTGAAATACATATTGTCAACACCGCCAGTGCTTATATCGACTACGATAATACGGATGCATATGATGAGTGCGATTCTGACGAATTATTATCCGTTGCCGCTTATAACACCAACTGGGTGAACCTTGATGTAAATGATCACGCGGGGGCCCCTGATCCGCCTCTTTATTTTGCCGGAAATCCGCAAAAATTTTATAATGCCCTCGTAAAAATATTTGACTATGTCTCAACAAAGACCGCTTCCGGTTCGGCGGCCTCGGTTATCTCCGCTTCCACTTCCGGTGAAGGCGCCCTGTACCAGGCGATTTTCTGGCCTGATACCGATTCAGGCTATACAGATGCAGGCGGCGATACTCGCTTTGTCACATGGACGGGCAAGGTCCATGCCTTTCTGGTGGATAGTCACGGCAACCTGCGGGAGGACACAAATGGTAATAAAACCCTGGATGAAACAGATGAAAAGATTGTCGCTTACTATGACAGCGACGCCGGCACAACCCTTGCCTGTTACGGGACCGTTGATGCAGGTGGCAACTGCTCCGGAAACACAACGCAACTTTACAAGGTAAAATACCTGTGGGATATTTCGGACTGGCTCAACAATATTGATCAAACCGATATTGCGGTGAACAGAACCGAAAACTCTGGCGAACAGAGCTTCACTGCTCCTGCGACCTATGAAGATCCAAGTGATGATCTCAATGCTAAACGGTATATCTTTACCTGGAACGATTTGAACAACGACGGTGTGGTAAACACCGGTGTGCATGATGATAATGAGGTGTTGGAGTTTGTATCCGACCTTGGAATGTCGTTGATTCCTGACTGGCTGACAGATAGCGATACAGTCAGCATCGACCGGGCTCCGGTATCGGTTGATTTCGGAGTTGACCCAACTGATGCGGATGCTGCTGACCAGGTGAACAGGATCATTAACTGGGTCCGGGGCCAGGACCAAGGAGGCATGCGCAGCCGCATGATGCGTGTTGACGCAGATTTTGACGATGTTCGTGATACTGACATAACCTGGAAGCTTGGAGACGTTATTCACTCAACTCCGATAACAGTGGCTCAGCCGGCAGAGAATTATAACCAGCTTTACAATGACTTCACCTATTCGGGATTTTCTGCCCGGTGGCAGAACAGGCGCCATATGGTTTATTTCGGAGCCAACGACGGCATGCTGCATGCGGTAAACGCCGGCTTTTATGATGAAGGGCTCAAGAAGTTCTGTCGTACCGAGGACTGTGTTGATGTTGACAATACACCTGTCCTTGGTGAGGAAATGTGGGCCTATGTGCCGTATAACCTGCTGCCGCACTTAAAGTGTCTGACCAACCCCGACTATAAACATAAATATTATGTTGACCTGCGGCCGCGTATTGCCGACGTACAGATATTTACGCCGGAGGATGCCTGTGGGACCATCGATGCCCCGACTCCTCTGGCTCAGGATTGTATCCATCCAAACGGCTGGGGTACCATCCTTGTAAGCGGCATGCGTTTCGGCGGTGCCCCGGAACAACCAAGTGATTTTGATAATGACGGTGTAGATGAGTATTCAGTCGATAACCGGGAATTCCGCTCAGCATATTTTATTTTTGATATCACCAATCCTGAAAAACTGCCGAACCTTTTGGGTGAAACAACTTTTACCAACACCGGCAATGAAATAAGCCTTGGCTATACCATGGCTATCCCGACCTTTGTGCCCATGAAGGAAGGCACAACCACTACATGGTATTTGATTTTGGGCAGCGGGCCGACAATGACTGACCCTACCAGTGCCCTTAAGGGCACAAGCGACCAGCCGGCAAGGCTGGCCGTTATCCCGCTGCATGACCGCATGAACCCCGGGGCCGCCGGAGACAACGACCGGAAAAGCCTGCGCATACCAGCAGCGCTACCGGAGTCAACGGCAGAGTTCGGTACTATTATTTTAAAAGATGCCAATGGAGTAGATCTCTATGAAAATTCATTTATTTCAGACATAATCACCGTTGATCTGGAGACGTATCCTCAATATAAGGCAGATGTGGTGTATTTCGGTACAGTGTCCGGCGGCTGGACAGGTGACGGCACACCACCTGACGGCTGGGGCGGCAGGGTGTACCGGCTGGTGACCCGTAAAAGTGCGGCCGGCCCAATATTTCCCAATGCCTCCAGCCAGGTGGTTACCACTCCCAGCCAGTGGCTAACTCTGCTGAGCGGATTAACCCCGGACCAAAACCCGAACATATTGTTCGAAACGCCGGGACAGCCAGTTATCACCGCACCTACAGTAGGTACGGATGGTCGTGACTTCTGGGTTTATTTCGGTACAGGCCGGTTTTTTGATGTCGATGATAAAACCGATGACGGCTCCAATGCCACCCAGACATTTTATGGCATCCGTGAGCCCATAAAGTGTCTGGATGGAACTTATCGCGGACCTAACTGGCTGCAAGTGCCCAATACGGGTCCGTCAACCTATACACCTGGCAGCGGAGATACGCGTGGCTCTATTGGTCTGCTGCCGGTCGAGAATATTGCTATTCAGCAGTTGCCAAATGTCACGAGAAAAACATCCGAAGTGGTTGGTTGTTACGGTAAAGTCTTCGTTCCATATGATCCTGGTCCCCCGGAAGTGCCGGCACACTGGTCATCATTTGATCCGGTCATTAACAATTGTATTGGTGATGGTACTGATTTAAACTCACATCCGCTGGAAGACTATGGTAGCTTTGATGACCTCGTTGATTATATAACCGGGACCGATGTGTATTGTTCGGGCACTTCTCCGGGATTTGACGGCTGGTCAAGTGAAATGTCCACTTTCAAGGAACGCAACCTCGGACAGGCAACCCTTCTCGGCGGTCTGCTTTCATACTCTAGCTACATACCGAATACAAATGTCTGCAACCCGGAAGGCTCAGGTAATCTCTACGGTGTCTATTACCAGACTGGAACTCCATGGATTGTGAGTGTTTTCGGGCGCACCGGGGAAGAAGGCGAACCTATTGGAGTAAGTGAGTTCCTGGGAGAGGGCTTGACAACTACGCCGAATATCCATGTTGGTGAAAATAAAGGAGGGAAGGCCTTTATCCAGACCAGTGTGGGGCAGATTGTTGAGATTCCTCAGCCGAATCTGCCCGGTGGGGATATTAAAAGCGGCAGGATCAAGTGGTACGATGTCGAGTAAACAATGGAGGCTTGAGGGAGTAATCGAAAAATAAAATGATTAAGAGAGCTTGAGTTGGCTCAAGTATGAAAATTCCCTGGCAGTGAAGAGAACTTGTAATCCGTACCTCTTTATACTATCTTTTCAACAGCTTGCCGGGGAGCCTCTTCAATGTGGAGATGCAATTGCATCATCCCTGTCAAGCCGCCGCAGAGAGACTGCGGCGGCTTGACTGCTTTAAACCGGAAATTTCACATATAATTTTAAAAAATTTTAAACTAAATCTTATAAAATTTAATAAATCTTTTCAGAATTGCTCATGAAATATTTGGGTAATAACTGAAATCCCGCTGCAGAAAGGAATTATGAATTATCTTGATGACGAGAAATATCTGTTGAATCTTCTGGCCAAGAACAATTTGCTGGATGCAGAGCAGACAAAGGCCTTCACCCTGAAAAAGGAGCAGCAGCGTCAGATGCTCTTCAGGAAAATTGGCGGCCGCAGGACCAACGACAGAAAGAAGTCATCCCTGAGTCAGCCCGATGTTTATGATTTGCTGATTTCCCTGCAATTTGTTATTCCGGGAAAGAAAAAAAGGATACTCTCAGAGGAGGATATCATGCAGGCGGTGGCCAAAGATCTAAAGATGCCTTTCAAAAAACTTGACCCCCTTGATCTTGATCTTGATCTTGTCACCAAGACCATTCCAAAATCGTTTGCCCTGAAACATCTGCTGCTGCCATTCGGTATTGAGAACGGGGTGTACGAGGTGGCCATTTATGAACCTGCCAAAAGACAGGCACTTGAAGATATTGAGCGGGCCTTACAGATAAAGATCAAGCCCTTCCTCAGTACAAAGTCGGACATCGGCAGAATGCTGGCTGAATTTTTCGGGTTTCAGACATCTATTTCTGCTGCCGAAACACATATGGCCAGTCCTTTGGTCGATCTCGGCAACCTGGAGCAGTTGGTCAGGATATCATCGACAAAGGAAATCGCCTCATCTGACCAGCATATAAAAAGTGCTGTGGATCATTTATTCAGCTATGCCTTTGAACAGCGGGCCAGTGATATCCATATAGAACCCAAACGGAAAACAAGCATGGTACGTCTGCGTATAGACGGGGTCTTACATACCATATACAACCTGCCCAAGGCGGTGCACCCGGCTATAGTTTCAAGGATAAAGACACTTTCCCGATTGGATATTGCCGAGAAAAGAAGGCCCCAGGACGGACGTATCAAGGTGAGTCATGATAAAAAAGATGCCGAGATCAGGGTTTCGACCATCCCGGTTGCCTTTGGAGAGAAAGTGGTCATGCGTATCCTTGATCCTGATATACTTTTTCAGGACCTGACCGACATAGGCTTTTCCCATGAAAACCTTAAAACCTATAACAATTTTGTTAAAGCACCCCATGGCATAATCCTGGTCACCGGTCCGACAGGCAGCGGCAAGTCAACCACCCTTTATTCCACCTTAAAACACATAGCCACCCCGGAACAGAATGTTATCACCGTGGAAGACCCGGTGGAAATGGTGCATGAGGACTTCAACCAGATTGCCGTACAACCTGCAATAGATGTGACTTTTGCCACGATCTTGCGCAATATCCTGCGGCAGGACCCCGATATCATCATGATCGGTGAGATCAGGGATCTTGATACAGCATCCTATGCCATCCAGGCCGCCTTAACCGGCCATCTTGTTTTTTCCACCCTGCATACAAATGATGCCATATCTGCCATTACCCGGCTGGTTGATCTCGGGGTACAGCCATTTATGATCAGCTCGACGCTGCTTGGGGCCATGGCACAAAGGCTGGTACGCAAGATATGTCCCGACTGCACCGAAAAATTTACCATGAAAGGGGAGGAGTTGCGGGGATTCGGTTTTGCCGCTCCCAGGGAAAAATATACTCTGCAGCGCGGCAAAGGCTGCCGGCAATGCAGGGGTACAGGCTATCTTGGCCGTAGTGGCGTCTTTGAAATTTTCCCCATGTCTGACAGGCTGAAAAAAATGGTGGTTGCCAATGAGTCCAGTGCAGAACTTATTAAGGTTGCGAAGCAGGAAGGCATGAAAACATTGCGTGAGGATGCCTGGGAAAAGGCAATGCAGGGGATTACAACCTATCAGGAAGTTATCCGTGTCACAGGCGAGGGAAGTTCAGATCAGCAGGGTGTTGGTACTGCTTAATCAGTTGTTATTATATTGAATACTGTGTCAAAAAAAGTTGTCAGCACCAACAGGAAAGCCTTTCACGACTATACGATTGAGTCCACCATTGAAGCAGGCATTGTTCTTACCGGCCCTGAGGTGAAATCGTTAAGGGCGGGCCGGGCCAGCATGCGTGAGGGTTATGCTGCCATTGAAAGGGATGAGGTCTGGCTGCATAATGTCCATATCTCTCCATACACCTATGCCACAAATATTTCGACAGATCCTTTGCGCACCAGGAAACTTCTGCTCAACCGGCGCGAAATAAAAAAGCTGACCGGCAAGGTGAAGGAGAAAGGATTTGCCTTAATCCCCATTCGTATTTACTTTATTCCCAATGGGAAGGTAAAAATAGAACTGGGGCTCGCTCGCGGCAAGAAGATGTATGACAAGCGGGCCGCCCTGAAAAAAAAGCAAAGCGACCGGGAACTGGAAAGGGAATACAAAAGCCGCTAATTGTGGTATAATAAGAATAATTAAGTTACTGCTTCAGATTAATTCCTTAATGGCTGAATGAAGCGATTTTGTTTTTTGCCAACAATCTCCAATTCTTCATTTTTAATTCATAATTTTTAATTATAAAAAAGGGGGGCGAAACGGATTCGACGGGGATATAGAAGCTCAAAGTAGCATGCCGAGGTCTGTCTGCTCGTAAAACAGATGGAAAACTTATAATCGCCGACGATTATAAATACGCTGTAGCAGCATAGTTCTGCTCAGCCGTCCTCCTGGTTCCCCCCTGCGGAATCAGAACAGGGCGTCGACTCAGCAGGGTAGTTTCCGGGCTGTGCCTGCCGGAGCGGAAACGAATCTTTTAGCAGGATAGCGAAGCAGAAAGTTTGTTCCAGGAAATTCTGCAGGGCGATACCTTAAACTGGAACTAAGCATGTAGAAGCTTGAGGGGAGTATTTTCGGACGCGGGTTCGACTCCCGCCGCCTCCACCATAAAATAATCCAGAGAAGTCTGGTAAAGTCCTAAACCTCAAGTCCTGAAAGGGATTTGGGGTTTTTCTTTTCCTGTAACGTCCGAGGAAATCTCTTGACATCCCGTCATGTTTGACGGTACTTTAGGCGGTAAAGTCACTATCGCCAATGGAGATACCGTTATGTCGCTCACAGATACCGCCATACGCAACGCGAAGCCTAAAGACAAACCTTATAAGATTACAGATGGAAGGGGTCTTTACATTCTGGTCAATAAAGTCGGCGGGAAGTACTTTCGTTTTGATTATCGTTTTGCCGGGAAACGAAAAACTCTTTCCTTGGGCGTATACCCGGACATAAAGCTCCAAGAAGCTAGAGATAAACATGAAAGTGCAAGAAAATTATTAAGAAATGACATTGACCCAAGCCTACATAAAAAAATTACAAAGCATATTAAAACGGAGCAGGGAGTAAATACTTTTGAGTTTTTGGCGCGGGAGTGGTTTGAGAAATTTAAACATACCTGGAAGCCTGGCCATTCTAGAACAATCACCCAAAGGCTTGAGGCAAATGTATATCCCTGGCTGGGAGGCCAACCCATTGCAGAAATATCCACGCTAGAAATACTTGCTATTTTGCGGCGCATTGAAGATCGTGGTGCTATAGAGACAGCTCACAGAATAAAACAGATAATCAGTCAGGTATTTCGTTTCGCTGTTGCTACCGGGCGCGCCGAACGTGATCCTACGGCAGACCTTCGGGGGGCATTGGCTCCAGCAAAGCCAAAACGAATGGCTGCTATTACTGATCCCCAAAAAGTCGGCGCACTGCTTCGAGCAATAGATGTTTATGAGGGCCATTTTGTTACCAAATGTGCATTACGCCTAGCGCCATTGGTTTTTGTCCGCCCTGGTGAATTACGACATGCCGAATGGCAGGAAATAAACCTTGATAAAGCCGAGTGGAAGATCCCAGGTGAGAAAATGAAGATGGGGTCTCCTCATATTGTACCTCTTTCAAGACAGGCGGTTCAGGTGTTCAAAGAAATACAGCCTTTGACAGGCAGTGGGCTTTTTGTATTTCCAGGAATGCGATCAATAGAAAGGCCAATGTCTGAAAATACGGTTTTGGCTGCTCTGCGTAATATGGGATACTCAAAATTAGAGATGTCAGGACATGGCTTTAGAGCTATGGCCTCAACTCTACTTCACGAACAAGGTTGGCCGTCTGATGTTATAGAGCGGCAGCTTGCTCATGCAGAAAGGAACAGTATTAAGGCAGCATACAACCATGCCCAACACTTGCCGGAACGTAGACGCATGATGCAGGAGTGGGCCGACTATCTAGATAGCTTGCGAACAATAAAAAAGGCGTAATATTTATATAATTTGCTTCATTTTATTTACACTAAGGAGTGAGCAAAAATGCCCCAAAAAAAATCACCAAGATGGGATTTTCGTCAATCAGGAACTTTCACAACGGCTCCTTTCTTAGAGGATGATTTTAATGAGATTGCCACAATGTTTGAATGTGAATCTCTTAAAAGTGAAATAAAAGATGCTCTTCAG
>JBHPCH010000044.1:0-18890 GCA_042576125.1 Thermodesulfobacteriota bacterium
TTGATGATGAAAACTTTCATAATATTCCAATCATGTCCTATGCCGTTAAATATGCCTCTTCATTTTATGGGCCATTCCGTGATGCCGCAGATTGTGCACCCCAGGAAGGTGACAGGCGCGGTTACCAGATGGACCCGGCAAATTCACTGGAAGCGCTTCGTGAGGCTACCTTAGATGTCGAAGAAGGAGCTGATATCCTCATGGTTAAACCTGCTGTTGCCTATCTTGACATAATCAGTAAATTGCGTGATGAGTTCGATCTTCCCATCGCCGCTTATCATGTGAGCGGGGAATATGCCATGATCAAGGCTGCGGGCGCCAATGGCTGGATTGATGAAGAAAAGGTTATGGCGGAAACACTGCTCAGCATAAAACGGGCCGGTGCGGAAATCATTCTGACCTACTTTGCCAAGGATATGGCAAGGCTGCTCCAAAAATAGCACTCTTTAAATATCTCACTTAATCCACCAGTTCGCCTGGTTAGTCTCGGATATGCTATGCGGGTAGGTTAGTGATAGATAAAGTAACGTCCTGGTATTAAAGTAATAAAATATTTTTATCTTCTTCTTTTACTTGCCTAAAAGAAGAAGCAAGAAAAGGGCACCCGACTTTCACGTCCGCCTCTGGAGGATACCTTGCGCTTCTCGCTGTTGTCAGGACGTAAAAAAACTCGGCTACGCCTCAAACAATTTTTACGTCTTATTCCGACAACATCTGTGATGCTCAGCGTAAAAGAATGGGTCCCTAAAGATAAGTACGGGCATTATTGCCATTTCACGCCGCCGAGCAGAGAAGTACAGTGCGGTTAAACGCTTTGGCGGAGTGCAAACGACTTTCCAAAGCGTCAGCTCTTTACGAGCAGCGCAGGGAAGCCGGAGGCCAAGTGAACGGCTGCCCTTTTTGTGTTCGTTTTTGCACCCTGAAGGATTTTATCCTTCAGGGCATAAAGGAAAACTGTCAATCATCAGCAGTTTAGTATGCTGATAAAAATGAACAATAATAAAATAAACGAATCCAATAATTATTAATAAATGAGAGCTTAATTGAGCTTGAGCCAATACCTTTAACCCAATAAAAAAATTCAACCCTATATCTCAAAACCATGAATTTCCAGGCATATCTTGAGGATGCATACAGGATCACTAAGGAAGAGCCCATAATCCTCATCCTTGGTGGTTTACTCGTCCAGTTGCTGACTGTTTTTTCTCTGGGTATACTCGCCGGTCCCCTCGCCGGAGGCTACACACTCCTGGTTATTCTTTATCTGAGGGAAAACAGGAAACCGGTCTTTAAGGATATTTTTTCCGGACTGCAGCAATTTACCAAACTTTTTCCCTATTTTCTCGTCCTGCTCCTGATATTCTTCGGGTTTATGCTGTTAATCCTCCCGGGGTTGATTTTCGCTACCTGGTGGCTTTATGTCCTGCCGTTGATGGTTGACAGAAAAATGTCTTTCACCGATGCCATGCGGCTCAGCATGAACAAGGTTAATGAAACAGGGTTTCTCGTTCACTTTGTCTTTCTGCTGCTTATATCTGTCATTCCAATGATGCTTATTGACTTTGGCAGCACATTGCTGCCCTTGCTCATCGTATTGAAAATATTTCTGCCTCCCTTCCAGGCGGGCTGTCTGGCAAGCCTTTATATTGACCAGTTCAAACAGGAAGAAGCCCAGGACGAATCTACAACAGATGCTGAACCAGTTACCGAAACAGCTTTAATGCCCGGGCTTAAAATAGATGAAGATTCAAAAACCGAAGAAAATAATGAAGAAAAAAAGCAAGATGGCTCTGTAGAAAAAAACAACGAGGAGGAGAAAAATTAAACTACTGCACTACATTTCCATTAAGATCCTGCACAATTGACAAGTAAAACGTGGTTTTCCCATCAGTTCCAGATTCAACCCAGGAGTCCCCTTTATGCTGCCTGGCAATTTCCCTGACAATCGCAAGTCCCAAACCTGTACCACCAGTGGTTGATTCATCCGCTTTCCTCTTGAAAAGCTTAAAGATACTTTCAACCTCTTCCGGAGGTATGACTTTTCCGTTATTTTGCACAGTCAAAATATGGTACGTTGCTGATGGCACATATCCCATAGTTATCTCAGTCAGTTTATTGCCTCCGTATTTTAAGGCATTATCCACAAGATTCCTGTAGGCTCTGAGTACGGCATGCTTGTCAGCAGTTATTGCAGGTATTTCAATATCCGGCTCCACCCACATTATTTCCCTTTTTTTAAGCCGGGCCAAAAACTCCTCTCTGATAATACCCCATATTTCCCTCAGGTTAAGGTCGACAAAATGTAAAGGACTCTCCCTGGTGGAAATATATAAATTGATATCCTCTGACAGTGAAACAATCTGTGCTGAGCTGTTAACTATCTGCTCAATAAAATTTTTCAGTTTTTCCGGAGGCAGCCTCTCATATTTCCTCTCGAGTATCCGGGCGAGACCAAAAATGGCAATTGCAGGATTTTTAAGATCATGAACAACCTTATTGGTGAAGTGCTTGATCATCTCCGCCTGTCTGATGAGTTCATCTTCGGTCTGCCTCCGTTTGACGATCTGCCACATTCCTTCGATAAGCAATTGCAGCTGTTTTACGTCCTGTTCATCATAATCCTGATTTTTATTGCCCACTGCAATGACCGCGACAATTTTCCCATCATCAAAGAGCGGAACCGCCATGAACCTGATTATCTCCACATGGCCGGCAGGAACCCCCTTTTTCTGAATAGCGGTTAAGCTGTAATCGTTGATAATAATCGGTTGTCGCTGCCGTACTGCTTCTCCCCAGACTCCCGCCTCTTTAATGCTGAAAACAATTGGTTTTTCATGAATTTTACACTGGGACATGACACTCTTCGACCAGGCATGAATCGTCAATTGGGACTCATCCTCGTTCATAAATCCCATCCAGCCTATTTTACTTTCTGTAAGAGATTCAGACGCTTCCAGGACAAATTGACAAACTTCCTTTACTGGTAATGACTGCATCTCATATAGCTTCAACAATGCTGCCCGACGCACTTCATTACATTTGATATATTCCTGCGCCTTTTTTTGTACAGTAATATCCCGGTTGCTGGCACGGCGTCCCAGAAATTTTTTATCCTGGTCATATACCGGCTGGCAGTAGTGGGATATCCACCTCTCCTCACCTTGCCTGCTTATGATACGGAAATTCAAATGGCAAACCTTTCCGGTTCCCAATTCTTCAATGATGTGTTTACTAAGGGACTGCTTGTCGTCAGGATGTATAATATCCAGCATTAAAGCAGGATTTTTTTCGAAATTTTCAACGCTATAGCCGGTAACTCTCTCACATGACGGAGATATATAGTTAAAACCTCCATGCTCATTAACCCAGTATTCCCAGTCATATGTGAAGTCTGCAACAGTACGGAATTTTTCCTCACTTTCCTTTAAGGCGGCTTCAGCTTTTTTCCTGTGGGAAATATCGACAGCTATCTGCAAATGAACGAGTCTGCCGTCAAACCATTCAATTGCTTTATCACGTATCGAGCACCAATTACCGGTTATGGTATTCTGATTTTCCCAGACGACGATATCTTTAGGTTCATTGTCAGGGGTAACAAGTTCACTGATCTTACAGAAGGGACAAGGGGCCTTCATATTGGACTGCAGCACCTGCCAACATATTTTACCGGTAATATCGCCGAAGAGATTCTCGGCATACCGGTTGGCATAGAGAATTTCATATGATTGCATGTCTGACACATAGACAGTGGCATCCAGGCTATCCAAAACCTTGAACAGTTGATCCTGCTTCTCCCATAACATTTTTTCAATGTCATGCTGACCGGAAAGCTCATTTTCCAGGGCTTTCACCTTTTTTTCCAACTGACTGTATGAAGGTTTAGAAGTCATGCTATTATATTAACCTCAGCTAACTTGCTAAAGTCTATTTTTTGTGCTGCTTGAGAACGCCTTTCACCCATAACGTATTAAAATACTGCAAAATGATTTTACACTACTGATACACTATTGCAAATACCATCATCAGAAAAACAGTCATTTATTTATCGTATAATGAATAATCCTTTGAGTTTTTTGGCCTTGTTTTTAACAGCCACCAACCAACCACGAGAATGGCTCCGAGGCCGTCTGCCACAACATCCCAGAAGCTGACAAAGCGTCCCGGTATAAAGGATTGATGATACTCATCACTAATGCCGAAGAGCACGCAGAGCGCTACGACAATTATGGTTACAATAAATTTATTATTAAAGGTATTGAAATAAGGCTGCAGACCGTACAAAAATGCTCCGGCGAGACACCCATAAGCTATACAATGGGCCAACTTGTCAATCCCCGGGAACAGGGGAAGTCGGATAAAATCACCAGGCTGATGGGAGAGATAAAAAATTATCCCCATGATGCCAACCATGGGGATAAAACGCAGATAAATTTTCACAATAGAAACTGTTCAGCGGTTTAGGATTCTCCATTTGCCGGCTCTTGGCCAACGTGGACACTTTCGAGTTGTTCCGGAGAAAACTTTTTCTTGATGCGCTTTATTGCAGCAAGTATTGGATGAATGGGATAATTGTCGATTTTCTCAACTTTCTTATCTTTATATGCAGTTGTCACAAACTGCTTATTTTCAATAATAAATCTGTGAGTCCAGTTTATTTCAATGGTTTCCGGATTCTCCTCAAGGTCAACTGTAAGGGCTTCCTTGCCTGCAGCCACCTGCAGCCCATCCATTTCAGTTATTTCCAGCAGCCAGGCATCTCCTTCCGTAGTTGAAAAAAAGACGAAAACTCCCAGCTCATGTACCTTCTGGACCCCTTTCAGGGCAGCTTCCTGAATTTTATTAATACCGTTCTGCAGAGAGATCTGGGCTTTCTGCACTTCAGTGAGGTTTGCTGCCTGCTCCTGCTGTTTACCAAGACAACAGCGTTTAAATTTCCTGCCACTTCCACAGGGACATGCTTCGTTCCTGCCTATCTTAGCCATAACAATCTCCTTATATATTAAAATACTCTTAAGTTTCAAATATTACATATAAGACATATTTCCATCTCAGTCCACTGCACTTTGAAATGCATGACTGAACATAAGAGCATGAAAATTGCAATCTCTTATTTTCTTCCCACAGGTCTGGTTTTAACAACCACTCCTAAAAGGGGTGTTGATTATAAGATGCTCCTAAAAGGGTCTTTGTGTTCATAGTAATAAAATGTTTTTTATACGCCATTTCACGCAGCCGAGCAGCGGAAAAACAACCGGAATAGCGCGAGGACTGTCTGAGCGAAGCGAGTTTCGCAGCGCCCGGTTATTTTGAGCAGCGTAGGGCAGTCTGCTATCAGCAGACCACGTGAACGGCTGCCTTTTTGGTTCGTTTTGGGCAAGCAAAATGAACGTAAAAAAAACAATATATTACTTTAATATTTAGACTTCACTTTATTTATCAACAACTTACCCGCATAGCATAACTGAGACTTATTAGCTAAGCTGGTGGGTTAAGGTTTGGAATTAAAATAATTATTTTTTAAAAAAACGGGACAGCAATGAAATAATTATGGAGATAATTATCATGGTGGTAATAGGGATATATATCTTCAGGTTTGGCCTATCGATTATAATATCGCCGGGCAGACGCCCGATTGGCACTTTTCCAAGCCAGGGCCAAAGAAAACCTGCAGCCAGAAGCACCACCCCTATTCCGATCAAAATTTTCTGCATAAAAAACTAACCCGGTTTTCTCACAAGCCAAGCTGTTTCGACATCAGCCCCTGGATAATTCCTGCAGCAGCCCTTTTACCATATTCCCGTCAGCCAGCTTGCCAAAATGCTTCATAATGGTTCCCATTGCCTGCATGGGACTTTTGTAGTCTGTAAAATCAATATTCTCATTGATCCAGGCCATAACCTCCTCGCTGTCTGCCATTTGGGGAAGATATGATTCAAGCACCTCCAGATACGGAGAATTTTCCTTCTTCTGCAGTTCCAACACTGACTTCTCGGACTTTGCCAGACCCCGGATAATCCCAAGCAGATCATCGTTGGTAATTTCTTCCGGTTTTTTAACACGGAATGTCTTCTTGCCGCTCTCCAACGTCAAAGGCACTGTCAGTTTCGGGAATTCACCCATTATCACCCGCAAGGCGTTACGGATATCATTTTGCTTTTGCAGCATGGAGTTTTTCAGGTCAAGCCTGATTTTATCATGGAGCGATATGTCCATCTCCTGTTTCCAGCCATAATCAAGATGTGTTTTTTCTTCCATGTTTCCTTTCCTATAAGTAAAATTAAAAAATTCTGGATTGGTAGATTATGCCAATCTATGCATTTCACACTTTTGATGCAAGAATTTAGAATTTAACATCACCACTAAAAGTGGTCTTTGTATTGTTCACAGTAATAAAATGTTTTATTTTTTTTACGTTCATTTTGTTTGCCCAAAACGAACCAAAAAGGCAGCCGTTCACTTGGTCTGCTGATAGCAGACTGCCCTGCGCTGCTCTAAATAACCGGGCGCTGCGAAACTCGCTTCGCTCAAACAGTCCTCGCGCTATTCCGGTTATTTTTACGCTGCTCGGCTACGCGAAATGGCAAAAATGTTCGTGCTTATCTTATCTTTAAGGTCCCATTCTTTTACGCTGAGCATCACAGATGTTGTCAGAATAAGACGTAAAAACTGTTTGAGGCAGAGCCGAGTTTTTTTACGTCCTGACAACAGCGAGAAGCACCCCTCAAGGGGGTATAAACTCCAGGTATCCGCCAGAGGCGGACGTGAAAGTCGGGTGCCCTTTTCTTGCTTCTTCTTTTGGGCACGCAAAAGAAGAAAATAAAAGTATTCTATTACGTTATACTAGGACTTCACTTTATTTATCACCAACCTACCCACTTAGCTTAGCTGTGACCACCACCAAATCTGGTGATTTAAGTAGGATACTTATATCTCCAGTGATTTCTTTATGACTCTCTATTTAATAAAAAAAATTTGGCAAAAATACCAATCTGTAACCTATCTGTAATCTTCAAGGGAGTAATGCATTATACAGAAAAATATTTCCAGGTATAAGAATTATTAAAAAACCCGGATGGAGAAAGAAAAATGGCCAAGAAATACATGATGATACTTACTCATTGCGATGATAATCACCACCGGGCAAATACAGCGATCGGCCTGGTAAGTTCATTGCTTGTCGAAGGTGCTGACGTTTCTCTCTTCTTTATGTGTGAAGGTGCCAGAATGGTTCAAAAAGGTGTGGCCGATACTATTGAAGGGAAAAATATTGCTCCGGTCCGGGAACTTTTTCCCATAATTCTTGAAGAAAATCCCCGCATGTATGTCTGCAAAATAGACCTTAAAAACCTTGGCATAGAGGAAAGTGAGTTGCTTGAAGGTGTTGAAATTGCCACCCTGCCGACCATCGCAGCCCACATGATGGAAAGGGAAACAATCATGTGTTAGAAGCAACCAAAAGATGTGTATTGACGAAAGGAGATTGAGCAATCTCCAGGGGTCTACACCATGGCATCAACCACCCCAACCCTGTGGTTGGTGCCAATTTTATTTCATAGCCTCTTCATTTGTAAATATAAAATGCAACCCTTCCTCTTTGTTGACCAGCATAAAAAATCCGCAATCAAGACAGTTTTTCATTTTCTGAGCCACTGTGCCCTGAACTTCCCCTTTGCAGAAGGTTCCGGCAAAATTCCAGCAGAACCGCCCGCCATATTCACCGTTATTTATTCCGTCAAGTTTGCCTGACTCAGCCGCGGGACAGATACCCAGTTTTTCGTTCTTGCCATTCGGCTCACGCCCGCATTTCATTACTTCCCAGCAGTTTTTACGCTTCATTAGCTTCCAGCCTCCTTACATTAAAATATATGAAAAAGGCTTTTCTATAGATCAAGAAAGAAAAGCGAACGTTTAAAATTCTTCCATGGCCGAATCTGCTGTATCATAGATAGACATACATCGTGTCAACCCGATCATATGAAAAATTTTCTGAAAATGTTCAGACAGGCCTGAAGCATGCATCTTCTGGTCTTTCTTCCTGGCCTCTGAAGCTATATCAATCAGAAACGCCAGACCACCGCTGTTGATATAGCATTCCTTATCAAATGCTAACAAAATTTTAGGATTTTCAGATACATTGTCATTTTGATAAGCATCCTTGACAACCTGGCCCGTCACTGCAGTCACATCCCCTGTGATGTTTATTACAGCAACATCCCCTTCCCGACTGGTTGAAACATTAATGTCCTTACTCATATACTACCTCTTTTATCATGAAGTCCTGCATAATTACCCTTCAAGAATACCTGCCTGTTAATTCTGTTTTTTATTATCAAGATGAATAATCATCCTTACCTCATTACCTGCACCCGGCTTACTTTCAAAAGACATCTCATTCACTAAATTTTTAATGAGAAACATGCCATAACCCCTTCTAAGCGGAAATCCATCCTTGTCCTTTCTTTCTCCTGGAATCTTCTTAGGATCGATACCTTTTCCCTGGTCATGCACCCGCACTTCAAGGGCAGTATTGTCAGAGGCAAGCGTAATACCTACTTTTGTATCACTGGCAAACTTATTGCCATGCTCAATGGCATTGATACACGCTTCAGCAACTGCCGTTTTCAGATCCTCAACACGGTCATGGCTAAACCCCATCTCCCTTGCTATCAAAACAGCCTTTTCAATAGCAGCCTTTTCCGAGCCAAGAATGTTAGGTATGTGCATTTCAACTAGTTTTTCCATGGTTCCAATCCTGTAAAAAGTTTTAAATATATATCATAAGTCTAACTTTACATATGTAAATTTCAATAAACCTATTTTTTTTATAGATCAATCAACCTTTACAGCTACAATGGTAAGATCATCGTGTTGTTCCGCATCTCCCACAAAACGGGTTACATCTGCCATAAGATTTCTTAAAAATTCATCAGCTTCAAACCTTTTATTTTCCTCAATTACCTCGATAAAACGATCAAAACCATACATATCACCTGTCTCGTTCATTGCCTCGACAATACCGTCAGTATAAAACACAACCGTATCACCGGACTTCAGTGAAACCTCAGCTTCCTGGTAGTCGCAATCCTCAATAATACCCAATGGGAAGCGGTCTCCTTCCGGATCAATATATTGAGGCTCACTAGACAGATTGCTGCAAAGTATTGGCTGTGTCTGTCCCGCATTGACTATGGTCATCTTTTTATTTATTGGATCAAGCAGGGCGTAGGAAAGGGCCACGAACATTCCCTTTTTGACATCATGCTTGAGGCGTATGTTTCCCTGCAGTACCATATCCCTTACCGATGCCTTTGCATCGGCAAGAACCCTAAAAATGCTTCTTGAGGCGGCCATTACCAGAGCTCCCGACACTGCCTTGCCCGAGACATCTCCTACAATGATACCGAGCTTCTTTTCATCATCCTGCCCCATCTCGATAAAATCATAAAAGTCACCGCCTACTTCACGGGCGGAAAAAGAGCTTGCTGCAATAGAATATCCGGCTATATCCGGCGACTGTTCAGGCAGCATACTGATCTGGATATCATGGGCTATCTTGAGCTCTTCCTCCATCCTGGTCTTCTCGATATTCTCCTCAAATAGACGAGCGTTTTCCAGGGCAACGGCGCCCTGATTTGCCAGGGTGGCCAGCAGGTCTACATCTTCCCTTGAAAAAAAACGTCCTGACTTCTTATTTCCGAGAGCCAGCAAGCCGATGAGTTTTTCCTTGTAAACAAGCGGCACTGCAAGACTTGCCATGAGCCGGTCCATACTCTCCCGGCATGCCTCTTTTGTTGCACCGTATTTCGGATCTTCAGCAATATCATAACTGGTGATCAATTTCTTCTCGTCAGCAAGCAGCCTAAGAAGAGACTCATCAGACGTTGAAGCATTTTCTTCTGAACGTATTTCAAGATTCTGTCCGGAACCGGTGTAATACAGGGTCTGTCCCGCTTTATCGCCTCCTGCAAGCAGCATCACACTGGCATTTTCAAGAAAAAGAGAGCGATTCATTGTCTGCAGCATCCTGAGTATGACCTCGTCAATCTGCATGACGGAAGTAAAGGCATTGCTTATTTCGGCAATTATATGTTTGTAATCAACTGCTGCACGAAAAAACAGCATATCAACCCAGACCTGAATCCGGTTGTTGACTGGGTTGAAAAGAAAAACCACCAACAGGGCAAAAATCACCGGATAGATGTTATCAGCCATGTCACCGAGTATTGGCTCAAGCAGAACGTTTCGGACAAATAACTGCAGGATGAAATAGGTAATACCCACCAGGGCCGTCATGATGATATAGCCTAAGGTTCGCTTGATGTAGACATCCACATCAAACAGGTTGTGCTTGGCAATTGCATAGGCAATTGATGCAGGAAAAGCCAAGATTGGAAATACCAGAAAGTTGTTGAGGATTTCTACATTGCCGATAGTGATCCCCAGGTTTGAGAGGATCATTACCAAAGCCGGTATGGGTCCTGCCAGGGCTATACCAAAAAGAACCACCTTGGCACGCTGCCTGGCTATGACCGATTGACTCCTGATAAAGGAATGAAAGACTGAAGCCAACAATGCAACGGCCCCCAACAACATGAACGGCGGTATTACAGAGCCATAAATCCTTGCATATAAAGGATTTGGGTATATAACCAGAAGAGATGCTATCAATACTGCAGCAACAACATACGGAATAAACTGTAGGAACGGGTATCTTTGCGACACCTTTTTCTGTTCCGGGAAATTCAGGCTCAGGTGCATAATAGCTGCAGGTAAAAGAGCGCTGACTGACATATACAGTCGAATAAAACCGAGGTGAGTCGATTGTATGTCAAAGGCTGTAACGTAATAAATGCTGAGCCCTCCGCAGGCCAGGAGAAATATCCAGCTGACTTTTGCATCCGGCTTTAAAACAAACACAACTATGGAAATTACCAGGTAGAAAATCCCGGCAAACAGATACGTACCTACTATTACCATAAAATCAGCCAGAGAGAAACGCATGGTCCGTATGGATACCTCACGCAGCGTTCCACTTCTTTCAACCGTATATGTTACAGGAGTTCCAATCTCAAGCATGTCTACAACCTGATCAAGGTCAGCCATAGACGACACAGGTGCCCCATTTGCCTTAATTATCTTGTCAGGATAATTCAACCCCGCCTCGGTGCCGGTCCAGTCATACTGACCGACATTTCCTATAACCATACGTTCATTGATGAGAAATCCGGCAAACGGT
Source organism: Thermodesulfobacteriota bacterium (assembly GCA_042576125.1). Taxonomy (GTDB): domain Bacteria; phylum Desulfobacterota; class Desulfobulbia; order Desulfobulbales; family BM004; genus BM004. Next base: position 11,237 of record JBHPCH010000044.1, read on the forward strand.
TTGTTGGCCCACTGCAAGGCAAAATATGTACACAGTATGGTGGTCAGCAGGATAAACAGGGATATTCCCGCAAACAGGAGCCTGCTTATCTTCTCCCTACCGGAAATGCCCTTTAGAAATATCAGTCTTCCTTTCTCTTGCATGTCATTAATTTCTCTTTTGGTTTGATAACGGACTGAAAAACCAGTAACAAGGTCATTCCTATGCAGATAAATGCAAACACATCTCCATAACGGGTGTAAAATGTCCTATTATGGGACAACGGCACCCTTTGAGTGAGATACCCTTCTATAAAAGTATTCTTGTTGCCCTTTGTGACCTTACCGGTGATTCTGCCAAGGGGATCAATAAAACAGGATATCCCCGTGTTGGCAGAACGGATCACGGGCACTCTGTTTTCAACGGCACGAAAAACGCTCATGGACAAGAACTGGACAGGCGCTGCCGTATCCCCGAACCAGGACTCATTCGTTATGTTCACCATGAAGTCCGCCCCGTTCAGAACATATTTCCTGAAAAGTTCTGGAAAGATATTTTCCCAACAGATAAGCACCCCGAACCTGGAGTCACCCAGTTCCATTATCTTGATCTCGTTTCCGGGCACGAAGTCATCAGTTTCCCTGTACCTTGCAGGCCATGGAATGGTTTCTCTGTGGGGTGTATATTCACCGAACGGCAGAAGCCTTGCCTTGTTATACTGTGCCAGCAGTTTCCCCTTGGAAGAAAAGTAAAAGGCACTGTTATAGTACCTCCGCTTCAATGATATCTTCTCGCCGGGTTTCAGGCTTATGAAGTCATCCACCGTGTAATTGTTTAAGTCGTATTTTTTCTGGGTTATCTTGGGCCGTCGTGAACTGCCTACCAGCAGAGGCACATCTACATCCCTTGAAAGGTCGGATATAGTCTGCGACAGGACGCTTTTGTTGTCCATCACCCCCCTGACAGACCCTTCGGGCCAGACAATAAGTGAAGTCTCTGATGCTTGCGCAGCTCCCCTGGTCAATTCCACCTGTTTTGCGATAATCTCCTTCTGGTATTCTCTGTCCAGTTCCCGTTCCAGCGAGAAGTTTCCCTGCACAACTGTGACTGGAGGCGTCATGCCTTCAAATTTCTCTGGCACCATAGTAAAGCCGCAGGTCAGGGCCAGCAAAACAACGCCGAGCGTTGCCACCACCTGCCTACCGGGTCTGAACCGGTTTATAACAAGCTCTGCCAGGGCGGCATTTGCCATGACGATTAGAAACGAGAGACCGTACACCCCGGTTATGGTTGACAGCTGGATGAAAGGGATATTCTGATACTGGGAATGGCCAAGCAGGGCCCATGGAAGCGACAGGAAATCAATGTGCGATCGCAAATACTCGACAGATACCCAGACAACCGGTGCACTGAGGATGACCGGCATCTTACTTTTCTCGGAAATGATTTTCAGCAGGAATGTGAATAGCACATAATAGGTCCCGAGAAATGACATGAACAGAAGCTGATCAAACCATCTCATGCCGTCGATCTCGCTCAGCCAGTGGCTGACCACCGTAAAGAACAGGGTGCCGGCTGTAAAGGAAATTGTCAGGGTTGCTAAATATCCCCTGTTTCTGACTGATATGAAAAAGGGCACCAATCCGATCCAGGCAAGAAAGGGAAAGCCGAGGCCGGGAAACGACAGGGCCAGCAATATTGATGAGCTGAAGGCTGAAGCAAACGCAAATATCATTTTCCTATTTCAGCCCGGTTAGCAATGTTTGCAGGATTTTTCATACTGTTCATCTTTACCGGCAGATAAAGCCAGGCCCCCGGACTTTGAACCGGGGGCCTGATAAAAATTGGGTTAATGTTATCCAATTAAGTATGAGCTTATTTGTATACGACCGACAGGGCTACTACGCCGGCAGTGATGAAGGGATTCTCGTTGATATCCTCACCTGAAACCGGCTTCTTGACGTTGACAGCCAGGATACCTGCGCTGGTTGTATTATCCAGGTCAGGGTAACATTCTGCCGGGATGACAGGGGCAATGATGGATTGGATCTCCTCTTCTGTAGAATCAGCAAAATCTGCTGCATTATCTACACCTGCATATTCTGCAGTCATCGTATTGGAAATATCTACATCATTATTTTTGCAGCTTCCAATAATGGAGTAATGCACAGTTCCTTGACAAACATTTGGAATTAGACACTCTTCAGTATAGGTAAGCGTCAAGGTACCGATGATCGCCGGTCCCTGCAGGTGCGCCCCTATATCACCAACCGGGTCTTCAACGTTGCCGCCGCCGGCAGCGACAAAAGAAACAGAACCAAACACCATTGCAATGCTCAACAGCCAGACTGATACAGACAACCTGAATTTCATTTTTCCTTTCATTTTTTCATCCTCCTTTTGTTGTTAATAAATGACTGACTCATATTTCTTAACTGTTCATCAGTAACTGCCTTTCATTATCCTATTTGCCTGCTCCAATACCTCCTTTCCATGCTCCATGGCATTTGCTTGCAAAAATATGTTGTTTTTAGAAAAACAATCGAACCGCGGCCTCAATATATTTTGACTTGAAAAGGTTCTCGCCCTTGAAACGGTCCCTGTAGGAAATCGATGCGGCAAGTGGAATGGGGAACTTTTTCTCGGTGTACATCTGGATGGTCGAATAGGTCAGGCCGATGAAGTAGACATGCTCCTCGTAATCGGTTTCATCCTCGAGCCCGTCATAGTTGTAGCCCATGTCACCGCTTATATGATCTTTCCATTTATGGCCGTACTTGTAGAGACCGAAACAGCTCCACTCATTGGAAAAGGAATACTTGCCCGAGAGTTCGAGCTCCAGGACATCTCCCAAGTCCCTTTCCACCTCCTCCATGTTCGGCGTAATCGGTTCATCGGCGCTGAAGGTGATCCTTAATGTCTCCTCGTCCGGCAGATAGGCGTAATACCTGGCAGTACCGTTAAGGACAAGTTTATCAAACCCCGTATAATCGTTGTTGGCATGAAGGAAAAGGGCATAAGCCCCGTCACTGATGCCATAATCCATAAGGTCGTTCGGGTCATCAATCCTGCCGGTCGGCAACCTGAGTCCGCCGGTCACCGCAAGCTGCCATTTTTCATTTTTCAGGTACTGGTACCTGCCGCCGATCTCACTGTCACCGATTCCATTATCGGAAAAGGAACTGATCCGCTTGTAACCGTATCCGGGAATGTCAATGACAGAATCGCCGTTTACGTCAAGACCGCTGCCGACAAGGTCGTATACATCCTCTGTTGTCAGCGGCAATGCGTCCCCGAACGGATTTGCTGCCAGAGGCACAAGGGGAGCACCGAATAAAACGCCGGTTGCGCTTTTGCCGATAGTTGCGTTAGTCGTATCAAGTTGGGCATTTACATTGTTTTTTATCCACCAGTACGGCAGTCGCACCCCGACCGTCAAATTGTCTGTCAGGCCGTACATAAAAGAAATTTCGATTTTACTGAAATCGTAGTCATAGTTAACGACACTGTCCCCAATATTCGCGCTGCCGGCCGGCATACCAAAGAAACTTTCGAGTGCTCCGAGATCTGAAAAAACACCGCTGTCCAGTGTCGCATTGAAATCCGCATCCACGTCTTCGGTATCCCCGTCGGGGCCGTATCTCTCATCAATGTTAAAATAATACGTGCCACTGATGTTAATGTTCGATATGCCCTTGGGCAGGACCTCCGCGCTGTCACCATATGCACTTGTTATTAATGCTGACTGGAACAACACCAGGGAACAAAAGACGAAATACCATTTTTTCATTATCAATCTTCCTTTCTGTCTAAGGTTTTTATCTGTAAAGCTGTTCCTTCACGTTAATCCAACTGGTTGCAGTACTTGTCGAAGTTCTTCTCTTTTGCCAGTTTTTTAGAGCACTTGATGCCTATCTTGCTCATTACTTTCTCAGTCTTTCCTGCATGCTTGATCTTGTGAACAACCTCGGTTGCAACCCACTTGCTGCCGATATCGGTTATGATAAACTGCACCGCCTCAACCTCGTTATCCACCTCCTCAGACAGGCTCTTGTAATCCGCTTCAAAGCCCTCTGGCGGCGTTACTGAAGTAGTTATCTCCCAGTCGCCTATGCTGTCAAAGACAAACGGGTAAAGCTCTTGGGTACCGCTCCATTCGACGAATTCAGGCTCAATGATCAGAAGCTGCGAGCCCTTTTTCAGATTGTATTTTCCGGGGACGTTTTTGCCGTCCGCCTTGATAATTACCTGCAGATACTCTTCAACAACTCCATTTGGCAGGATTTCTTCCATGTTCCTGCCGATGAATATCTCCTTCCCTGCTTCAGTCTCATACCTGCCCAAGGCGATGTAGAATCCAGGATCAATGTTGAAACTGATGTTGCCGGTATTGTCTGTTGAGCCGAAACCGTACGGCACGCTGTCACAGCTCTGCCAGACAACTTTGTATTTCTGCCAGCTTGTCCCGATATTCTTTACACACGAATCGTTTGACCTGTCATATAACCTGACAGAAAGATCTTGCAGCGGCTCCTTTGCCGAACCGGGATGACTCCCCGGCCCTACCGTATGCTTGGCGGCATGCAGGACTATACTGCCCTGGGCTATATCGTCTGTGGTTGCTGGGTTACAGTCATCATCAATGCCGTTGCCTGCGACCTCGGAAGCACCGGGATTGATCCCCGGGTTGTTGTCATTGCAGTCCGGTTTCGTGTGTGCCGATATACGGCTGTCAACAAGAGGATAGGAGTAGGTATCATCGTCCGCATCCGCCACTGAACTCAAAGTACCCTCAGAGCTCTCCACTATTCCCCACCAGTAAACACCATCAAGGTCTGCAAAATTACCGTTGGCGCTGGTATGGCTTATCGCCGAAAAAGTCCTTGCGGGAATTACGACCTTGACTGTGTAAGTGTCCGCCTTGTTCAGGGTGTAGTAATCACGCACGTTGAATGTGGTGGAATATGTCCATCCTGCCTCAACGATTTCAACCTTTTCAGCCTGAACCGGCGTGTCGCCATCGTAATATATCGGCGGCCCCAGCGGCTCACCCGATCCCTGGTCTGTATTTTTCGTAATTACGTTTCCTGTAGAGCCTGTAAACCTGAGCATCAAGTGAAAATCTCTGGCTTTGAAGCCATCGGTAATGATGACGTCACTTCCGAGATTTGTCAGGGTTATGGTGGCCATAATGGCATCATCCAGCAGGTAGGTGCTCCTGTCAAAATCAAGCGTAACATCAATTGATGGAGGCGTTCCGGCAATGAGGATTCCCGGCAACATTACCCAGAATAAAACCAATGAAATTATGACTGTTTTTATTCTCTTCCCGTATTTCATGTTCTTAAGCTCCTTTTCACGATTCCGGCGTGCTGTTACTCATTGTGTATCTGTATCAATTCCTTGGCCACGGCGACGTTGTCGCTGAAGTGGTGATCCCTGCTCCAATTCACGGAAGGTTCGTTCATGATACAGGTGGTATCCGACGTGTGGCTCTCGATTCCCACCGCATGCCCTATCTCGTGGGTGATGGTATGTTTTAAGGCATGCGCCTTCATATACTGGTAGTCTGCACTGACAGTTTCAGGGTCACCTTGTAGCGGGTGCTCAACCATACCGTTGTTGTTTATATCGAAAACCGTCAGCTGCTGGACATAGTTTGAAGCGGTCTCAACTTCCACCACATAATCCCCGTCAAGCGAATCTGCTGTCCCACCAGGATAAATTCTATCTTCACCGGTGTCCCATTCTCCGTTGTCATTCTGATCCTCCACGCTGCTCAGCTTGTCCAATTGATTGTTGGGGGTTGCATCCCATTCCAATCCACTTCCTCCATTGACCAGCGTATTTTTGTCATAGTAAGGTCTCTGACCGAAATAGTTGTCCAGGGCTTTCTGGTAGGTGTAAATCGAACCATATGAGGTTGCATCACCTGTGCCGCTGTATCCCTTGACCGCCCATACCCAGTCCCTCGGCGTCTCCGAAGCTGGCCGTCTTTTTGTGTTGTCGTCAGAGCTGTAAGGATCAAACTTGTTCCAGACCAAGACAACGTCAATGTTCTCGGTATCAGGATACGTGCCCTGCGGCGGCGCGTCCAGGCTGTAGGCATGAATGTCTATGCCGATGTTGTCATAGGCAACACCCACGGCAAACGGACAGTTGTCCAGGAAGGTGGAAGCTGTCACCGGGTTACCGTCGCATCCTGCCTGCTCGTACTCCCTGGTGAAGGTGTTGGTTGTTTCATCGTACCTGACATAGTCATACTGGTAGAACTGCATGAAAAGATCCTTCCTGGTCGGGTCTGTCCTGAAGTGGTCCCTGTCCTCGGCGGAAAGCACCAGGGCCGGCGTCTTGTACGGGTTTGCAGGCGTGGTGACATCGGTCGGCTCTATGCGAATCATCTTAGGACCCCATTTGAATCCGCGGTACTCGGCAAAGGTAGACAGGTCGTCGCCGTCATCCGTGCTGCCGTCGCTCACGTCTGCATCATCACCGGGATTATGGTCACCAGGATAAAGTATTTCGTAGGCATCCGGCAGGGTGTCTGCATCCGTATCCTTCGGCAGCCTGAAATCGACATCAAGAATATCCTCGGTTGTCGGTTCTGCATGGGCGTGGATGATGATGGAGCCGCCATAGTCACGGGAGATCAAATCTATCTGCGCGGCGAAACCAACCGCTGATTCAACAGGCGTGTCAAAATCATCGCTGGCGTCAGTGCTTGCATCGTTGGTGTACTTGCCCGGGATATTCGTTATGCTGTAGGTCAGGGTGATAGGAACATCCTGTGCAGTCCCCTGATCATCGACCAGCTTGACCGTAACCGTTGCAGTGTTACCGTCCTCAGGTAGCCAGTCGTTGTAACCGGCCATGTCAAACTCGATCGTATAGGTGGTGGGTGCGCAGATGATGTCCTCGTCCGTGCTGCCGTCGCAGTCATCATCAACATCGTTGCAGGTGGCGTCATCTGCTGCAGGGCCACCCGACTGGCAGGCTGTTTCAACGCCAGCCACACAGGTGCTCGGGGAATTGTTGGTCAGGCACGCTCCGATGCCGCAGGTATTGTCAACTGCGTACTCATCATCTGGACCGTCTTTACAGTTGTTGTCAACATTGTCGCAGATCGCATCAGGAGCACCAGGATAGATACTGCTGTCACCATCATTGCAGTCATCATCACCGTTGCCGGATACACCGTCAGGACCGCAGAGGGCCACACTGTCTCCATCTGCGTTTGTAATTGTCCCGTAACAGACTCCACCGCTGCAGGTATCTGACGATGTACAGGAATCTCCGTCATTGCAGGGGGCTGTGTTGTTTGTATGGACAACTACGTCGTTATCCTCATCGCAGCTGTCATCTGTGCAGAAAACTCCGTCATCTGTTACCGGTGCTATTCCCGCCTGGCAGTCAAGTGCCGCATCACAGGTCTCGGCACCATCGCAGAAAAGACCGTTGTCACAGTTGCCATCATTGGCTGTATTGATAATCGTGTCAGTGGCTTCATCACAGCTGTCGTCAGTACAACCAACACCGTCATCTGTTATTGGTGCTATTCCCGCCTGACAGTCAAGAACGGCATCGCAGGTTTCGGAACCGTCGCAGAAAAGACCGTTGTCACAAAGACCGTTATTAGGGGTATGATCAATGCTGTCTGAAGTTTCGTTACAGCTGT
>JBHPCH010000045.1:0-18748 GCA_042576125.1 Thermodesulfobacteriota bacterium
GGGGGCAATGGATAGGTCTTTTCTACTTGACACTGTCAGACATATCAGCAGCAATGTAAACTTGCTTTAAATGCTTTGTTAGATTTCTATTTAAAGTATTAAAACTGTAAGCGGTAAAGGGAGCCATCATTTTTTTTACAAGCGCCACGACCTTTTCCAGCCCGTTTGCCTATAAAGTATTCACATTGCATCATAGTACCCCTGTCACCATAGAGTGTGGCAATGCCTGGGCTAGTATCTGATAGTCTAAAGGAAGTCGATGTGCCAGTACCGAAAGCACCTCCTTCAGTTCCATAAACGTTTGAGAGGATATTACCAAAATTAAGATTAATGGCACGACCGGTTGTATATTCACCGCTGAGAGTTTCACCATCTGGCATGACAATTGTTATTTCACCATAACCTGTTCCAGATTCAATATACTTGGCTTTAAGCACACCAGTAGTCGAAGCCAAGTCATTAACAGGATATAACCGAGCATATTTGGTACAGGCCACCAAAAACAGTAGAACAAACACCAACAAAGCCAGTTTCTTCATGGGAATCTCACTATATTTTTCTGCTTTAACATATCGGAAGCCCGAAATCTCTAAGATTGGTCTGTCCAGGTTATAGGTGAGGCTCAGAACCCTCAATTAGGCTGATTTTCTCACAGCAAATGGTCCAATTTTCGGGGAACCCCCAATTTTTCACCATCTAACACAGAAACTGGATCAGTTCTCGGGGGGCATGTCAGTTTCTGGAGGTAATTCAGTGGTTAATGTGTCGTCTTTATTTTTGGTAATAGTTAATGCAATAATGCCCATAACAGCAGCAAATCCAACTACACTCAATACCTGGGTTTGGTCCATCATGGCAATTTGGGACTTAGTCTTTTTATAATCCTTCGGCCCGCCAAATGAGAAGTTAAACATTAGCCCCCGTGGTTGTTTCTCATAACTTTGGGTATCATCAGTTTTGATAGAGCTTATGCCCTCAAAATTAAAAACACCAGCTTTTGCCAAACCAGCCAATGCAGGTGAAAAACTCAAAGCGAATACCATTAATCCTACAACCAAAGATTTCAAAACTGTTTTCATAGCTCTCCTTTCTCCAAAGATTGATATGAATATACCCGTTGAGCTTATAGATGAATGTAATAAATTTGGGAAGTGTTAGTCAAGTGCCATTAAGTGTTAGGATTTTGCTGAGAGCAAAATCAATATTACTTGCCACAATGTTGACTAATTGGAGAAAAATTACCAGTTAAGGTGTCCACTGGCAATAGTAACTTGTTAGGAAGGTGCTGCTAGTTATGATTCATAGCAGTAGGGTTGAATTTCAAAACGGGTCATTATTAAAAATGTGTATTTTAAATAAACCTATCAATCACAGTGTTCTTTGTAATGTTCAAAAGCTCTATATTCAGACATTGAATAATCTTCTACATATACTTTGCTTTCCCTATCCTTCAATAAAAAATAAACATCTTTAAAACCATTAGAATCTATATCGCCAAAAATTATATCACCCTCAGATGGTTCATACCCTCCCCACCATTTAAAAAGGTAGTACCCACGATTACCATTCGCAATGAAATAGTCACAACTAGATGGATATGATACTACTTCCACATTATCTGCATAAGCATAATTTGAAAAAGTAAAATGTGCTGATAATAAAATCAAAACCAATATTATTTTTTGCATAAATGTTTTTCCTATAATTCTTAAACAAGAAACCAAGGGTCCTTCCATATTTAAAAAATGAAGCTGCGACAAAAAAATAGTATAATTATCTGATTATATTTTTTTTCTAACTAATTATTTCTATGCAATTCTCCAATTCTTCTTCGAAAATTATCTTCAGGGCGATTAGGATATTGATTAGGTCCTGGATGGCAATACTCCCTGTAATTAATTTGTCTTTTTTCGTAATAACTGTTTTGGGGTGATTCATGTGTTTAACCATTTGGTAAACTCCTCAGTGCTTTTTATCATTAATATTTTATTAAGTTGCACATTATTGTTTAAATGGTTGAACGAATAGACTGATTTCATCAAATTTATTTTAGGCGAATTAATATTTTTAAGCCGTAATAGAACTTATTTTGCTAATTTATTAATTCTAGATAGCAAACAGAATGCCAATAGTGGACAAACCCGGAGAACCTTTTGTTTTGTTAGAGAAAAAAACGAAAGGAAGAAAGGTGTATCTTTCACTCAGCTTTTATTTGTGTATGATATTAAATACAATTTGTTTAATTATTTATACCTGTTGTATTTAATAAAAAAGAAAAAGCGAAGAATCATCCTCTATAGTCTAGATGGAAACAAACATCTAGCTTTCAGGATAAAGGATACAAGCCCGGCAGTGGCTACTCCTTCAACCAGTCCGATCGCCAGGTGGATCGGTTGCATCATAAGGATAAAAGAAGTGAAGGGCAGGGAAGGGAGGTAATGTTTGAGAACCAGGTTTGCAGAACAACTCCTAAGGAGCCCAACTGCAGGCATATAATTGCAGCAACGAGAGACCCGGTGACAATTTTTTTATATTCCGGTCTGTTTCCGGCAATTAGTTTGTAAATAAAAGGGTAGCCTATACAACAGGGGATAACACCCAGGTTGAATATATTGCTGCCAAGGGCAAGAATGCCACCGTCAGCAAAGAAAAGGGCCTGTAGGGTGAGAACTGAGGCAAGTGTCAGGAATGCAGCGTGTGTGGGCCAAGCAGGATCGCCAGAAATAATCCGCCGCCAAGATGACCGCTTGAACCGGTACCGGGAATAGCGAAATTTAGCATCTGGGCTGCAAAAACAAAGGCACCGAGGACTCCCATGAGCGGGATTTTCCTGTTTTCAAGTTCACCTTGTACTTTACGGGCACAGTAGAGAGTTGTGGCTGCAGTTACAGTCCACATTATCCCACCGACAGCCGGTGAGAGCAATGCATCCGCCATATGTATAAGTAAACCCCAAAAAATACGAAGAAATAAAAAATCGTAACACTCTTAACATAAAGAAAAACTTTTTGCGTGTCATTTTGTTTTGGTTTTTTGGGATTTCTTGTTTAATTTTGTGACATTGGGTATGTTGTTTTTTATTGAATTGTTATTGTGTATTTGCATTATTTTGTTATTACAGATTCAAGAGGTGAGCAATGGCAGAAACAACCCGTTTTGGTATTTCCATTGATGAAAGACTGTTGAATAAATTTGACAAATTGATCGATGAAAAGGGATACAGTAATCGTTCTGAAGCCATACGCGACCTGATACGCAATGCCCTGGTTGAAGAGGAGTGGAGTCGTGGAAATCAGGAAACCGTGGGCACTGTCTCACTTGTTTATGACCATCATACCCGGGACCTGTCTGACAAACTCACCGAGCATCAGCATTCTCACCACAAGGAAATTGTTTCCGCACTGCACGTGCATCTGGATGCCCATCATTGTCTCGAGGTAGTGGTAATCAAGGGTAAGGCCAAAAAGATAAAGAAGTTGGCGGAAGAACTGATCGGCACTAAGGGTGTCAAGCACGGCAAGCTGATGACCACCACCACGGGCAAAGGGCTTACTTAACCAGGACCAGAAGATTTCACTATTCATTGCCTCAGGCGCTATGTTACTGCTCGATAAAAATATTACAGGAGAGTTATACGATATCACCATTCTGGGAGGAGGTGTTGCCGGACTGGCCGCTGCTATAACTGCCGGCCAGCTTGGATTACGTGTTCTCCTATTGGAAAAAGCGGTTTTCGGAGGTGCTGTGGCAGTATTAGAAACTGTATCAGGCTATCCTGGTGTTGAGAAAACCGGTGGTTGGGAACTGACCCAGACCATGGTGAAGCAGGCTGAACATGTTGGCTGCAGGCTATTGGATTCAATTGAAGTAAGCAATGTGCAGAAGTCGGAAAAATACCAGTTTGAGATAGAGAGCAGCGACGGAAACCACTTCCGGTCCCGATCAGTAATAATTACTACCGGTGGTCAGCCAAGGCTGCTGGGTTTGGCAGATGAAGCAAGGTTTGCCCAGCGCGGTATCCATACCTGCGCACAATGTGCCGGAGCCCGTTACAAGGATAAGGTTGTTGCCATTGCCGGTAACGGCAGCCTGGCGGTGGAGGCAACGTTTCATCTGTTAAGCCTGGGTTGCAGGATTATCTTTATTACAGGTGATGCTGAAATGTCTGGCAATGCGTCTCTTATTAATAAAGTACTTAAACACCAAAACTTCCGTTTCATGGGCAGCAGCCATGTTGAGAAACTAAGCGGCGGTGAATACCTTGAAGAAATTGAAGTGGTTGATTTAACCACCAGAGAAATTAAACGTCTTGAAACCGCAGCAGTTTTTGTTTACCGCGGTATAGTGCCGGATATCAGGATTACAGATGCTCAACAGGATGCAAAGGGCTTCTTTCTGGTAGATGAAAAATTTATGACTTCCCTGTCGGGTGTGTTTGCCACAGGCAGAGTTGTTTTTGCCGATCTGCCGGTTCAGGTCCTGGTCGGGGATGGAAGCAGGGCGGCACTTTCTGCTGCAGCCTGGCTGCAGGCAGCTCGATGATACCGGCGTATTTATTTAAGGGGCTGTCCTAGATAATGAAATAATGATTTGTAGTTAAATGCCATTTCACGCAGCCGAGCAGCACAGAAAAAGAAGAAATAGCGCGAGGACTGTTTGAGCCACTGAAAGTGGCGAGTTTCGCAGCGCCCTTCTTTTTTGAGCAGCGCAGGGCAGCCGAAGGCCAAGTGAACGGCTGCCTTTTTGGGTTCGTTTTTGGGCAAGCAAAAATGAACTAATGAAACAAGTCGAAGAAACTAAATGCCCAATAGGCTTAATTTTTAGCCCGCATATAAATAATAATTTTTGATGTCTAATATATATTATATATTAAATAGTTATGGCTTTTTACTGTAGTTAACTCGGACAGCCCCTTATTTAATAAAGCAGGGACTGGGATTGCGCCGGCAATGCATTCCGGGGATTCCGGCTTTCTCCGGCAGAGGTCACCCTTACAGCACTTGTCCCTGGTAACGGGCATTTTGTTTCACATATGCCGCAGCCCACACACCGTTCATCTATCACAAAAGGCTGCTTGACTAAGACCTTTTCCCCCTTGCTGTTCAAAACATGGGCTTCGCGGAACTGGATTGCCTTATCAGGGGTGGGGCAGTGCTCTTCGCAGACAATACAGGGAATCCCCTTGGCATAAGGCAGGCAGCGGTTCTTATCAAAATTAACATTGCCTATTTTTGTGACATGCTTCTGGTCCAGCGTCAGTTCTGTAAGAGCCCCGGTCGGGCACACCTGGCCACATAATGTACAGTTGTATTCACAGTATCCGGTTCTGGCTTGCAAGCGTGGTGAAAACATACCTTCCAGCCCGGCAGACAGGAAGGTTGGCTGCAGCCCGTTACCGATGCAAACCTTCATGCATTCGCCGCAGCGCACGCATCTGCCGAGGAACTCATCCTCCGGCAGAGCCCCCGGAGGTCTCACCAGATATGGGTCAGGCCTTTGTGCCATGGTTCTGGCATCAAGAAAGAAAGGCAGGACGGCACCTGCTGCCAGGCTGCTGATAAAAGTACGGCGGCTGAGCCCAAAGGCTGGTGTGGTAAATGCCTTTGGCTTTAAACCAAAGGATATTTTATTGCCGGGGCACATATCCACACAATCCATACAAAGGTTGCAGTCGAGTGGTGAAATGTTCCGTTCTTCGTCAATTGCCCCCATGCGGCAGACAGTCATGCAATTTCTGCACTTGCCGCATTTTGTGCCTCCTCTGCCCCGCAGCAGGGAGAAACGTGCAATAATTGCATAAAATGCACCCACAGGACAGACATTACGGCAAAAAAAACGTCTTTCCATCCGCTCCAGGAAAAATATCGATAAAAGGATAAGGAAAGAGAGAAGAGTAAGCTCATAATGATTCTGCCGGAAGGGTAGAATCGTTGCCCGCAGAAAAGCGTACACCGGTTCGGTAAACATGTTGATCCATTCAGGCATCTGCTGATACGTAAAGGTGAAAAAAGAGGTAACCAGAACATTCAGGGCAGGATATAAAGAAAGACCCAGGCCGCGAACCAGGATGGAGAAAGGGTCAAGATATCCTGCTGCCGGAAGACCGAAGAAGGCCGCTATGAGTAAAAAGCCAAGGAGATAGTATTTCAGTGAGTGGTGTCTTGTTTTATCGCCCTGTTTGACATGCGGAATAGATCCATGAGTGGAGTCAAGCAGAGATCCCATGGGGCAAATCCAGCCGCAGAAAAAGCGGCCAAGAAAAAAAGTAAGTCCGACAAAAATAAGGGACGGCCACATCAGCGCTATCAGTGTTTTGGTAGCGAGAGAAGCACTGGCAGCCAGAAACGGATCAATCCTGAAAAGGATGTTTACTGCATACTGGATTTCATTTTCACCTGAATAGTCTGTTTTGATAAAAAGAAAAAGAAAAAGAAGAAAACAAAATATCTGGCAAAGCCTGCGCCAGTATCGCAGTTTTGTGTTTTTTTTCTTCATGGGAAATTTCAGGCCTGAATGATTTGCATTCTGGCAAGATCCATTTCGCCCAGCCCCATTTTATAGGCTGCTACGGTTGAGCTGATTTCCTCGGGCTGCATGTTAAATAATGTTGTGGCAAAAGCGTCGCAGGCAACGGGATCGGCAGATGCCACGACAGTGTCCATGATTTTAACATCATCAATATCGCCACCCTGTGGGCCGTTGCGCAGTAAGATACGGGTGGCATCTATAACGGTAAGTTTTGGCTTGATAACAGTGGCCAGGTCAGCAAGTTTCTGGCCAAGATTGTGATGCATATTGCCGCGATTGCCTCCCAGTACACCCATGCTGTTTTTCATGCCGAGGGTAAGTTTGCTTAAACTATGGTGCTTGGCAACAGGTACATTGATATAGGTGTCGGCAGCAAGGGCGTCCTTGTAAATTTCTAACCGGTTTACAGCTTTTCCACGCTCTATGTTGACCGGTACAAATTTGCGCTGGTCAGGATGAAAGTATTTAAGTCTCTTATCTTTTATAGACTCCATGGCCTGCTGGATGCCGCTGTTTACATAACATCGTCTTTGTTCGTTGCAGGTGCGGTCAAATACCATGACCTTTCCGGCACCGGCATCAAGAGACTGCTCAACCAGTGCCTTTACCACCAGAGGATGCGTGTTGGCACCCTGGTCAGGGCTGCGGTCCCAGGCTATGTTCGGCTTTATCACTACATTGTCGCCTTGTTTTACAAACTTGCCTAAACCGCCCAAAGGCTCCAGGACACGTCCTACCAGGGCATAATAATCCTTGCCTTTGGCATGTGATACCATAGGCGCCACTTTTTCTGCGGCCAGAAGCTCAGATCCGATTCGAAAACTTGGAATAGACGTTGAGATGCCTGCAGACCAAAGCAGAACCTGCTTTATAAAGTCTCTTCTATCCATAATTTCTCCTATGCGGCTGTCGGTTCGAGCAGAGGGTCAGCTGTTGTTCACCTGCTGTCAGCGATTTCAGCCCTTTTATGATTTGAGTTCCTATTTTACAGGTTTTATCAATAACAATGCGCATATTTTTTTAAAGACGAAAAAAAATGTTCATTTATAGTAAAATTTGAGAAATAAAATTGCTTGAAGCCAATGTAATAAAAAATGATTAAATTAAAAAATAAAGTTTATGAGGAAAAATTTCGAGATGTTATTTTACACAGGGTAAGAGACATTATGAAAAACTTTGTTGTGTACCAGGGAGATATAACCATGAAATGGAAATATAGCGTAGTACTGTTTGCCTTATTACTGGGACTTTTTTCATGTACAACTTACAAAACCCAATATGTCGGATTCAGGCCCGCAGCTGATTATCCCAATAATGTTTTTGCAGGTGGTGTTACCGTAGGCGCGGAAGCTTTTGCTGATCGAGCTGCAGCAAAAGAAGCCTTTGGGTTTGATGTCAAAAAAGCGGGCCTCCTGCCGGTTCAGGTGGTTATGGACAACAGGTCAGGCGATACGGTGCAGATTATGCTGGACCAGACCTTTCTCGTTGACAACAATAACCGTTACTGGAACCTGATTTCCAACAGGGCGGCTGTTGAACGTGTGACAAAGGCAACTCAAAGTGGAGAAATTTTGGGTGGAGCTGCGAAAGGTGCAGGCTGGGGTGCTGCCACTGGTGCGGTACTTGGAGCTGCTTTTGGTGTCCTGACTGGTGAAAGTATTGCCGATGCGGCAGGAAAGGGTGCTGCTGTTGGAGCGGCAGGTGGTGCTGTTTACGGTGGAGCGCAAAAGGGAACGGATCCCAAACAACCGAGAACCATAGCCGGTGACCTTCGTGATAAGGGACTCGAAGGCAAAATTATTCCAGAACAGAGCCTGGCCAACGGATTTCTGTTTTTTCCTGCCGAAGCACAGAGTGCACGTGAGTTGCGATTACAGATAAGAGCAAACCGGTCAGGCAATTTATATACGCTCAGTCTGCCTTTCTGATAAGGTCGAAGGGGCTATTCCTTCCAGATTTTCAAGGCTTTGGAGTATACTGCAGAACGGGAAAGTTTGTGTTCAGCAGCAACTTCCCGTACTGCATCCTTCAAGCTTTTTTCTCCTGAATTTTTATGCGACTGCAGGATTGTTTCAAGCTGCTGGTCCGAAATTACGGGCTCATCCTCCATGCCGCCAATGATAAATAATGACTCTCCTTTAATTTTCTTGTCTTTACAGCGCGCAAGGACAGCACCGAGTGAATCCCGGACAAGTTCCTCGTGCAATTTCGTCAATTCCCGGCACCAGAATACCGGCCGTTCACCAAGTATTGCGTAACAGTCCCCCAGAAATGATTGTATGCGATGGGGGGCCTCAAAAAAAATCAGATATCTTTTTTCCCGGCATAATGAAAGCAAAAGATCCTGCCGTTGTTTTTTGCGGGATGGAGCGAACCCTAAAAAGACAAAAGAGCTGTCATGAATACCCGCCACAGAGAGAGCAGCAGTTAGTGAAGAAGGCCCCGGAACCGGTTCGACTTTAATTTTTTCAGCGACTGCATTCTGCACCAGGATTGAACCTGGATCGGAAATTCCAGGGGTGCCTGCATCTGACACCAGAGCAACATTCTGTCCTTTCTGCAGCCTGTCAATGATAACTGCACTTCGCTCATGTTCCTTTTCCTTGTAATAACTTAACGTGGGAGTGGAAATTCCATAATGGGTGAGAAGTTTTCGTGTGTGCCGGGTATCTTCTGCAGCAATTAGGTCTGCTTCTTTAAGAATACGTAAGGCCCTGAGAGTAATATCTTCAAGGTTGCCGATCGGTGTTGCTACAACATAAAGAGTGCCATTGAGTTGAGCCGCCTGAATTGTTTCTTTTGCAGTTTTTTTTCTATTTTTTGTCATAATGGTGAGTGGGAAAAGGATTTATCGTTTGCAATAAACTTCTACCTTTTTATTGACTTTTCGTAAAGAAAAGCCTATATATGAGTATGTGCTCATATAGTAAAAGACGGGAAAATTTAAACATATGAAAGATCTCTGTGATTGCCGAATTATTCATGACGACAAGGTAAAGGATGCATGTAAGAATGCACTTGCCGCGGAGACAACTGAAGATCTCTGCCAGACCTTTAAGGCACTTGGGGATGCAAGCAGGCTAAAAATTTTATGGGCACTGGAGCATCAGGAGATGTGTGTCTGTGATTTGGCGGCTTTTCTCGGAATTACAGAGTCTGCGGTTAGTCATCAGTTACGATTACTCAGGACACTGAGACTTGTGAAAAACAGGAGAGAGGGAACGATCCTCTATTACCGATTGGCTGATGACCATGTATCAGAACTTATGAGAATCGCTCTGGAACATATAGGCGAGTCCAGGTGAAGACCAGATGTAGGAGTATGAAATTAGTTTTTTATTGAGAGTTTAAAGAGTTATGGCCATAATATTTTCAGTGCTTCAGGAGTCCTGGCATTTACTCCTAGAGGCTTCAATATACATCCTTTTCGGTATGATTGTAGGAGGACTTCTCAAGGTTTTTTTAAGTCCATCTTTTGTCGCGGATCATCTTGGTAAAGGTAAGTTCAGTTCAGTCATTAAGGCCGCATTGTTTGGCATTCCCATACCTCTGTGTTCCTGCGGTGTTCTACCTGCAGCAGCTTCTTTAAAAAAACAGGGGGCAAATAATGGTGCCACCACCGCTTTCCTCATTTCAACCCCTGAATCAGGGGTTGATTCCATGGCAATAACCTATGCGCTGTTGGATCCTATAATGACTGTTGCCCGGCCGGTGTCTGCTTTTATAACCGCAGTAGCTGCAGGAATCAGTGAGAATTTGTTGCAGACCCAGCAGGAAGAGGACTGGGAAAAAGTGATCGACCGCAGTTGTCCTATTGATAATTGCTGCGACGGCAATGAATGTCCTCCGAAAGAACATGCAAAACATCACAGCTTTAGTGAAAAATTGTGGTCAGGGTTGAAATTTGCCGTAGATGATCTTTGGGGCGATTTAGCCGGTTGGTTTTTTGCAGGCTTAATTCTTGCCGGGATTATTGCTGCACTTATTCCGCAGGAGTTGATGACACGGTATCTGGGCGGTGGATTGCACTCCATGCTTATTATGCTGCTGGTGGGAATTCCCATGTATATATGTGCCACAGCTTCCACCCCTGTTGCCGCCGCCTTAATCCTCAAAGGGGTAAGCCCTGGTGCAGCATTGGTCTTTCTGCTGGTAGGGCCTGCCACCAATGTTACATCACTCTCCGTTCTTTTCGGGTTGCTGGGTAAACGTGCCACCGCAATCTATCTGATAACCCTCTCCATATTCGCAGTACTTTCCGGATTGGCAGTTGATGTGATCTATTCAAGGCTTGGAATTTCCGCCAGTGCCATTGCAGGACAGGCTGGGGAGGTTATCCCATACTGGCTGCAAGTTATCGGGGCTCTGGTTGTTATTCTGCTTTCGATTAAGCCTTTATATTTATTTTTGAAGAGTTTTTTTGCTCCAAAGAAAATGAGTTTACAAAAAACTTCGGAAAGGGGCGCCGCCCAGGAAACAACTTCAAGTCAAGATTCCAACAAGGAATGCCGAACTCCAACCTGAGGTTGCAGTTAAGGGATCGGTCAGATTCCTGCTCATTGATTAATGCAATATGCATAGTTCAACCCTTCAAGATTGGCAGCATTCTCATAGCTTCAGGATTGAGAATACTCAGGGAGAACGGAGAACCTGGATCGTCATAATCATCACCGTTTCCATGATGATTATTGAGATTGGTGCAGGATACCTGTTCGGTTCCATGGCATTGCTTGCAGACGGCTGGCATATGGGTACCCATGCTGCTGCACTTTCAATTACTGTTTTTGCGTATATTTATGCAAGGCGCCATGCAGATAATCCCCGATATAGTTTCAGTACAGGCAAGGTTGGGGTTCTAGGGGGTTTTGCCAGTGCCGTGGTCTTGGGTGTTATTGCCCTTCTTATGGGTGTAGAGTCATTAATCCGTCTTTTTTCACCTGTTTCTATCCGGTTTAATGAAGCAATAGGGGTAGCTGTTCTCGGATTGGTTGTTAACCTGGTCTGCGCTTATCTCTTGCATGCGAAACACAGCCATGACCATGATCATAACCATAACAATCATCATCATGACCACAATCTGCGGGCAGCATATCTGCATGTCCTGGCAGATGCCTTAACATCATTCCTGGCAATATTTGCCCTTCTCACAGGCAAGCATTTTGGCTGGGTCTGGATGGATCCCAGCATGGGGCTGGTTGGAGCAGTAGTAATAACCCGCTGGTCTTATGGGCTTCTCAGAGATTCAAGCAGAATTTTACTGGATAAAGAAGCAGAACCGGAATTGACAGCAAAGATTCGTTCAATCGTTGAAGCAGACGCTGATAACCTTGTTGCCGATCTTCATGTCTGGCATGTCAATCCCCGGAATCTTTCAGTAATATTAACTGTTGTAACCCATTTTCCTAAAGCCCCGGATCATTATAAAGCATTATTAAAAGACTTTATTGGTGATGCCCATGTCACTGTTGAAGTCCAGGAATGTCAAAGTGAGCCTTGTATTTGAGGCAATTTTGCCCGAAACTAAACTATTACTGAAAGAAAAAAGCCCCTGGATTTTTCCAGGGGCTTTTCAATTGCCAGGTTATTTTATTGATTAATTGGTAGCACAATAACTTACCCAGGATTCATCGTGAACCCTGACATCCGGATATCCCAGATACCGGAAAATAAAGAAAGCGCCGCCGGCCTGAAGTCCCGTGTTACAGGTTGTAACGACAGTCTTATCAGGAGTTATCCCATTTTTTTTCAGCATCCAGAGTAATTCTTCCGGAGACTTCAGGGCACCGTTATCCATATAAAGGGCACTCAGCGGCAGATTTACAGAACCCGGTATCCTGCCGGGTCTTGCTGCCTGGGCATGCTTTGCCAGTCCTTTAGCCTGGGCTATGTCACGGACATCCACAATTACGACATCCTGATTATCTAAATTTTTCCTGACATAGTCGTTGTTGACTATTAATCCTGGTTTAGCTTTGCCGTTAAAGTTTTTAGGAGTAGGCTTGGCAGCTTCTTTTGTAAGATGGTAGCCATGATGCTCCCACCCCTCTATGCCTCCTTTCAGGATAGAAACATTTTTGGCTCCGACATATTCCAGCACCATGGCCATGAAACCTGCGATTCGGCCGTTTTTATCATAGACTACTATATGGTCATCAGCATTCATTCCGGCTCGACCAAAATAGGTACCCAATTGTGCTGCCGGATTAAGGTTATTGTAGCTGTTTCTAATTCCAAATCTGAGCGGATCGTACAGGGTGGCCCCTTCAATGTGACCATTTCTGAAAGCTGTTTTTTCCCTGGCATCCACCAGTACAACTTTGCCCAGGTTTTCATGCAGCCATTCCGGTGTAACCACCATGCTGCTCTGAACTGTCACGGCAGGGAGTTTTATTGAAGTTGTTTTTTTCCTTGCGGCAGGAATATTGTTGTCCGGAACAACTACGCGGGCATTTGCCTTGATTTCATAATCCAGCAAATCACTTTCAGCGAGGAAAAGATCCCTGTTGCCATGGCAGTTATTACAGTTTGCAGTCTGCCAGGTTTTGCGCTGGATATTATGGGGTGAAGCCCGTTTCCAGGTTGGTACCTTGTCAAAATTAGTAAAGGCATCTTTCACATAATAATCAAAGACCTCGAGATCAGATGGCTCATGGCGCACCAGCATATAGTCATATGATGCTCCCGGGGCATCCTTGTCATAGTTGAGACCGATTTTCATATCCTCGACCTCACGCTCATTCTGGAAATAGCCGATGCCCTGTTCATCTTTTCCCACATGGCAACTGTAACAGTTGACATATGTCTGGGAATGACAAACCTGACATTGAACTTTGCCGATGTGAATGGAATGATCCCTGACAGAGCCATATTGCAGGTTCTGATGGCAGTCCGTACAGGCGACTATCTCTTTCAGGTGATATCTGCCCGGAAGTCCTTCAGGAGCTGCAGCATGCATTTCTTCTGCTTCATGGCAGGCAACACAATCCATATCATATTTTGAGACATGCACATCGCCCTGGCCCCGCATGCCGTAATATTCGTTTCCTACCCGGCTGCCATGGCACGCAGTACATTGGTTGAATGGGTCTGAACGCTTCTGGAAAACATGACCGTTGATAAAGCCTTTTTTGGCAAACGGGGGCCTGCTGACATGACAGCCGCCACAACTGCTGGTATGGCAGGCAGCACAATGATTTTTTCTGGCCGCATCAATCTGGTCCCACTTGTTCATATCAGACCTGGTTTTAAGGACCGTTACAAATGTCGACAGTGTTGTATGCAGTGAATCGCTTGCGGTCGTAACAATCTCTTCGTGGCATTCCCCGCAGGTGGCTTCCGGGTTATTTGCTGCAGGGTAGGGATCCAAACCTGCATGCGCTGTTTTTTTATCATTGGCAGTGGCATTGCCGCCATGGCAATCCGTACAGGCTATTTCTCCATGCTCAGTATTAAGGAATTCTTTTGAAACGAGGACCTTTTCGAATGGTTCCAACGGAACCACAGCGCCACCTCAGCCGGCACCGGACTGCATTGCCGATTTTGCTCCTTTTTGAGCTGTTATGTTTTTCTTGAGCATTTCCTTGTCAAGATGGCATGTCACACAACCGGATTCAGCCGCTGTAACCATTTGGACATTTGCCCCAAGAAAAGTGCACAGGACAATTGTGGCAAGTAAAACGGATTTCTTGCACAAAACTTTTGATTTAAGCATGGATCACCCTCCGTGGTTTTTATTTTCGCCTCATCGCAGGTTAATAATCAGACAGAGCTTGGTAGGTATTAATACCTACCAAGTTATCATGTCTGAGGGGTTCTGCATATGTGGCAAATTGTCGCAGCTGTGTGCAAACAAAAAGGGCCTAAATTGTGATGGTTATTGTTGCTCAAAACTTGCCTATAATGACAGTGGTTATATGGGAAAATTTGCCGGCAGTGATTTTTTAGGCAACGAGAAAGCGAAAGATGCAAAAGAACTTTCAGAATTAAAAATATAAACCTGCAAGAATCATACTGTTATACCGACCATGAATCAGACTTACCGTTAATGGAAATGGTCGGCAATCCTTGTGCGGTTAATCCAAGTGATAAACTCAAAGAAATAGCTCTTCAGAGAGGATGGAATATAACTGATTGGGATTGAGTCGTATCTGTATTGAGCTTAGTCGCCGGGGTCGGACCAGGACAACTCTCAGTTTCGCTGAGTTCCTGGGTGAGAAAATTTTTATCACGTCGCGGTATCAAGAGAAAACAAAGTGAAAAAAATAATTATTATCTGACACTTATTACCCCAAAAATAATAGTTTACCTATCCCAATGTGAATAAATTTGTCAGTTAATAACCATTAATGAAAATGAAACAGCATTGAAAATATATGTATGTTTTCAATGCTGTTGTCCCTCCTGTTTTTTATTTGGCGAAAACCCTACAAGTTATATGGGGATATTCCTAACAACATCCGATTTTTTATTTGATAATGATTCTCATAAATAATTTAACTTATTAATAATTTTAATGAAAAACAACAAAATTATCTATGAAGTAACTTTGGCATATATGTTGCTTGTATAAATACGGATTATTATATCTTTCTTTGATCTTATTAGAGGGTGATTGGATCCGCTCAATGGCATCGGCTGTCACGGTGAGCATGAATCCCATGCCACACATACCGGCTCTGTCGTATGGATTTCCTGCGGTGACTGTCATGACACGGATAATGCAAAATCACCGCTACCATCTGCATAATTCAGGATTTCAGTTTTGTTGTGCGGTGTGGCGTAACGTTTACTGAAGACAGAAGGTGCATATCATGAGAAAGACAGCCGGATTCCTCCTTGTTTTCTTATTTGCGACACTGCTTATTGTCACAAGTTCGAACATGTCAGTTTCCGCCCCCGGCGGTAATGGTAAGGGTAAGGACACCTCCGAGTCAGTTTCCGCCTCCGGCGTTGTGGCTATGGGGGACACCTCCAACTCCCATCCGGCTCACCTGACGGCCGCCTATGGTCCTCTTATAGCATCATGCGACGTCTGCCATGTCGAATCTTATGCCGGCGTGTTCACAGACAGCCAGGATCTTGCCAATACCACGGTCTGCAACCCCTGCCACAGTCCAGGCGGTGCCTATGACGGGGTTAATGATCCTAATATCGGCGCCAAGACCAACTGGGTATACGGCGTTTATAACGGTTCCGCACTACAGGCCGGCAAGGAGAAATGGTGCGTCGGCTGTCACGATGATGATCCTTCCGTGGTCAACGGTGTAAGTGCTCCAAATATCGCTGGCGATGATGTGGATTACGGCTACTATATGACAGGTCATGGCAAGCACGGCTATGAGAAGGCAATCGGCTGTCTTGACTGTCATGATCCGGCTTTTACGCATGTGGACGGCGCGGCAAGGACCTATGCGGCGGTTTACGATAACTATCAGGCCGGTTACCGGCTGAAATCGGTGGGCGGCCTGGCGCCCCTGGATGTGCCGCGTTCAGGGCGCGCCTTTACAGCGGACCAATTCCGCCTGTGTTTTTCCTGCCACGAGAGTACGCCCTTTCTGAACTCGAACAATACGGATACCAATTTCCGCAGCGATGTCAACGACAGTTGCGGAGCACCTGATCCCTTGTTGGTGAACAAGCACTGGTACCATTTGCTGGGCACCCCTGCATTTAGGAACAAATGGGACTCCGACTTTGACAGGGTAGCGGCTGATTCCATGCTGAGCTGTCCCGCCTGTCATAATGTTCACGGTCCGCGGCTCAAGGACGGAGCGACCCATGCCCCTGCCATGATCCGGACCGGTGAATTGATCGACCGGGAAACGTCGCTTGACCTCGATTATTTTACCAGTGAATGTAATACCAAGACCCTTTCTCCCACCAATGAACTGTTTGACGCCACTAATGGAGACAGCACGGGCGGGTCAATGAAAAGTTACGGAGTCGGCCAGGGGACCTTCCAAAGGAACGGTGTCTGTACAATGTGCCACATGGAAGCTGAACCATACTGGCGCGAAGCAAAAGATATATTAAGCTGCGTAAATTGCCATGGTGATCTCCAAGCAAACCACACTGCGACGCCTGGCAGCGACTACGTTTTGGTCTTTGCGGCGGGGCAGCATGATAGCTCTATGGTAGGTGACGGCGAAATTTATATTGCCTGCACCAACTGCCATGCCACCAACCTCGGCAACATCCATGACAACAATTGCGCCGCATGCCATGCAGGCAGTCCATCGCCCAAAGAATCACTGGGCGAATCCTGGGCAGGCGGGTGCCAGCAGGGCGCCTGCCACACAGCATACCATGAGGATGCGAGTGACAAGCACAACGAAGTGACGGACTATGAGGAGGAGAGCAACTGCACGGATTGTCATGGTGAGTACTGGCAGGATTTCCCGCCGCTGCCTTCTTCATGCTCCAACTGTCATGCAGCCTACAGCCCATCCGACACAACACCACCGGAAACCACCTCCGATGTCCAGCCATCCTATATCGGCTCGGCCGTCATTGAGTTCTCAATGACGGACAACGGCGGCAAGGTCGGCATCGGCACCTTCTACTCTCAGATTGATGGAGAAGCACCTGAAATCGGTTCGAGTATTTTTGTCGATACTGTCGGCAGTCATACCCTCGAATTCTGGGGCGTTGATCAGGTGGGTAACGAGGAATTGCCGCATAACACCGCCACCTTTGAGATCACAGCGGACACGACGCCGCCGGTAACCACATCCAACGTGCAGGAGGGCCGCAACTACGAAACCAATGTAAACGTCATCTTTACCGCAACCGACAACGGCCCGTTAGGTGCTAAGACGACGTATTACACGGTCGCGGTCAACCCCGAGCCCGGCGACCCGGAGCCGCCTACGCAAACGGGCAACTCCTATTACATTGCGAAGCAACCCGGCACGATCAACTACACTATCAATTTCTGGTCTGAAGACTGGTCAGGCAACGTGGAACCAATTAATACCGTCAACTTCACGGTTACAGGCGGTTCGGGAACGCTTCGTCTAGTCTGGTGGGACAGTGATACCAATCCTGGACATGCACCGGATTGCGATTTCGGTGATTGGGCATCATGGACCATCAGAAGAGGCGGTTGGTCCGGCACGGTAGTTGCAACCGGCTCGGGAGATGCCTGTCAGGGCTGGAACGGTATAGATGACATCAGCGTTCCTGTGAGCACCCAAGGGTATTATACCAGAATCGATTGGAATTCGGATGGCTGGTCAGACCAGACTGATTTCCCAAATATCATTATAGATACCCCGGGAGAGACCATTACCCTCCATTATTAATGATTATCCCGGATATCTGGGTAATTAAAATCAATACAGTTACTGTTTCTGGAACTGCAGCGGCTCGATTGCGCCACAGGGTCCAGAGCGTGTCCGGGCTGTAGTGGTGTGGACGACGTCATCGTTCCCGTGAGCGCTACCCCATATCACGTGGTCATTGAATGGTGAGACTCATACGAGGAGTGGTGGGATAACACGTATTACTCAAATATAAATGTGTCGACTCATGGTCAGGTCGTGAAGCTGCGCTACTAGGTCGTTAGTTCTCTATGTCCTTAATACTCCTTTGTCCGTGGTACGCGAATTGGTGACTCTGTTGACCATGCGTGCCTCAAAAGAGGCCACAGCACTTATGAAATATCATTACAGAGTATGATTTAGGTTAAGGTCAGCCTTAGAGGCGCTTCATTTTGGCGACTCTGTTGACCATGTGTGCCTCAAAAGAGGCCACAGCACTTATGAAATATCATTACAGAGTATGATTTAGGTTAAGGTCAGCCTTAGAGGCGCTTCATTTTCTGAGAGACAAGGAAAAACGTGAAGTTGATTTCCTGCCTGTTGTTGACAACAGAACTCTTAGTATGATTGAAGTGAAGGTGAGTGATGAAAATTTTTCACCCTCACTGTTCCGGTTTCACAGAAAACTTGAAAGTGCGAAGTCTTATCAGATCGTTTACCAGCTTAAACGCAAAAAGTCCAAGGAGGTTGTACGAATACTGCCCGCCCATGAATTTTTAAAAGATTTGCGTCTATCAGAAGACAGCGAGCACCGGGCAGATGGCCGAAGAGGAATCCTGGAAAGATAATCTGGCCTCACCATTTATCACTACCATCATCCCTCTCTTCCTATTCTTAGTTGCCCAAAAAAAATCCCCCATCCATTTCTGGATGAGGGATTTCTATAGAAAAGAATTCGG
>JBHPCH010000046.1:0-18141 GCA_042576125.1 Thermodesulfobacteriota bacterium
AGCTGTCGTCTGTGCAGCTGACACCGTCATCTATTACAGGAGGTGTTCCGGCCTGACAGTCACTAACTGCATCGCAGGTCTCGGAACCGTCGCAGAAAAGACCGTTGTCGCAGTTGCCGTCGTTGGCTGTATTGATAATCGTGTCAGTGGCTTCATCACAACTGTCGTCGGTACAGGAAACTCCATCATCTATTATTGGTGCTATTCCCGCCTGACAGTCAAGCAAGGCATCGCAGGTTTCGGAACCGTCACAAAACTGACCATTGTCGCAAAGACCGTTATTAGGGGTATGATCAATGCTGTCTGAAGTTTCGTTACAGCTGTCGTCTGTGCAGCTGACACCGTCATCTATTACAGGAGGTGTTCCGGCCTGGCAATTTGATGCACCACAAGTCTCAAAACCATCGCAGAAAAATCCGTTGTCACAAAGTGTATCCCCACCCTCATCAACCTGTGTGTTACAATTATTGTCAACTCCGTCACAAACCTCATCAGCACCGGGGAAAACCATACCGACAGAATCATCGCAGTCGTCTCCAGGTATTGTTTGACAATCAACCGGCCAGCAGTTATCTCCGGCACAGGTGCCGTCACTTGATTCATCAAAGTGGCCGTCATTGTCGCCATCACAGTAATAGGTAAATGTGGTAAGCGTTGTTGCTGACACCTCAACGGATGTTTCACTTGTAAGAGTATTCTGATTATTCACATGCGGCTCGGTTATTGTTTCCACAACAAAATAGTGTTCGGTATCTTCAGGAAGGCCTGTAACCTCCAAAGATGCAACAGTTTTATCTGCTGTGATACCAAACAGGGTATAGGGACCACCGGGAGTAGTACTGTAGGAAACCCGGTAGCCACCGGTGTCGCCTGTATAGAGAATAGGTGTCCAGTTCAAGGTAATGGAATCTACTGTAGGAGAATCGGCTGCAAGCCCAACAGGAGCTATGGTTTGAGTGATTTTCCAAGCCGGATTCATTGTATCCAGAAAAGTGATAAGTCCAGCATCTGTAGCATACAAGGCATTATATTCCAAATAAAGCCACGTTAAGGATGCCAGATTAACTATTTCAGGAGGAATGGAACCGCTCAGCTGGTTTGAGTACAAATAAAGAGTTTGTAGATTTGTCAAATTGCCTATCGTAGCAGAAATGGAACCGCTTAGCTGGTTACCTGATAAAGCAAGGTTTTCTAGGGATGTCAAATTGCCTATCGTAGCAGGAATGGAACCGCTCAGCTGGTTGTTATACAATCTAAGATCTTGTAAGGATGTCAGATTGCCTATCGTAGCAGGAATGGAACCGCTCAGTTGGTTATCACCCAAATAAAGCCACGTTAAGGATGTCAGATTGCCTATTTCAGGGGGTATGGAACCGCTCAGCTGGCAGGATTCCAAAAAAAGATACTCAAGATCAAGATATATCATATAGCTTATCACATCAGAAATGGAACCGCCCAGTGGGTTCCAACTCAAATCAAGAGCCGTTAAAGATGCCAGATTGCCTATTTCAGGGGGTATGGAACCGCTCAGCTGGTTGCTATTCAATTCAAGAAGTTCCAGGGTTGTCAGATTGTCAATGGTAGCTGGAATGGTGCCTGCAAGATTATTACTATTCAACCAAATTTCAACAACGTTATTTGAACCGTCACAGATCACCCCATACCAAGGGGTGGTGCATTCCGTTCCCGGCATAGAGAATCCATCTGTATGAAGAGGAGGGGTTTTCCAACCGCTGTTATTAGTCCAATTGTCGCCATCCGTACTGTTATAAAGATCAATCAGAGCGTTTCTTTCTGCGCAGGTTGCCCCTTCATCAACAGCATCGTCACAGTTGTTGTCAAGACCGTCACAAATCTCGGTTGCACCAGGGTAGACACCCCCTCCCGTTGCAGGATCGTCATTGCAGTCACCTTCGTTTTCCGTATAGCCATCACCGTCGTCATCAACGTTATTTGGGTCACAGGCAAGATCACTTCCATTGCAGTCCTGGTCTATTCCGTCACCGCATATTTCATCCGCACCCGGATTTATTGTCCCGACACTGTCATTACAGTCATCAGATTCGGCACAATACCCGTCGCCGTCACTATCGGTACAGGGTATACTGAAGGTTCCAGAAACATCGTCATAGGGAATGGATGTACCATTAATATTAACTAAATTTCCTCCTACTCCGACTGATAATGTCGTGCTGTCTCCGGGATTACCAATAACCAATAAACGAATAACTAATAGTTCTCCACTTCCTGATGGCAAAGGATCCTTACTTTCATTTTCATCAGTAAGAATATAAATTATGCCTGTATTATAACTTGAGAAGACAGTCCAATCCGTTATCAAATTACCAGGAACAAGTTCTGTAAATTGAAGGACTGAAGGGTCAAATCCCACTGAAAAAACAAAATTTGTTAAAGATACGGCATTATCAATAAGAACCGGAATTTCAACGATCCCGCTGTTGGCAATTGTATCCTGGATTGTCAGGGTTCGAGTAAGAGATGCGTCAGCGCCGCTGCAGTCCTCGTCAATGTCGTTGTTTGGAATATCAGGTGCACCCGGATTGATATTTGCACCATCATCCGCATTACCGCCGACACCATCCTCACCATCGGGCCGGTCATCACAGTCAACAACCGTTGTGGAACCAAAACAGCCGCTTATATCAAGACCACTTTTGCCAAAGCCGTCAGCATCCAAATCCGAACAGGTGTCACAAACATCACCGCTGCCGTCTTCATCCCAGTCGGTCTGGCCAGGGTTGTAATCATTCGGACAGTTGTCGCAGCTTGTCCCAATATGATCCCCTAGACTTCTCGAATACCTTACATAATCCCATTTGCTGTATACCGGGCCTGACAGAATACCGTGACCGGTATAATGGCCAAAACGGATAAATTTTCTGCTGAACAGGTCCATTGGCTGAATACTGACTATCTCCGGATTACCGCCGTCAACATAGACCTCAACAGTGTTTCCTTGCAGAACCACCCTTATGGTATGATATGTGCTGCCGTCCGGCGTCATCGGATAAGTTTCCGTGGGGGGGTAACTTTGGTCCCAGGAAATCTTTACCCCGCTGGAATCCACTATTACATTAGTGGCCTTGGTACCGTCATTGATTGCAAGGCCGAGGGACACGTTAGCAGCATCAGGTTGTATAAAACTTGCCTCGATAACTGTACCGTTGGCGTTTGACAGGTACGGATCGTGGATTGTATAACTGACCGGCCAATAGCTTGGATCTTCCCAGGGATACCTGAAAACCTGGCCCTCCCCTGCATTCATATAGTGGCAATTGGCACAGAACACCGAGCCACCCGGATCGACTGACACTTCTAATCCTAAAATTCCGGGATTAGTAGATGTATCCTCATTAACTGCAAATATATAAGGTTGATCATCGGTGCCCAATAACCCGGGAACATTTTTCGTCCACTCAGGCATGCCGGCCTGGGGCACGGTGTCCGCCTGGAAATCTGAAGTCCAGATATAGTTCCAGGCAGGATGGGGGTCTGAGTCATCCTGTGCTGCATTAGTAATGTCCGGACAGTTGTCACAGATGTTGCCGATACCATCACCATCCCCGTTTTCCTGAAGCGAATTGGCAATCAATGGGCAATTGTCACAGGGTTCTCCCAGGCCATCATTGTCGGCATCGGTCAGGATCGTACTGGTGATACCAACGCAGTTATCTTCACAGTCATCATATATATAATCACCGTCTGAGTCAGTTGTTGTCTCACAGGCGGAAATTAATGACGACCGGATGGCAAAGGTTTCAGATGAATTTAAGCTGTTCCACCCGAATATCGGCCCCCCGTTAAAATCATTCCACATTTCGAGAAGCGGCGGGTTGGGCGGCAGTGCATCGCTGTCAAGGTTGGACTGGGATTTGTCCTCAAGAGCCCAGAATATGAAACTTAAACTGGTGTCTGGAATATTTGTAACATTGTTGCCACTGAAAACTTCATATCTGTCTACAAAATTTATCGGATCATTGTCGTATATTTCGATCGAAAAGGCTTCATTGTCAGGATCGGTTTCAAATGTATACAAGCCGTCAATAGTAGAAAGAAAAATGCCGTACGGTGACGGAGGCGAGGCGTAATAATTATATAAACCATTATTTATGTCGCCGGGCGCTGAGTCTGTGGTTGTAGTCTCGAAGGTATAATGCCCCCAAAGGAGATCACCGGGAGAAAAAAAACCGCCGAGGATATCAAACGGGTCTGTAACAAACTTGATCTCCGAGGTGATATATATATCTTTCTGTTCTGCAGCAGCTTCCTTATCTGCATGAAAAAGGAAGCTGGCAATCAAAACAAACATGAACAGCAGACAGCGTGATTTCGGGTCGCATTGTAATCTTTTCATAGGAATCAGCCATATTTTAAGTTGATAAGTAAGTGCGTTACAGGTACTAAAATGTGAAAAACCTACCTGCACATTGTGGTATATAACTTATACAGAATTACAGATAGGTTACAGATTCGATTTTTTTTTGAATCAAAAATGAGAAAAAATGAATGAAAAGTGCAGATAGAATTCGCGGCAGGAAGAGAAATACTTACTTAGCTAAAACGCCTTTTTCCTAGCTGGTGGAGCAGTTCTTGATGATATGCTCCAGCTGGCTTTTCTGGCTTGCATTCAATCCGTCAAACTCAATACCAAATTTTCTGCCACCCACATGCTTGTCGTTTCCTGCATGACGGACCATGAGTTTTTTACAATTAATGCGGCCTGTACAAAAATTTTCAGCTCCTTCACAGAGGATGCCTACCTTGAATGTGCCTTTTGACTCATCAGGCATGTTAGGACAATGAAAGGAAAGGCCGCCCAGGCTGATATCTATTATTTCTCCGACATCTGTGGTTTCATCAAATATCAGTGTGGAATTCCTGATAGGAAATCGCCGGTATTTCCTCTGCTCCATCACCTGGCTGTGGTTTTCATCAGTACTGGCTTCAGACGGCACGAATATATTAAAAAACTCTTCATTATTACGGAATGAAATGTTCTCGCCGCTGTCCGGCTTTTCAACAATACCGGTAATTGAGTCAGGATTCGTGTTTTCGCGCCTGTAAATTCGAACAATGTAATTTTCCATCAACTGTTCCTTTTGTTATTTTTAATGATGGACACAAGGATACATCATGCAGGATTACAAATAAGTTACAGATTTTAAAAAAAATGCTTTTTTTTCAAGAATTTATTTTGGGGCGACTGACTTGACCAGAAGGTTATTATATATAGACTTGGTATGGCTTGACGGGGCGACCTGGAGTAAATTGAAAAGATTTTTCTGGCAGCGCTTATAAACAAGGACGGCATCTGCAAAGCGGCCCATGCGATGGTAGCATATCATGAGGCGCTGATAAAATTCCTCAATCATTGAATCTACCTCAAGGGCGTAAAGATAACAGTCAACAGCCTTTTCACGTTCATCCAGTTTTTCATAACTCCGACCAAGCAGAGTAACGCCGCGCAGGAATCTGCTTTTGAGACGTTCACGTAAATGGAAGCACCAATGGTCCATGCTGTTCTGCGGCAGAAATCCTCCCTTATAAAGGTTAATAGCCTTTTCAGCATATTTTGCTGCAAGACACACACTTTCCTCTTCTTCCTTTTTAAATTCGCTTTCAGCCTGGCTCAAAAGACGTTCAAAAGCCCAGATATCAACCCAGGCATATCGCGAGTTGATGCTCAGATGTCCACCCTGAAAATCAATCAAATCCTTGCTGCCGAGTATCTTCCGCAGCCGGTGCAGAGTCGTTGCCAGTGACTGGTGCTGCATATCTCCGTCTGCATCGGGCCACAACGCTTCAGTCAGGTATTCTTCGGAAACTGCCCTGCCCCCCAGTGCTATAAGTGCCTTCAGCATTGCCATTGGTTTCTGCTGGGCCTTGCCGGTGAACCTTACCGGCTTGCCGTCTCTGACAATTTCAAAGCGGCCCAGGGTAAATATCTTTATGGGCCAGGGCCACTGTTCAATTTCAACGGGTGAAATTGCAGGAACAATTCCCTGGTTGCAAATCACGTCCTTGACATACTGTTCTTCTATTTTCTTTTCAAGCGCCTTCATACTGAGACGGGTCATGGCACTCTTGTTCCACCAACACAGAAGGCCCTGATATTTTTCCCTTCGCCCCAGATTCAAAGCCCTTTTCAAATATTTCAGTCCCACCTCCTCTTTACCAATATCCAGGGAATGCAGCGCCTTACTGAAAAAATAGAGATACTGCATCAGTCTGCTATTCGTTTTTTCGATATCTTTTTCAAACTGGCGCAGTTTTATCCCGGCTTTAAGAAATTTACCATTTTCAAATAAAACCAGGGCCAGGACAAAAGTTCCCAATGCCTTATGAAAAACATGCCCTGTTTTTAAAGCAGTTCTCACTGCAGATTCGGCATGCTCCAATCCATTGGCAAAATTACCTTTTGTAATATTGTACCAGGCGGAAAGGTAATGATGGCAAAAGAAGCTATGCTGGCGGCCATTATCAAGCGTGGTTTCAACTTTCTGGAGATACTCTGCCATTTTGTTGAATCTTCTGGCAATCAATGCACCAAAAGCACCGGCAAAATACAGGTGATGATCCATAGTCCTGATACCGGTTGCCCGGGCTATATCCAATGCACTTTCTACGGTCTGTAAGCACTTCTCTGCATCTGCCATGAACCAGGCGTACATTGTAGCCTCAAGACATTTGCTTTTGAGAAGACTTAATGAGGATATCCTGGGAGATCTGGAAAAAATCTGTATCTTTTCCAAAACTGCCATACAGCTGCTGCGGTCACCAGTCCAGAAGAAATAATCTGCAGCAACAAGATAGACCTGTATTGAGAGTTCTGTATTTTTCAACCCCAGAACTTTCTTTGTTGAATACGTAATCCATTTATTCAGATTTTCATTCCCAGGCTCACGTATTATCGCAGCTTCAGCCATGCAGGATGTAATCTGTACCCGTAATTCACAGGGAAGGCCTTCTGAATCAGTGTCATAATGTTTCTTAAACCATTTGAGAAGAGGATCAAGTTCTTTAAAATTATGCCATTGATGAATTATCGAACCAACCTGTCCTGCCAGGGCGGAATAAGCACACACCCTATCCTTCTGATCACAGGCAATAGAAAATGCTTTCTCGAAACTCCCCGTGGCCTTTGGCGGATCAGACAGCTGCTGACAAACTCCCAGCCAGTATGAGAGCCAGGGATTATCCTGGAATTTCTCTGCAGGAATTCCTGTCAACCATTTTTCTAAAAGTGCGTTTCTGCCCTCAGATATGAGAGTTGGAGCCTGGTCGACAACAATTTCAATGAACCTGTCATAGTCCCGGGCCATGAAGAAAAGTTCCGCCGCATCTTCTGCCTGTTTTTCTTCCAGCAGCAGCCTGGCCGTCCTTCTCTTTATCTCCGTTATCTTTTCCGGCGCAATGAGGTCAACTATTATATTTTGGAGATATTCCCTGAATAATGGATGATACTGGTATGTTTCGCCATTTTCCTGGTCAAACTTTTCAATAAACAGGTTATTGCGGCACAGGCATGAAAGAGTTTGACCAGCCCGGATATCTCCTGTCAGGGCATATACCAGATCAGGGGTAATAACAGGAAGGAAAGATGTATATAAAAGAAGACTTTTAATTTCATCATCAAGATAATTAAAAACTTCCTCGGTAAAATAGCTGAATATCTCTTCAAATATACTGTTGTCTATATACTGCAGGTTTGTATTGAATTTTTTCGTACCGGCAAGCATGAACAACAGGCCCGCAATCCAGCCGTCCATTTTCTTGTAAATGTTATCATGTATCTTTTCCGGCAGAAATTCAAAACCCCAGCGGCCTACGACTTCAGAAAATTCCTTTGGCGTAAAACGAATATCCTGCCAGCCCAGGAAATTAATTCTGCGGTTTGCTTTGAGGCGACTGAATTTGGATGACGGTTCTTGTCTGCTGATTATGACCACCTGCAGATTTTCAGGCAATAGATCTATCGCATCTACCAGAAGCTCATGAAAAATGATATCTTCAGGCAATATCTGATAGTTGTCATAAACAATTACTGTCCGCTCTTTAAAATTACTGCAGAGTGAGATAAAAAATTTGTGGCTGAATTCCGGAATACAAAGGCGATTTTCAGAGGTAAAAACCGGGAGAGTATTATTCTTATGGCCATTCTTCTTGCAGGCCTGTGCCATATTAAAAAAGAAAGAAGCAATATCTATATCATTGGAATCCACCTTGTACCAGATATGATCCAGATCACGATCCTCTATATAACTGCTGACAAGATTCGTCTTGCCGGATCCGGCAGGCCCGGAAACCCAGACCAGAGTGCATTTCCTGCTGGCATCAAGCCTTCTGAACAGCCTTTTGCGCTTGAGGATTTTCGATGCAGAAGGACGCTGAACTTTCGACGACCCTTCGACCCGCAATTTTGCAAGATTAGTCTGCATTATTCAGTTTAACTTTCCCAAGATTCAGATTATTAATTCGAACCCTCACTCAATCCAATTGTTACTGAAACCTCACACCATGAGAAACATCCATATATATACAGTTCCCAGAAAGAATATCGGCAGGTACCTCAAGCGTTTATAGCTTGAGCCGTTCTCTGGAACTTCCTGGTGATTTTTCAAAAGTACTCTCAGAAATCCCATGGCAACTACAACCCCCAGCAAAATGAGAAGGACCTGCCATGGTTTGGCAGCACCCGGGCCGGAGGCAAAATCAAGAAATTCCAGATCAAAGCCGAACTGCCGGCCGAAAACAGGCAGAAAATGTCCCAGTCTTTCGAGCAGGGGTTTAAGCTGATAGCCTATCTCAAAGCAGAAAGAGAGCGGGATGATACAGTTTATGAAAAGCTCTCCCTTCTTGATTTTTTCATTTTTCAGCGGCCCGAAAGATAGATCACCGGACAATCTTGCAAAAAGAAAGGAAACAGCAGTTGCTACTAGAAGAAGGACAGCAAAAGCGGCCCATTTTGAATGGACGAGGGATTCAAGTGTGTGGGCCATGGCTGTATGTTCGACTCCCCTGAAAATCTGGGTGCCCATAATGACCGGCACAAAAACCGATGTAACCTTTTCAGGCTTAATCGCGGCCCATAACTCATGACCCGGTATCCTGACATTAAAGGCAGGTGAAGCGTTCTCGCATATCTTGACGCAGTTGCCGCAGAGGATACAGTCCTGATTTGAGTAGAGAGAAAAAGGCCCCTGGTAAAGAGGGCAGCCTGAGACCTCATCATTGCCTTTATAGCAGGCATTTGTTTTACAGGTTGAGTTGCAGATACTTGAATTGGAACGCCATTCAATCACTGAGCAGCCGGAAAATGTGGCAGCCAGCCGTCCCAGTGGACAAAGATAGCGGCACCAGACGCGACGCTCATAGAGAATGCCGGACAGGATGGCAAACGTGGCTATGGAGAGCAGGAGAAAACCGGTGGCCATGGGCGAATTGACCATATTCGATGATGCCTCCACATAAATTATCAAGGCCAGTCCAAGGGCACTCAGATAAATTGAATTGTTGCGAATGAACTTGGGCACCTTTTTCTTCAGGCTGCAGAATTTATTAAAAAGATCGTTTACCGCCCCCATGGGACAGACCGAACACCATATACGGGCTCCGAAAAACCAGCTTATCGCAAGCATGGGCCACCATAATGCCCAAACCAACAACAGCGTGACATTGGAATCAGGGGACTGATTGCCCATAAAGGCAAGCAGAAAGATAATACTGAAAAATGCCCCGGTCAGGGCCTGGATACCGACAGGGTAAAAACGGTGCTTGAAAAAATTCCGTACCTGCTCAAGCTGCAGGAGATTAAACGTGTATTTACCTTCGGGCGGGGCCATGCCGATAAAAATATCTTCCGGCATAAGGTGATCGCTTTTGGCAAGATTTATTGCCCTGCGAATAACAATCTGCAACTCATCCATATTACCCGGCCAGTCATACTCCATGATCCGTTGATAGGCCTCAGGGGAGATACCTTTTATGAGTTTACGGTCCGGGGTTTTAAAGCACTCCATTATTATGATAAAATCCACCAGCAACCGTAAATCGCTTTTACGTTTTTTTATGGGAGGAATTGTTAAACTGTTGGCCTGCAATAGCTTCAAGAGGTCATTTTCAAACGTATCCTCAGAGGCCAGCTTTTCCAGATCTTCTGAAGTTGTGCCGATTATCCTGGCCTTGGATGAAATAGTTCGCTGGCCGCCGACTGTCATAAAGTTGCCATCAAGCAGAAAGCTGTGCAGTTTTTCCTGAACGCCTTTTGTCAGCTTATCAATGTTTTGTATGACAACTGTACCCTGACGGCATATCTGCAGAAGCCCCAACCCCCTGGTTTTTGAAAAAGAGAATGCCCCCTCTTCATAACCGAACAGAATGCTGCTCTGGGCCATTTCAAGCTGCAACGAACCTGAATCTTCATCCGGGATTGCCCCATAGCCTTCAAGTGCAACATTTTCAGCATCCATGGACAAAAACGGTGCTGTGGCATGAATGCTGTCTTTATGAATATTGCCGGCAACGACAAGTTTTTCCGTTCCGGCTTCGCCCCGGATAATTACCGACAGATCATTTGCAGCTGCAGCATGAATTTTCTTTCGCAACTGATTAATGGTCCGGGTCTGACCGATGAGTTCAGGCAGTGAAAGTGTATCCTGCTCACTTACAAACTGCTGGTAAGCCTTCTCCTTTTCATTTGCCTTGACTATTTCCGCATCTTTTTGCATCAGGCGGTTTGCAAATCCCCTGATAAAGGCCATGGAAACCTCTGAGTTCAAACTGCAGAGCTCCTGGAAGAATTCTTTGGAGAGTATAAGCAGACTTGTCGTGCCGACCGTGGTTGCCGTTGTTGTGTGCGGCTCCCCTGTCAGCATGGCAATTTCTCCAAAACCGTCGCCTGCTTTAAGGACAGCGAGAACACTTTCATTACCGCCTGAGTCTGCAAGGCATATATGCACCTCGCCCGAGGTTATTATATAAAAGGTATCAGGCGGATCTCCCTCACGAAAAATTACCGTCTTTTCAGGAAAGACTTTATGTTCAGCAAGTGAGACTGTTTTTTTTATGGATTCATTGGATATATCTTTGAACAGGACCGAAGATGACAGAATGTCAAGGTGCATCCTTTCAAGCACCTTGTTCAGATCCTGCGAAGAAATATTGCCGGATTCGGCCAGCATTGACCCGATAGGTTTAAATACTCCATTCTCTTTGAGAGCAGATTGCTCTTTCAGGGCGCTGTCCAATGAGGATTCGTCACATAAATTATCTTCAA
Source organism: Thermodesulfobacteriota bacterium (assembly GCA_042576125.1). GTDB lineage: Bacteria > Desulfobacterota > Desulfobulbia > Desulfobulbales > BM004 > BM004. The sequence goes on from JBHPCH010000046.1 coordinate 11,297, forward strand.
TGAGATAGTGGCCTATTTTCTTCATTTCAACATCCGTCATTTCATTTATCTGTCATGGCATATTGTCCTTCGGGGACTACTTTCGTTTTTGCCCTGTTGCAATTCTTTCTGAAGTTCAAATAGATAAAAATGAGGAAGAATCCCATTAGGCCGTCGAATAAGGCCGCCAGGTAAATCATATCAGGCGAAAGGGTGAACTTTGCATTTGCAACAAGAAAGTACACTGCAATAAACTTTGAAAAGATAACGAGCAGAATCATGTTATAAAGTTTTTGCAGGTCTATAAGGGGATACAGGTAGAAAAAACCGGCGAGAAAAAGGAATACGCCTGACTGGCGCACAAAAAATATATTTTCCACAGTTGCTGAAAAAAATATCTGGTAGAAAAAATCAGTAAAAAAATAAATAATAAAGCCAAGCATGATACTGTGGATCCCCACAAAAAATAGAATCCAGGCACCTAATTTTTCTTTTCTGTTTTTCAAAGAATTCAGAAAAATCACCGGTCGTCTCAGTTACAATGTGTTGCCCAATTCACGGACAGTTTGTATATGTGGACACCTGTACATGAATCCTTCAGGCACAGGTGCTAAACTTATGAGGAACCGACTCATCCCTGAGCGGCATAAAATTTGAAGAGTTACGGTACGCAAAAAAGCCTACGGAAAATACCGCATAATTACATATTAATTTTTTTTGATATATGTCAAGCAGAATTTCACCACATTGTGGTAGTGGCATCAGTTAATCAGCAACTAGAAAAATAGAGGCTTATATGCCATTAACATTGCATATACGTTCAATATGATTAAGTAATTGTTTAAAGGTTTATCTATGTAAATTTCAATTTATGCTGAAACAGCTTTGCAAAAAAACATACTATCCAAAAAGGGAATAATGAAAAAAACATCCGAAAAACACATGACAGATTTAATTGTTAGACCAATTGGAACCCTGCATTGCGATTTAACAAGCAGGGAGCATACCCCTAAAAATTATGACATATCAGAGTATGTCGGGACTATTGAAATATATCCGGAATATGTTGGGGGGATAGATGGTGTCCAAACTGGAGATACCATCGTTGTGCTGTTCTGGCTGGATAGAGCAGACCGATCTATCTTACATGTTCATCCCCGTGGCGACAAATCAAAGCCCAAACGGGGAGTTTTTTCAACCCGCAGTCCTGTAAGACCAAACCCCATAGCGATTTCAGAGTTACTGGTCCAGGAGATCAATAAAAATATACTTACGGTCAAGGGGTTGGATATACTTGACTCCACCCCGGTAATTGATATAAAGAAAAAAATATAATTAAAAAACATTCTTATCCCGGCTGGAGAGAAAACACCATGAAAGCATTGAAAAGTGAGCAGGATTACAAATATGCTGATTTCCAGGAAATGCAATGCGGTATCTGCAAAAAAAAACTGTGGAACAAAGGCCAGGAAATTATCAACAATACCAGGATACAATGCCCTCAGTGTTCCACTGTTTTCAATTTTGAACCGGTTCGATGGCGGGTGTTGGCTGATGTTCTGGAGGACTAAAATACTTTACTTAATACGGGTAACCCTATCAACTTTCTTGCCACAAAAAAAGGGGCTCCTGCATGGAGCCCCTCTATTATAACATCGTTTTTGTCTTACCTGGAAAATCTATACGATATTAACTCCAGGGATGAATTCTTTCTGTCACCATCCAACTGTTGTTGACCTGCTCGAGAACGACGGTCTCATCCGCTGGGATTGTTTTTGAACTGTCTGCCTGCTGCATTGTATAACTGCCGGACACGGAAACCATGATGAGTTTGGTGGGCCTGTCATTAATATAGTCTTCTTTCTGGCCGACAACCGAAATCTTGGTATTGGAAAAATCGAAAGTGGCCTTCAGCAACTTATCCAGTTCACCTGCTGACTTCATCTCATCTATCTTTTTGTTTACAGCCGCTGCTATTTTGGGCCGCTCATCTTTAGCATAAAAATCTACCAGAGAAAGATCCACCATTGTTTCGTGCTTGGAAATATAATCCTGGATTAATGTTTTTGGCACCTGCACCTGGGCAGGTCCGGCAGTAGAACCTCCACCACAGTTAATAATGGTGCCAGCTAAAAACAGTGCCAGAATTGTATACAACAACCCTTTAGTCAAATTGATCATGCTGTTCTTTTTCACTTCGTGCTCCTTTTACTTAATGTTAAGACAATCAGCCAATCCAAGGCCATAAATTATCATTTGAAAAGTAGTGCTTACTTTTACCTAAATATACTTTAAGCAATATCGATAAAAATACTATAGGTATAAGCCCTGAAAATATGCTTCGGAATACCTTGTTTTTGGATGTGTAATCTGATTCCTGAATTCTCGAAAAAAACAGTTGTAAATTCAAATAATGAGAACAGCAAGAATATCAATAAATTGATGGATACTTGTGATGGCACTGTCCATCCTATAATAAAACACCTGTGGACACATAACATCCTCCAAACTTTTGATTGCGACAGGTGTCCACGTTGGTATCTCAAATGTATTGCTGATAACTTCTGCGCCGGGCTTTAACTCCAGCAGAAGCTTTGATGAGAGTCTTGCCATTGCTCCGGGATAAAGATAGCAGACAACCAGAGAGGCTTTTGATAAATCATCCTTGAAAAAATTCCGGCGAACTATTTTTAGATTTCGGGGACCGAACAAAAAGGCACGCAGTTTTAAAAACATCCACGGTACCGGTGAAAGCTCATAGGCCACCACTCTGGACTCAGGACAGCGACGGGCAAGAGAAAATGCCAGCCTGCCCCACCCTGCACCCAGTTCACAGATAACACCTTTCTGTTCAGGTGAGACAGTACTGATAATATTTCTGCTTGATTTGAAAGTACTGGAGACAGGAGAGATACCGGTTATCAAGCAATAAATCAGACTTAAAGCAATTCCGCCTATGACTGAAACAAGTATTAAATAATCGAAAAACATACGATATCCGGTTTTTTTTGAAACCGGCACTTCTATGATTTTTATTCTTTCTTGAAAAAAATCAAGCTCACCTAAAAGACTTCGGACAGTCTGACAAAATTCAAAATAAAGGGCTATCAGTTAAAGACCTTATTTTGAGCGTCGATTTTCCCTATTTCGGGAGTTTTTTTTGTTTTTTCATTGTCTTCCATACAACAAAACAGGTATTGCCACTTGCCTTATGCCTTAATTTTCTGGTAATGTTTTACATAATATTTTTTAAAATGATGTTGGCTGTTTTCATAAATCTTCAGGAGGCACACTTATGAAAAAGGCACTTTTTCTTACTGGATTACTGGTTTTCATTATTGGTATTGCATTTGCTGAGACTGGCGTAAAAAAAAGAAGACCATTGCCCTTTGAGTATGGCAGAGTTGTCATCAACAATTATTCAAAAGATTCCCACCTTGCTCCAGTAGTGTTTGATCACTGGCTTCACAGGGCCAAATTCACCTGCAGACTTTGTCATGTTGACATCGGCTTTGCCATGCAGGGCGGATTGACAAATATAACAGCGGCTGACAATATTAATGGATATTATTGCGGCACCTGCCATAATGGAAAAAACGAAGTCTTTTCCGCATGCAAAGATAATTTCTCATCAATAAATTCCACCACCTGTGATCGTTGCCATTCCGAAGGGAAGAAAATTACCCCAAAATACAATTTCAGGGAATTCATCAAAGGATGGCCGCGTGAAAGGCTTGGCAATGGAGTGGATTGGGAAAAGACAGAGGACCAGGGGCTCATTACACCCGTTGACTTCATCGAAGGTGTTTCCATTAAAAGAGAAAAACTTGCTGACCAGGCCGATTTTGAACTCAGTGCCAAGGTAGAAGGAATGCCCAATATTGTTTTTTCACACAAGAAACACACCATCTGGAACGGTTGCGAATTGTGTCATCCTGAAATATTTATTGGCATCAAAAAAGGCATAACAAAATACTCGATGGTTGATTTATATGAGGGCAAATATTGTGGTGTCTGCCATAAAAGCGTTGCATTTCCGCTCCTTGATTGCCAGAGATGTCATACTGAGGAGGTTCGATAGAAATAATGAGAAATGTTATTTTTTTCACCTTCATGAGTTTTCTTTTCCTTAATTTTTCACCAGGGAACTTTTTTATCGGCAACCCGGACATTGCCTATGCCCAGGATGAGTGGAAACAGGAATATTCAGCAATCTGTGCCAAAACGCAAAATGCCATGATCCTTACTGTCGACGAGTTACAGTCACTTATTGACCGTTGCGACAAACTGCAAACTCAAATTGATGTCCTGGCAGGACCTCAGGCTAAAACAGAGAAAAAAGTGTATACAAAAAGGCTGAAAATGTGCAGAGATCTCTACGATTTTGCACTGCAACACAAAGAAGAAAAGCAATAAATCTGATGCCTGATAAAATCATATTATACGCCTGCATCATACTTTTTTCCCTCTCCACTTTTGCATCTGCTACGAATTATGATCAGTATTTTCCATATATTCCTCAGCCCAATATTATGGAAAAGTAATCCTGGACAATTATTTACTAATGCAAGCGTTGCCCCTGTTGTCTTTTACCACTGGCTTCACAGGGCCAAATTCACCAGTGGCTAATTCGCAAAAGATTTTTGTTCGATAAGTTTTTACATATTTCATCTAACCTGCATCTAACCAAAGAAAAAAGGGCTCCAGAGTAAAACCCTGAAACCCTCTCTATGCCTGGAGCCACCCATCGGAGTTGAACCGACGACCTACTGATTACGAATCAGTATACTCTTATTCCTCTGTATTACATAATGCCTCACTATGCCTTATTATAACTTGATTTTTCTGCTATACCAAGTAATAGTATTTGCATATCTTTTCATAGAACCGGATATAGTTCTATGAAATCTATAGAACTGACATAGAACTGAGGATACTGAAATGAGTAATAAGTTCAATTTCACGATGTCTCGACTTCGAGCAATCAAACCTGAGACTAAACGAAAATATTACTATGATCAGATACAACCAGGACTAAGGCTGTCAGTAACACCTACCGGAGTCAAGAGTTTTCAGTTTCAAATGTGGAGCAAAAAGAAGAATGCTCCTGTAACAAGAACAATCGGCAAGCTTGACCTTATGTCAATTGCTGATGCTCGTGTAGAAGCCTCCCAATTGCTTGCAAGAGTAAATAAAGGAGAAGATATAGAAGAGACTAAGAGGGAGAGAAGAAGACAAAGACTGCTTGATCCTACAGTCAAAGAATTTGCCGAAAAAGAGTTCCTCGAAAAACATTGCAAAAAAAAGAAAAAATCTTGGCGTGAAGATGAGCGGATTTTGAATAAAGATATAATCCCGATAATTGGTAACCTTAAAATCAAGGATGTTAAAAAGAGGGACTTGTTAAAAGTTATTGATACGGTAACAGAGCGAGGCAAACCTGTTATGGCAAACCGGGTACTTGCTTGCTTGAACAAGATGTTTAACTACGCCGTTGAACGTGATGTTCTTGATGTTTCATATTGCCAGAGTATCAAAAAGCAAGGTATAGAAAAATCCCGAGACAGAATTTTATCAGATAAAGAGATAAAAAAGTTCTGGAAGGCTTTAGATAATTCTACGCTTCATTTAATGTTAAAATTCTTACTTGTAACTGCCCAACGATCAAGTGAGGTTCGCTTAATGAAATGGGATGAAATAAATGATGACCTTTGGACAATCCCTAGTGAAAAGAGCAAGAACAAAAAAGTGCATGTTGTACCTCTCACCGATCTAGCAAAAAAAATTCTTGCTGAAGTCTCTCCTAACAAATCGAAAAACAAATTTGTTTTCAGCAGTCCTAGAAAAGGCAAATATTTTGATAAGGATGCCCTGCCCAAAGCTATGAAAAAGATAGTTGAGAATTTGAAATGGAAAATTCTTGCTAAACCCCACGACCTAAGAAGAACTGCAAGGAGTTATATGTCAAAGTTAGGTATAAGCCCTTTGATCGCTGGTAAGATATTAAATCACTCAGACAAAGGGATGTCTAAAGTTTATGATCGTCATGACTACCTAAAAGAGAAGCGTGCAGCTCTAAATAAATGGGCAAAAGAACTTAAGAAAATAATAAATTAATAATCAGTTAATATATGCACCGTACATCTTGAACTATTAGGAAACATTCACGACTTTTTATTTATAGCAGACATTGAAAGTATGAAATAATAAAAGGCAGGGCCATTTCTGACCCTGCCCTAATTTAATATTTTAGTCATTTATCTGTTAACTTATTGATTAGCGGATATGACTTTGTTTATCCAGTCTATAGCAATCTGCTTTCCGCTGCTGGGAGTGCCACAATGGTCCGCATTTATGAGATGACTTTCGTTTAATGGGTGCTTAGGGGCATCGCTGTATAGAGCAGATGCGTAGCCGCTAAGGGCGATACTATCATTACTGCCTTTAATCCACAAAAGGGGGACATCAAGCAATGCTATTTCATCAGGCATGAGAATACCCGGTCCAACAACCATGACCCCATTAAGTTCACTAAGGTCCTTGGCGTATATAATTGCATTCCTGCTTCCCCTGCTGAAGCCACCAATAAATATTGCTTCAGCGCCTGCTTCTCGCAGCGCATTGATGTTATCAATAATCTGTTTCACATTGCCCCCCGAACCTGTGTTTGACCACGGCATAGTCGGAGCTATCACCATAAAACCCGCATTACTTAAAGCTGAGGTGAGCCCAGGAATACAGTCGTAAGGCCCTCCTTTATTCCCGTGCATAAATACAATCCCTACATTTGTTGTCTCTGGATTGTCAAAACTTATCGGGATTATATCTTTATNCAAAATCCGCTCATCTTCACGCCAAGATTTTTT
>JBHPCH010000047.1:0-18115 GCA_042576125.1 Thermodesulfobacteriota bacterium
ATCTGAAACTTACCGGTGAAATATCCTCAATTGATTTGCCGGGGCTATTCTACGATACATTTGACGAAGCCCTGGAAATAAAAATAAAGCTGACAGTAAGTTTCACCTTGTATGATAACAACAACAAGAAAATTCTATGGCAGGAAAAACAGTTTGCAGTTTATGAACCCTTTCTCCTTGACCCGGCCAGAGAAAAAGCCCAGTATAATAAACAAAAAGCCTTACTTCGCATCGGCGATGAAATCAGTGAACTCATTTATTTAAGGACACACGAAATAGTCAGCAACATGCCTTAAGATAAATAAAAGGCAGTAAACCTCATTTGTCCCCATTTTTTCAAGCCGAGTTCTCTTTATATTATAGTGAAAAGAACATTACAAATTAAGTCAATTCTCCTGAAAAATCCTCTTATTCTTGCTCCTTTGGCTGGATATTCGGACCTTCCTTTTAGGCTTCTTTGCCGTCAATTCGGTGCAGGTCTTTGCTATACTGAAATGATTAGCTGCCATGGTCTGGTCTACAAAAAAGAAAAGACCTTGCGCATGACCAGAACAATTTCTGAAGAACGGCCTGTGGCGCTCCAGCTTTTTGGTGCTGACCCGGAAAAAATGGGACAGGCTGCGGCTATGGTTTCTGATATGCCCGTAGACATTGTCGATATCAACATGGGTTGCCCGGTGAAAAAGGTCACAAAGAAAGGAGCCGGTGCAGCCCTGATGAAAGACCTGAAATCTGCTGCGGCAATTATCTCAGAAGTGTACAAAAACACCAGACTGCCTGTTACCGTAAAGATTCGAACCGGGTGGACCCATGATTCCATTGTGGCGCCTGAATTTGCGAAGATGGCTGAAGACAATGGTGCAAGTGCCGTAGCTGTGCATGGACGTACCTGGTCCCAGGGATTTGGAGGTCAGGTTGACTGGCAGACTATTTCCCGGGTCAAAAGAATTGTTTCCATTCCGGTAATCGGAAATGGGGATATCGATTCATACCAGGCGGCTTTATTGGCCATGGAAAAAACAGGTTGCGATGGGATAATGATCGGCAGGGCTGCCCTGGGGAACCCCTGGGTCTTCACCCCTGCAGGAATCCCAAACTCCCTTGAAAAGCGCATGGCCGGCATGAAACGCCATTTGGAAATCATTCAGGAATACAGCAACCCTGATAAAATTCTTTCCAGGATAAAAAACCAGGCCGGACGATACTTCAAAGGCATAGCTGGTGGTTCATCCATACGAAGTCAGATCTATCAGGCAAAATCCTTTGACGAAATCCTGCGATTAACAAAAACATTATAGTCTCTTTCTCTTCAGTGCCACTGGTCATTTTAAAAAGGTTGCTTTTAAATAATTCTGTCAGCAAACACTTTTTCTTGCCCGTTACCTAAAATTATGCTAAAAATGCTTCTTTTCGTAGGCTGCAAAGCATAATGAAATAAATCTTACATCAGTCTGATACCTCTTTGTTACAACACTTATTCTCTCCGGTTCACATTTGTGATATTTTCATTTTTACCGGAATACTATAACTTACGAAACGGAAAGGCTGAAAAACTGTTGTTGATTAACTCTTGAATTGTTGAGGAAGATATTCAATGAAAAAAATATTAGTTGCAAACCGTGGTGAGATAGCAATCCGAATCATTCGGGCTGCCCAGGAATTAGGATATAAGGCAATCGCCATTTACGAAACTCCTGATACTGATGCGCTGCATGTCAGAATAGCAGATGAAGCGATCTGGCTAGGCGATGGCCCAAGAAAAGACTATCTGGATATTGCAAAAGTAATTAAAGCTGCACACAAAGCAGAAGCTGATGCTGTTCATCCCGGTTATGGTTTTCTGGCTGAGAATCCTGATTTTGCCAAAGCATGTGAAGATGCCGGGCTGATTTTTATTGGTCCCACATCCGAGGTTATAACAAATCTTGGTAATAAGGTTATTGCCAGGCAAATCATGGCTGATGCAAATATTCCCATGGTACCAGGAACATCAAACCTGGTTCCAGGAGATGAAGGCGTAGAACAAGCACTTGCTTTTGCGGCTGAATATGGCTACCCCATTATGCTGAAAGCTACAGCCGGTGGCGGAGGACGTGGTATTCGTCGGATTGAAAACGACGATGAGATGAAGGAACAGATTCCCGCGGCCAGGGCTGAAGCCAAAGCTGCCTTCAATAATGAAAATGTTTACCTGGAAAAGGTGGTTATCAATCCAAAACATGTCGAAGTGCAGGTTATTGCAGATTCCTTTGGCAATGTTGTTCATCTTGGCACCCGGGATTGTTCAATACAACGCCGTAACCAGAAACTTGTCGAAATTGCACCTTCAATGATTAAGGATCAGTCAATCCTTGACTCCATTTGCGAGACCGCAGTAAAAGCTGCGCAGGCCTCCAACTATACTAATGCCGGCACAGTTGAATTCCTGGTCGACAAGGATATGAGCTACTATTTCATGGAGATCAACACCAGGATTCAGGTTGAACATACAGTCACTGAAATGGTCACAGGTATTGATATTGTAAGAACCCAGCTCAAGGTTGCCTCTGGCAAAGAACTGCTTTTCAGGCAGTCAGATATTCAAATCAGGGGCCATGCCATAGAAATGCGCATCAACGCTGAGGATCCCAAAAACGACTTCATGCCTGAAGGAGGCAAAACTGTTGATATCTACCGTTCTCCCGGTGGATACGGTGTGCGACTTGACGGCTTTGTCTATCAGGGTTACACCATTCCTGAAGTGTATGACTCTCTGCTGGTTAAACTCACTGTGCATGGCTACAGCTGGAATGAAACTGTTGATCGGCTCAAGCGCTGCCTGAAGAACTATGTAATTATCGGCCCAAAGACCACAATTCCTTTCTACCTGGCTCTCGTAGATGATCCTGACTTCCAGAAAGGAGATTTTGACACCTCATATCTTGAGACGCATTCACATCTGCTGGATTATGAGGAGCAGAATACCGAAATTAACAAACTGGCAAAACTCATAGCAGAGATTCATAACAAAGAAGAGAATTTATACGCTATTTAATTTATATCATTAACTATATATAAGGTACAACCATGGAAAGAATTGTTCAAGGAATGAGTCCCAAGGAGACACTGCAGATATTAAGGCAGGCGGACGGCTATTTTCTTACAAATACCACAAGAGATCTATCGCAGTCAGATTTTAAGAACAGGATACTCCTGCATACTGACCTCCTGGCGGCAGAAGCCAGGGAAGATGCCAATTATTTTTCACTGGAAATTACAGGTGGAGCTTCAGTGCATGTTGATATCCTGCGAAAACAGGTTGATCCTTTTCTGAAACTGGAACTGCTTCGTGAAAAAATGCCCCATACCATGTTTCAGACACTTTGCCGTGGAGTCAATCTTTTCGGCTACAGGCCCTATCCGCAAAACGTCATCCGCTTTGTTGTTCGTGAATTTGCCAAATATGTTGATGTCTGGCGGGTATTTGACTTCATGAATCACATTCCGAATATGCAGGCGGTTTTTGAAGAGGTACAGCGGGCTGAAAAAATTCTCGAGCCATCCATCTGCTTTTCAACCGGGCCAGAGCATACAGACGAATTTTATGTTTCGAAAGTCCAGGAAATTCTCGATGTCACAGGCGACGACATAATACTCTGCATCAAAAACCATGGCGGTCTCGGTACCCCGAAACGTATCGGCGAACTGGTAAATTCGATTAAGCAGAATTTTCCGGAACTCGTTGTTCATTATCATGGTCATAATACTGATGGTAATGACATTGGCCGTATAACCTCTGCCGTACTTAGTGGTGCCACTATCGTCGATGCTTCTGATCATGCATTCACCGGTTATTATGGTCCACCACCACTGTTAAGTGTTATCCATACTCTCAAAGATTATGGCAAAACAGCCGTCGGGCTCAATGAGGATGCGGTTATTGAAACCTCAGAAGTCCTGCGTAGCGAACGTGATCATTACGAGTATTTTGAATCACAGTTCAAGGGCTTTTCTCCGACCGTCCAGATTCACAAGCTCCCGGGCGGTGCCATGGGCAGCAGCTTTGAACAGGCTGTTAAAGGCAAGTTCCTCGATAAAATGCCCACAATCCTGCATGACGAATTACCCAAAGTGCAAATTGAACTTGGAAACTGGTGGAGCGTGACCCCGGGTTCACAGATATTATGGACTACAGCCGTTACCAATGTGTTGGAGAATGACCGCTATGGAAACCCCTCCGGCGATCTGAAAAATCTTCTCCTGGGTAAATATGGCCCTTTCCCATTCCATCGCCCTGCTGACTGGATCTATGAAAAGGTTTTCGGAACAAACTGGAAACAGATCCTTGAAGATGAAGGCGGAGTTGAAGATATTGCAGATATGGATATTGACAAGGAACGTGAAACACTTACTGACCGTTTAGGTCATAAACCAACTGAACAGCAGTTAGTCACGTATCTCCAGCATCCCAACGATGCAGTGAACTTTTTTAAGTTTGAAGAGGAGTTCGGCAGAACATATGTATTACCACCCAGCATATTTTTCCGGAGAGGCGGTTACAAACTTGGTGAATCCCTCATGTTCAAAGACCATTTCGGCAAAGAACATTCGATTGAAATAGGTCCTAAACAGAAAAGCGAGAAAGGTGAATGGGCTATTTTTCTTAATGTAGATCACCAGGAACGCAGCTATTTTTTCCAGGAAGAGACACAAGAAGCTGCTGCATCAGCTGGCCCCCAGCTAAGTAAAAAAGAAATTGAGAACCTGGCTAAAACAGGAGACATTCGGGCAACCTTCAACTGTAATGTATGTGAGATAGTTGTGAAGGAAGATGAAGAAGTTGAAGCCGGAGACAAACTTGCCGTAGTGGAGGCCATGAAGATGCAGACACCGGTTGTAAGCCTGGTGTCTGGCACAGTGGTTGAGATTAATGCAAAAGTTGGCGATGCAGTGAAACCCGGCGATAAAATTTTAAAAATTATCACTGAGATAGAATAAAAAACTTCCTCATTGAAATTTACCGAATTAAAAAACCGGGATCTTTAATCAGATTCCGGTTTTTTTGTTTATAAATACATCTCCACATTCCAATGAAGTCTAATTAAATGTGAGGCGATTAAATCCGCCCTTTTCATACCAGGGACGACTGGCATTAATCCCTGCAAGCTCAATAATTAAAACTTCAAGTATAAGATAGACCTTTGTACCCTTGCGGACACAGGCCGTCAGCGTATCGCCATGATGTCCCAAAGCGGCATGCAGATGAATTTTGGGCTCGTTTTCGTCCCAAAAAATGCTCCCTGCCCCCAAGACCTCCCTGGCGCCACTCACCTGCTCCCAAACCGGTTCAGGTGGCATAGTTGGTTTCTTGGGCCCTGTAACCACATCAGCTTCCCGTAATCCACCGAGAACATGAAACCAACCACAGCGGATATTCTCCCTGGCTATCAGAGCCAGCAATTCTTCTAAAAACAAATCACCCTCATCAAAACGAACACTGAAAACTCTCCCGATTGTCCCGCTTCTATATTCCATTATCTTTATCCTGTTTTTGTGAGAATTGTTTTTTTTCAAACTCAGCTTTAAAAATCCTGAACAACTCCCGACTAAATTTTTTGTTTCGGGTTCTGGCAAATTGTATGGCTGTATTTTTTAACAACGTTTGATCAACATCAGGCAACTGGTCCACAATGGCTGCAAGAGCATCACTTTCCCCAAGAATATCGAAAGAATCATCCTCATTAATATATCTGTTATTTTGCACCATATCTCCATATTGCTGAAGCGCTTCATTGATCAGGAGATTTCTCAGATGCTCAAGATTGTGAAATTCACGGTTCTTTTGCAGTGATGAGCCCTTTTTATTTGCAAGAAAATCATACAGATCATCAACGGGCTTTGTACGGAGAAGTTTGGTGGCATATTTCAGCTGTCTTTTCTGGGCCCCGCCCTTCTGGTTTTTTGCAGAAAGAATTTCCTCTCTTATTTCCTGATCACAGGGAAGTGCATTTATCTCACTATGAGGTAATGAGGCAAGTTCATACACAAGTTTTTCAATGCCTTTAGCCCTTCTTTTTCTTTCTGATTTGCTCAGTTGTGAATCCATATTGTTCGTTTTAAAAGATTTTCCCATAGCGCTTTTTTGTTTTTTATTATGATCCCTTGCAGTAAAGTTATATATTATTCGATAATTTTCTAAATAGCTTTTCTATCCTGAAAAATTTACCTGACATATGATTTTAGAACCATCAATAAAACTTCTACTGAGGCCTTAGTAATGATACAGACACAGAACTTCAGCATCAATCAGCCCACAAAAATCCATTTTGGCTTGGATTCATTCAAACAACTGGGTGAAATAATTGCCCTACTTAACGGCAGCAGAGTTTTTCTGGTTGCAGACCCGGGACTGAAAAAAGCTGGAATCATAACAAAGGTTTCCGCTGTGCTAAAAAGAAAAAAAATTCCCTATACACTCTATGACAAAGTGACCCCGGAGCCAGGTCTCAAGCTTGCTGACCAGGGCGCAAAACTTGCTAAAAAAAATAAGGCTGATTGCGTTGTCGGCATAGGCGGAGGTTCTGCCCTTGACATTGCCAAGGCCATCAGCATCCTGCTTACTAATGGCGGTCAAGCTGAGGATTATCTTGGCCTTGACAGGATTAAATTACCGGGAGTTCCTAAGATAATGATACCGACAACAGCTGGAACCGGTGCCGAAGTTACTTTTACAGCGGTATTCATAAATGAAAAAACAAATTCAAAGGGTGGAATGAACGGAGACCCTCTCTATCCTGATGCAGCAATACTGGACCCGGGTTTAACTCTCAGCCTTCCTCCAAACGTAACAGCAGCTACCGGCATAGATGCCTTCACCCATGCCCTTGAAGCATTTGTGTCCACACAGGCCCATACAATTTCAGATATGTATGCCATGGAAGCAATGGCACTGATCAGCGGTAACCTTGGTACTGCATATGCCAATGGAACGAATATCGAGGCCCGGTCAGCAATGCTCATGGGAAGTTTACTTGGAGGAAAAGCTCTTGCTACAGCAGGGGTCGGCCTGGTCCATGCCATGGCCTACCCGCTTGGAGGCATGTTTAATACCGCACATGGCTTGGCTAATGCAGTTTTGCTGCCATATGTTGTTGAATATAACATTATAGGCAACCCGGGAAAATATGCCGCAGTCGCCCAGATAATGGGATATGAAATTGAAGGATTACCTTTGCGAGAAGCTGCCCAATTTGCTGTCGAGGCTATCCATCAGCTTAATGCAGATGTCGGCATCCCAAACAGCCTGGAAGCCCTGAACATTCCATCGAGTAAAATACCGGAAATGGCAAAAATTGCCCTTACGGTTACCAGACCTGTGGAAAATAATCCACGCAAGCCAACTGTGGAAGATGTAATTGGGGTGTATGAGGCAGCTTTTGACGGAGCTTATTAAATCAGCTTTACAATTTTGTTCCAGATCATATATGCGCACTCTTCCTTGGAAAGAAGCGCCAGTTTTTCAAGCTGATAATCCCTGTCAATGAGACTGACCTGATTGGTATCGGTGCCGAAACCGGTATCTTTACCGATAATGTCATTTATCACAATCAGATCAAGATTCTTTTCTTTAAGCTTGCGTTTTCCTTCCTCTATATGATCACTGCTTTCTGCAGCGAATCCAACCAGTAAAGGTTGCTTTGCCTTTTTCTTTCGTTTGCCTAGTTCCTTGAGTATGTCCGGGTTGGGTACTATTTCAAGATTAATAGAGTCGCGCCCTTTTTTTATTTTATGCTCCTTTATTTTTTCAGGTCGATAATCAGAAACTGCCGCTGCCATGACTACAATGTCAATACTTTCATAATTTTCGTTTATAGCATCATGCATTTGCAAAGCACTGGTGACATTTATTATCTCCACACCGGAAGGAGTTTTAAGAGAAGTAGGGCCACTGATCAGTAACACCTTTGCTCCACGCTGTTTTGCAGCCCGGGCCAAAGCGAAACCCATCTTTCCCGAAGAGCGGTTGCTCAGATGTCTGGCTGGATCAAAAGCCTCGCAGGTGGGACCTGCTGTGATTACTACAGATTGCTCCTTTAAATCCTGCGGCGCAAAAGCTGTCAATATTTCATCCAGGGCTAAATTCCATTCAACTAGTCTGCCAACTCCTTCATCACCGCAGGCAAGCTTTCCCTCTTCAGGCTCAATAATTGCGTAATCATAATCTTTGAGACGTGACAGGTTACTTTGGGTAGCGGCATGACAGTACATATTGCTGTTCATTGCCGGGAATATCATTTTTTTAGCAGGGCTGGCCAAGGCAAGGCAGGACAGCAGGTCATCGGCAAAACCATTGGCAAGTTTTGCAATTGTTTGGGCAGTAGCCGGAGCAATGATTAAAAGATCACATTCTCTGGCAAGGCTGATATGGGAAACATTTTCTCCAGCATCGGCTTCAAACATTCCAGTATAAACCCTTCTGCCCGAAAGGGTCGCAAAGGTCAGACCGGAAACAAAACGTGTGGCAGCTTCAGTCATAATAACAGTAACTTCTGCTCCTGCCTTTGTAAGTTCACGTACCCATTCAGCAGCCTTGTAAACTGCAATACTGCCTGAAATGCCAAAAAGAATTTTTTTGCCTGCAAGTAATGACTTCATAAAATTGTGTGTTTGTTTCTAAATAATTAAATTTCTTTTAACAGTAATTCAGAGATATCCTTTCTCCTTGATTTCTGTTTGCGATGTAAAGGATAACCCAGGGCCACAACTGCCATAAGATCAAAATTATCAGCAAGGTCTAGAATTTTATTTACTTCAACCTTGTTTTTCAAAATCTGTCCCAGCCATACTGCACCTAAATCCAGGGCTTCGGCTGCCAGAAGAATATTCTGGATGCAGGCCCCGGCTGACTGGATGTCCTTAACAGTATCATACATCTCTTCTTTTGACAGATAAACTGCAATTAAAGCATTGGCATTTTTGACAATATGACCGTAATGTGTCTGCTCTGCCAGCTGTTCTTTAATTCGCGGATCTTTAATTATAGCAAATCGCCACGGTTGATTATTCAAACCTGAAGGTGCCCAAATAGCTGCCTTAACAATCTCATGTAACTTTTCACTGGTAACTTCTTTGTCAGTAAACTCCCGGATACTCCTTCGCCTGTAAATTGCCTCTAATACCGGTGAAGTCATCTTGCCTGTTTCCTTTTATTATTTGCATGTTAAGCTATAGAATCGTGTATTTGCATCTGTATAAGAAAAAAAATGTACTGTCAACTACATCTCATTGAGTAACAGTTCGGGCTTCCAATATAACTGAAGGATTTTGAGTCCTTCATTAGATTTAATACTGTCAATATGCTGATTGCCTCAATTATCAGAATCTGTTAGATAATCGGCTCGGAGATTATCTATGGGAAAGAAAAAGAAAAAAGCTCCTTTGCCGGTTTTACCTGCAGGAATCAGTGCAATTGATACCCACTGTCATCTGGATATGATCAATTCAGGAACAGGTATCGACGAGATAGTGTCCAGGGCTGCAGCCAGAGGAGTTACACGCATCATTACCATTGGCATAGATCTTAAAAGTTCGAAAAAAGCGATAGACATAGCTGAACAATATGACTCAGTTTATGCTACCGTAGGAATACATCCCCATAATGTTGAACGACTTGACGACAGTTCTTATGACGAACTTGAACGGCTTTGTGATAACCGCAAGGTAGTTGCCTATGGAGAGATTGGTCTTGATTATGTCAAACAATATGCTCCCAAACATGTCCAGATTGAGCATTATGCCAGACAGGTTGAACTGGCAAAAAACGTGGGGCTTCCCCTGGTGATTCATGACCGTGAAGCCCATGACCCAATAATGCATATATTACAAAAAGAAGCCCCCTTTGCATCTGCAGGGGTTATGCATTGTTTTTCCGGTGACTGGCAACTTGCAACCCGGATTCTTGACCTTGGTTTTCTCGTTTCCATTCCCGGCGTGGTGACTTTCCCAAAAGCAGTTACTCTCCACAAAGTAGCCCGGGAAATTCCTCTTGATAAACTTATCCTGGAAACTGATGCACCCTTCTTGACACCTGATCCTTACAGGGGAAGAACCAATATACCTGAATATATGCTGTATACCGCCCAAAAAATTGCCGATCTTCGCGGTATTACTGTTGAAAAAGTTGTACGTGTCACAACAGAAAATGCCTGTAAACTTTTTAATCTTCTCTCACATTGATTCTTTGTAATTACTATAATTAACCATGCTCCATGATAATTTGACAAAAATAATCAATCGTATCAATGCAGCAGCTCTTCGTGTCAGCAGAGAACCTGCTGATATAAAACTTGTTGCGGTATCTAAACGCATTCCAAGTGAAAAAGTCCTGCGCGCCATTGAATGTGGTCATTATACCTTTGGAGAAAACTATGTGCAGGAAGCTCTGGAAAAAATCCCTTTGATAAGAAAGAACACGAAAGAAAATGAGATATTATTCCATTTTATAGGCAAGCTCCAATCCAACAAGGCCAGGAAGGCAGCAGAACTCTTCGATGTTATTGAAACAATTGACAGCATCAAACTTGCCAGAACACTCGAGAAACATCTTGCATCAACAAATAAAACACTTACTGCTTATCTCCAGGTAAATATAGGGAAGGAAGAACAAAAATCTGGAGTGATGCCTGAGGATTGTGAACAGACTTTACAAGAACTTTCACAATTACAACATTTGAAGATAGTTGGTCTTATGACCATGCCGCCTTATTTCTCAAATCCTGAAGATGTGCGGCCCTACTTTAGAAAAATGAAAAAACTGTCAGAAAAACTTACTGCAAAAAAGTTATTAGGGTTGCATACATCAGTAGAATTATCCATGGGCATGTCAGGTGACTTTGAAGTAGCGATAGAGGAAGGTGCTACAGTTGTTCGTATCGGTACTGCCATATTTGGAACCCGGGAACGTTAATCTTTGCAATCTTTATAAAGGATAATTTATAGTTGTTAAAAAAATAAAATCACTTTTTTCTTTAACCCATACTCATAAAATTACAAATCTACTTTAACTGGAGTTCCTGAATGAAAATTACCATCATTGGGGCAGGATATGTCGGGCTTGTCACCGGTACTTGCTTTTCTGAATTTGGACACGAGGTTCTTTGCATTGATAAAGACACGCAAAAAGTCGAAGAACTTCAATCAGGGAATGTTCCCATATATGAGCCGGGTCTTGAAAATCTGGTTAAGAAAAATCTTGAGGAAAAGCGCTTAACCTTTGCAGGGGATTACAGTGAAGGTGTGCCTTGGGCGGACACAATATTTATTGCTGTAGGCACTCCCTCAAGCAGAAGAGGAGACGGTTACGCAAATCTATCATATATATACGATGCTGCCAGGGAAATTGCGCCTCTTTTAAGCGGGTATACATTAATAGTCACCAAAAGTACAGTCCCGGTCGGAACCGCCAGGCAGATAGCGAGGATCATTAAGGAAACAAATCCGGAAGCAGACTTTGATATTGCCTCTAACCCGGAATTCCTGCGGGAAGGTGCTGCAATAAATGATTTTATGCGTCCCGACCGGGTGGTGATAGGCGTGGAATCTAACCGGGCATCTGATGTTCTCAGAGAAATTTACAAACCTCTGTATCTTATAGAAACACCCATTGTAGAGGCGGAGATTGAAACTGCAGAACTGATAAAATATGCGGCCAACGCCTTTCTTGCAGTGAAGATCAGTTACATTAACGAAATGGCAACATTATGTGAAAATTATGGTGCTGATGTAATTAAGCTGGCAAAAGCAATTGGTTTGGACGGACGAATCGGGCGTAAATTCTTACATCCCGGCCCGGGTTTCGGCGGTTCATGTTTTCCAAAAGACACACTCGCACTTATCAGAATGGCCCAGGAGCAAGGGACTGGAGCTCGTATCGTTGAAGCTGCAGTCGAAGTTAATGCAGCGCAGAAAGCACGGATGATAAAAAAAATTCGTGACAGCTTAGGCGGAAATGAGGCGGGTAAGGTCATCGGTGTTTTAGGTCTTACTTTCAAACCCGAAACAGATGATATGCGTGACGCACCTTCTTTGACAATATTGCCTGCCCTGTTGGAAAAAGGAGCCAAGGTGCATGCCCACGACCCTAAAGGCGTAACAGAGGCTTTTCAATGTCTCCCTGCAGAAATCAAATACAAAGACGACCCATATGAGGTTTGCGAGGGAGCGGATGCACTGATACTCATGACTGAATGGAATCAATACAGAGCTCTTGATTTTGACAGGATAAAATCCCTTATGAAAGAACCGCTATTTATTGATCTCAGGAATGTATATGAACCGAAAACATTAAAAGAGCTTGGCTTTAAGTACGTTGGAGTTGGGAGATCCTGATTTTGTAAATAAAAAAAAGGCTCTTCCCATTAAAAAATGGAAAGAGCCTTTGCCCTGGAATTATTTTTTAAAATATTATTTTCCCGAAGCTCTTTTTGATGCCTTTAACGGATTTACCCTTACCTTTTGAACAATTATCTCAGGCTTGGCATGGGTGGCGAAGTTACAAAAACCATTGCGCCATTTGGCTTCAGGATTTGAATAGGTTTTGCAAAATTTTTCATTATCCTCAACGACAATCCTTGCACAACCATCACATTTTTCAATTACCGGTTTAAAAAAACTCTCCATGATATTTAACTCCTTCTGGGAAATTACTGCATAACGATTAAATTTTATTTTCTGTCTCTATAACTACTAATAATTAAATTTTAAACCATATATTGTTGTAAAATTTGCAATTAACCAAACGCCATGAAAGGCATTTCAAGAAGCATGATGCAAAACAATTTATTTTATTAAAAATTATCCATATTGTCAACAAACTATACATCTCACAATTTATAGACCGAAAAGGAGTAACTGTATTGTTGTTTTAATATATTATTTCGTTTAAAATTAAAAACTTGTTAACATAGAAAGACATAAGTAAGTTATTATCGTACCTGTTCGTTAGCCTTAATTTCACCTGAAGAGAGGAAAGTAAATGCCACATTTTATCTGGAAAGGAAAGAATTCATACGGTGAAAAACGGAAAGGCGTTATTGAGGCGCCAAATATTGATTCAGCGAAAGCCCATCTGAAAAAAATCAGGATCACCCCGACTAAGGTAAAAGAAAAGCCAAAAGATGTACTTGAAAATATCGAGTTTTTTCAACCAAAGGTTACGGGCAAGGATGTTGTTGTTTTCACCAGGCAGCTTTCAACCATGATCGATGCCGGTCTTCCCTTGGTGCAGGGTTTGGAAATACTTGGCAACCAGCAGGAAAATCCCACATTCAAAAAAATTCTTCTTCAGGTACGTGCTGATGTTGAAACCGGAACCACATTTGCTGATGCCTTAAAAAAACATCCCAAAGTGTTTGACCAACTTTTCTGCAATATGATTGAAGCGGGTGAAATTGGCGGTATCCTTGATACGATTCTTTCTCGGCTTTCCATATTTATGGAAAAGAGCATGACCCTCAAAAAACGTGTTAAGGGTGCCATGACCTACCCGGTCATCTGTCTTTGTATTTCTGTAGTTATTCTCGGTGTTATTCTCATTTTTGTTGTTCCGGTCTTTGAAAAGATGTTTGCTGATTTTGGTGCTGCGTTACCGGTTCCTACCCAGATGGTTGTAATTATGAGTAATTTTGTAAAAAATAACTTCTTGTATGCAATTGCTTTTGGCGCACTTTTAATTTTTCTTTTCAAAAAGTTTTATGCAACTGAAAAGGGAGAAAAGAAAGTCGACGCCTTGATCCTTCAATTTCCTGTTTTTGGTGATCTCATTAGAAAGGTTGCAGTGGCAAAATTTGCCAGAACCCTTGGCACCATGCTGAAAAGTGGCGTACCTATTCTTGAAAGCCTCCAGGTTGTGGCAAAGACTGCAGGCAATAAAGTTATTGAGACAGCTGTCTTCAGAACTTCTGATGCTATCAGCGAAGGCCGTCCTATCGCTGAACCCCTTGAGGAAACAGGAGTTTTTCCCAGCATGGTTGTGCAGATGATCAATGTTGGAGAGGCGGTTGGTGCACTTGACGCAATGCTTGAGAAGATCGCTGATTTTTATGATGAGGAGGTTGATCAGGCAGTGGACAACCTGACTGCCATGATAGAACCCTTTATGATGGTTTTTCTTGGCGGCATGATCGGTGGACTTGTTGTATCCATGTATCTTCCCATCTTTAAGATGGGTGATGTCGTCCATTAATAATAAAGACATAAACATAAAAGGTGTTTTATGGGGGAAATAATAGGTGTTCTTGGCAGGGAAATCCTGGATTCCCGAGGCAATCCAACTGTTGAAGTGGATGTGTACCTCGATTCAGGTGTTATGGGAAGAGCCCTCGTACCATCAGGCGCATCTACAGGAAAAAGGGAAGCTCTCGAACTGCGGGATACCAGAAAAAAAAGATATCTGGGAAAAGGCGTACAAAAGGCTGTTGCCAATGTAAATGAAATTATAGGCCCGGCACTCATTGGCATGGAGTCAACCCAGCAGGTAAGCATTGATGAAACAATGCTGAAGCTTGACAATACTGATAACAAGAAAAAACTCGGGGCAAATTCCATTCTTGGAGTTTCCATGGCTGTTGCCAGGGTGTCTGCTATTGAATTGGATTTACCCCTATACAGCTATCTTGGTGGTGTGAATGCCAAAATGCTGCCAGTCCCCATGATGAATGTTTTAAATGGTGGAGCCCATGCTGACAACAATGTCGACATACAGGAATTCATGATTATGCCTGTCGGAGCTCCCTCATTTGCGGAAGCGCTGCGCTCAGGGGTTGAGGTATTTCACAGCTTGAAAAATGTATTAAAAAAAGCCGGCCATCAGACTGCTGTTGGAGATGAAGGAGGCTTTGCTCCAAATCTCAGATCAAACGAGGAAGCAATGGAGTCCCTGCTGGAAGCTATTCAACAGGCAGGCTATAACCCCGGAAAAGACATTTCTATTGCATTGGATGTTGCCGCCAGTGAACTCTATAATGCCAAAGACAAATGCTATGTTCTGGCGGCAGAGAAAAAAAAGAAGAAAACTGCATCTCAACTTATCAGTTTTTATGCTGACTGGGTTAAGAAATACCCGCTGATTTCAATTGAGGACGGGCTGGATGAAAGTGACTGGGACGGATGGGCTAAACTCTCTGCCGAATTAGGAAACAAGGTACAGTTGGTGGGAGACGACATATTTGTCACAAACACAAAAATCCTTGCAAAGGGTATCGCAAAAAACATTGCCAACTCAATTCTTATAAAACTGAACCAGATAGGCACGGTGACTGAAACCATCGATGCGGTCGCAATGGCCCACAGAGCAAATTACACAGCTGTTATCTCGCATCGTTCAGGAGAAACTGAAGACACCACCATTGCTGATCTCGCTGTTGCCCTCAATACAGGACAGATCAAAACCGGTGCACCCTCACGCACAGACAGAGTCGCAAAATACAACCAGCTTTTACGCATTGAAGAGGAACTTGGTGCGACTGCTATATACGCAGGTTCAACAAACATTTTCTCAAAGAAGCTCTAGCATGTATGCCTGACAAACAATGTTTGCAGGCATACATGCCACTCTTTGCTCAAAACTTTGTGTCGCAAATAACGTTTTTTATATTTTTACACCCAAAAAACAGTTGAAATATGCCAGAAACAGGAACGACTAAATATCTTTTTCAGTTCTTGACAAATGGCAATAATTTTGATTAGTTGTGTATTATATATCAAAAAAGGAGGACCTTGGCGTATGACTCTAACAAAGGCTGACCTTGTCCAAAAGGTATACAAAAGCCATGAAAGCCTGACTAAAGCTCAAGCAACCCAGGCTGTCGAAGCCATGTTGAGTACAATGAAGAGTTGCATGGCTGGCGGTGAAGAACTTCTTATAAGTGGTTTTGGTAAATTTAATGTCAAAGATAAAAATGCCAGAAGGGGAAGAAACCCCCAGACTGGCCAGGAACTTATCCTTGAGCCAAGACGGGTTATTACCTTTAAGCCTTCCGGTATACTTCGTGCAAAAATTAATGATTAACTCCCATTTATAAAGCAAACATCTGTTAAATATACATTTATTGCTTTATTTATTAAGGAGGATTTTCGCTTAAAGCGAATACCTCCTTTTTTACTTTTTTTCACTGCATAATGAATCAGCCCATATGCCCTAAAAGTCTCGATTTCTCACTGATCGACTTTGAAGATTTCTCCTATTCCATCTCTCCTGATCGGGAAATCATTCGCGATGAATCTGTTGAAAAATCCATTGCCAGACATGGCATTCTCCATCCTCCTATTGTTAAAAAAAAACATACAAAATCATATGTAATCGTAGCAGGAAGAAAAAGAATCTTTGCTTATCGTCGTACTTTTTTCCCGGAGAACAAATCATGTTATTGTATGATAATCCCTGCTCAGACCCCTGAGTTAAATATTTTTTCTATTCTTCTGGAAGAAAATCTTACCAGCAGACAACTTACACCCATTGAAAAAGCGATTTTCTTACACAAAATATCCCCATTGACTGATGAAAAAAATATTGCAAAGACGTTTCTTCCGCGCCTTGATCTTCCTCCCAACCCATACTATATAAAGCAGAGTACCATGTTACTCGACCTTGAAGAACCCATTATCCGTGCAATACATCAGGGGCTTATTAATGAAAAAGTAACAAGGGAGATCGCATCCCTTTCTGCAGAAGACAGACTTGCAGTCTTTCACATAATTTCATCTCTGCATCCCAGCGCCAGCAATCAAAAGAAACTAATTGATATATGCCGGGAGCTGGCCAGTCGTGAGAATAGCAGCATCGCTGCAATATTAGAGGATAAAGAAGCCCGGAACATCCTCAATCATCAGGAGGCAAATCCACCCCAAAAAACAAAAAATCTCATGAACTGGCTCTTCAGAAAATATATGCCCAGAAGCAGCCACGCAGCAGATGAATTTAAACGCTTTGCTGCTTCAATGCACTTTCCGGAAAATGTATCTATGACCCATACCCCTTTTTTTGAAGATGACTCGGTCACCCTTTCAATAAATTTTTCAAACAAAAAATCCGTTCAAAATGCCTGGAAGAAAATCAAAAATACAGTTTGAAAGCGCAGAATTTGGACACTGCCTGCAACAATGCAGCAACTCTGATATACGGGATATACTTAAAGTTGCAGTATTTGCGGCAAAGCAGGCAGGAGCCGTTCTGCTTGAGCGTCATGAAAAACCGCACCATATCCAGCATAAGGGATCTATTGACATTGTGACGGAAGCAGATCTTGCTTCTGAAAAATTGATTCTTGATATACTATACGACACCACACCCGGGATAAAGATAATGTCAGAAGAATCGTTTTCTTCCTACAGTAATATACCCGACAAACCGGTCTGGATCATTGATCCACTCGACGGAACAACCAACTTCGCTCATAATTTTCCCTGGTTCAGTGTCTCGATCGCCTTCTTTGACAACGGCAAAAGTCAGGCCGGTGTCATTTACTGCCCCATGCAGAATGAGTTGTTCTGTAGCACATTGACCGGTGGTGCCTGGTTGAATAACCGACGCATAAAAGTTTCAGAGGTGGATATATTACAAAAAGCCCTGGTGGCAACCGGCTTTCCCTATGATGTCCAGAAAAGACCTGACAGTATAGTAGCAATGCTCAAGGCGATCCTGACCCACTCCCAGGGAGTCAGAAGGCCGGGAGCCGCCACTCTTGACCTGGCTTACCTTGCCTGTGGCAGACTGGATGCCTTCTGGGAGGTAGGACTCAAGCCATGGGATACCGCTGCCGGCTACTTGCTGGTTGAAGAGGCAGGAGGAACCCTTTCAAATTTTACCGGAACTCCCTTCTCACCCTTTATCCCGGAACTTCTGGCATCAAACAATCTGCTTCATGGGGACCTCATTAAACTGCTTCGTGAATTCAGCACTGTTTCGAAGCAGGATTAATTTTATGCACTTCTCCAATTATTTTGAGAAAAAAATCAATCTTTATTGTATAGATAACCAGGTACTGTTGTTACGGCCAAATCCTTTAAAAAGCAAAGACAAATGACCAGAATTACTCAAAAATACCGACTCATATTTTCCGTTACTGTATTGAGTATTTTT
>JBHPCH010000048.1:0-17965 GCA_042576125.1 Thermodesulfobacteriota bacterium
TGTGCTTGACGATTAAAGCTCTGAACATTTCAACAAGCCCCCTACCGAGAAGATAAATGGATTCGATAGTAATATTATCGGTAGATACCTTGTCAAACAAGATGTTCAGTTTTGATTCAAATCCCGATTCCGGTTCCCAGTAGTTAATTAAAAATGGAACTTTAGGCAGCGGGTAAATAATCAGGGAATGGTCTGCATCCATCCCATCAACTGATTGAGCGCCAAATAGGTGCAGAATTTCGAAAAAAAGTTCGGTATGGGTATCGGCCAACTGCTTCAAGTCCTCTTCACATCTGTGGGCAAAGAAACGACTCCAGTCAATTCCCCCCTGTAGTTCATTAAAGGGAACCCATTTACCTGACAATTCCTTACCCTTGCCATAGATTATATAGTTTAAAAGCGGCACATGTACCCATAGGTTGTTATGACACTCAGACGTCAATTCACCTGCTGTGTCGACAATAAAGTCCTTGCCTAGGCAGTTTATTGCAATCCTGTCTTTTATTACATCTGCACCAAGTTTTCTGGCAGCAGATATAAAATTTACATTGGCAATTTCCTGCTTTAAACTTTTAAGATTCTGACGCTGCTCATCCTCAGGGTTTTTTCTTATTGCTACTTGCCCACTCAATTTTTTTGCTGTGTTTGTATCAAGATCAGGGCAGTCACCAATTTTTTTCTGACCCTGAATCACAGCCACTGCAAAAGCCATGCACGAAGGGAGCATACATTTTTTACAGTTTGATTTGTTGAGTAGTTTGTAGAGTTCCAACGGGTTATTCATTTCAGCCATATCACCACCTGCGCCATCTTCGTTTTGACCGGGAAAATTTCGGGCATAAATTTCTCGTATGTTCCGAGTCAGAAGAACACCATTGCCCACATCCCTGGTCTTTTCTGTGATTAAAGACATATTTCCTGCATCGTGGACAAGTTCTTCTTATTTCATCCTTGAAAAATTCAATTATCGTACCGCAATCAGGGCAGGCTTTTTCAAAAATGGCCTCGAAGCCCCTTTCTTCAGTATTATTTCCCGAGCATCTTCTCATTGAAAAACTCCCTTCCGGTCGGTGAATAGTGATTTTATTTTTTAGCCAAAGTCCATGGCTTGGAGAAATAGGCTTTCCGAACCTTTAAAGCCTTGGACCCGGCCCATTTTTCCAAACCCATCTTATTGATGAGGCATAGATTAAAAATCTTAATATTGTGAGGCAGATCACCGGCCATATCAGCATATGGATGCAGGTTGTCGCAGGGAAACTCATCACAGTCGCCGCAAAAATCTACCCCTTTTCCCTTGGAGCATTCATAGGCAGCACAGCGGTGCGTTTCACCAAAGACATGTTTTTGCAGCGGTATCTGCCCGTCATGCGCGCGGCATCCATTGCAGAGCATCACCTCAACAGGAATATTGTGCTCTTCCGACAGTTTCTCAACCGTATTCATTGCCTCCTGGTCATCGCGGGCCAGAAAAAAGTGACAGTTAAAACAGTCCAGTCCACAGGGGGCGGTCATTTTCAAATAATCCATAATGAGTTCTCCTTTGCTTATTAATCCAATCCATAGACCTGTCTGGGCGCCAGATAGTCAGAAAAGCTATCTATTTTTGCTCTTCGGGCTGAATAGCAGAGATGGCATTCATCGATATATCCTGTCTCAGGCTTAACACCTAAAGCCTTTGCCAATTCCGCCGGTCCTCCCCGGATGAGCGGACCGCAAACAGGATGTAAATCCGGATGATAATTTTTGATCAGTTCGGCAAGGGGCGTTTTCCACATATTGCCCATGCTGATTCCCTGGCAGATATGGACATTACCATATGGATCGACATGAACTCTGGAAGGCGAACGGAGATCCTCATAAGGACATTCACACAAATCTTCCCATGCCCTGAGAGGCAAATTACCTGACAGCTTATCAACAGCCCGCCCTCTGAATTTTGCCCCGCCGCCAACAACGGGGCTCCCTTTATCTTCATCATGTGGGGACTGTTGCAAAACCTTCGGCGGTTCAATACAGATTGCCGAAGTCTCAATCCCAAACCTCTTTGAGACTGATACAGCAACGGCTGCCGGGTTTTCTGCTTCCTCACCGTAATGAAAGGTATCATTACTTATATCAAGATGTGACAATCCGGATTCTACCAGCGGCCTTAACCACAGTTCAGCATCCTCTTCCGAAAGGGCGCCATATCCGTTTGTTACCACACCTACTTTAAAACCTCTTTCCCCGGCACGCCTGACACTTTCATTCAATAATGGGAAATAAAGGAAAGGTTCCCCGCCTTCAAAGTAAATCCAATCGACAGTGCCTATTTTTTGAGCCTCATCCAGAACTTCCGTAACCTGGCCAATGGTGAAAGTTCCCTGTGATCTTGGACTGCAATATAGAAAACAATGATCACACTCAAAGTTACAGGTGTATGTCAGGATAAAGTGGATTCCAGTTAACATCTTCTATACTCACCTCCCCATAATTGGCAGTTATTCAGGATTTCTTAAACCTGTTCATTGGTCCGTTTCAGTTGCAGATAATGTTTGATCTCTCATCAACTCTTTTCTTTCCCTTTGATACTGATCATAGGTAAGAGGCTCTTTGGCAGTTTGAGTATGGTTAATTATATTATCATGCCGCTGTGCTCTGGCATTTTTTTCGTAAGTATCCCTGGAGATGTCTTCCAGCACCATAAACATTCCTCCCTTCGAACAGGCCGATATGCTGAGCATAAAACTGATGATAATCAAACACCACAGTAATTTTTTCAAAGTCGCCCTCCTTCTGATATGCAGGTAGTTTGCCCAAAGGCAATCACCTTATAGCCTCCTTGGCATTTGCTTTAAATGTCATTTGCCGCCCACAATGGCTATTTCCGGTGATTCTGGATTGAAGGCAGTGCCTGCGACATCCGAGTAAATCCCTTCAACCTTAAAACCGATTGCTGTAAATTCATCCTGCAGTGCCTCTCTGCTGAAATGCTGCAGCCAGTTATAGACAACACGCATGCCGGATTCTTCGACAATAGTATATTTATCAAGAGAGACCTTCTCTTCTTCATATTTGAAGGTGTTCACAAAACAATAATAATCGTCAGGTGACCAAAATCCGTTTAACTGATTGAGTTCGTAGGTTGCTGACTCTTCTTTTTGATTAAAACTGTTCAAAGAATACACATCAAGCAACACAGAACCGCCCGGTTTCAGGAGCGAATGAAATTTTGCAAGCATGATCTTTCGCTGCACCGGACTCAATGCACAGAAATCACACATGATCATTATGATCAGGTCAAACTTCCTGTCTGTCTCAAACTCCAAATAGTTCGCGTGGACATAATCAATATCCAGACCTGCCTGTGCAGCCACCTCTTTTGCGTACTTCAGGGAATTTTCAGAAAAATCTATACCGGTTACACTTGACCCCCTTTCTGCTAACCTCTTGGCATAGAGTCCCGGTCCACAGCCGAAATCTGCAATCTCAGTTTTATCATCCACTCCAAATTGTGTAACAATCCACCCCACAGAGCGCTCAATAAAGTTCTTGTTTCGGGATGAAACATCAATTGCTTCATTTAAATGATATTCGAGCATTTGTTTTGATGTATGCTCATCTGCCCACAGTTCATCAGCTGTATAAAATTCAAACGGTTTTGGACGTGCATTTATTTCTTGCAGTTCTTTAAACATTTTGATCTCCTTTTGACTTACAAATCACATAGCAAAACAACTGGTATGCTTGTTAAAATCTTTTTACAACTTCACTTTGCTGCTACGGCAAAGAACTCCACTCCGTGCTTTCCGGTGAGATCTGCCGTCTCCGAAACATCTGTCCAGCCTGAATTTTTCAGAAATACCCCGAGTTCTTCGGGCCTTATACTCCAGAGCCATGGCTCGCCAACAACTTTCTGAAGCCATAACATCAAGCCGGTCCATCGCCCCACATCGGGTCGGCCATCCCTTCCTTTAGGGATATAGGAAAAGGCTATGCGGCTCTCTGTGCCGGTGATTGCAGCACACTGGCAAAACAATTCCCGGACAGCTTCAGGAGGCAGGTACATCACAAGGCCTTCAGCTATGATGACGGCAGGTGCACCATAATCCCATAAAGCATTTGCCCTTAAAACATCCTCCAGTTTCTGTTCGCCCAGATCTTCTGCAATGAGAAAAAGATTTTCACGCTGCCCCATCACATCAATTCCTTTAGCCTTGAGGCGGGCTGTTGCCGGATGATCAATTTCAAAAAATTTCACTTCGGAGAACTCCGGCGCCAGGAGCCACCCAAGCGTATCATATCCGGCACCGAGGACAAGGACCTGCCTGGCACCTGAACCAATCCCTTCCCTCACCTGGCGCTCACAGAAAGCCTTTCTATAACCAAATGCCTCAAACTGCCCAGGCAGCATCCAGTTAAACCATTCATAGACCGCTACCATTCTTTGGGAGCGTGACCACTGAATCGTCTTCTCTCCTACTGCACCCGAAGCCACGAGAAGCTCTGAAGTAGCATCAACAATCCCGGAAGGAAAGATTTCTGCCATTCCAGGCTTCGCACCGAGGGTGACAATATTAAGGGCAACCTTACGTGCCGTCTTGCTTGGCGTGTCTTTGCGCATAAATTCCCTATCTCATTCGCAGCTCTTTTCTGTATTTCCAACTGAGCAGAAAAAGAGCACTCAGCAATACCAGGGGAGCGGAAATTCCCAAATAAGCGGACCAATGGACCCGTCCCCAGCTTATAAACAGATATAGCATTGATAAAGATAAAAACAGAACCGCTCCGATCCACTCCCAACGCCATGCTATGACTAATACTGCAACAACTATATATACAGGAACCAGGTGGATCAGCAGGGCAAGAAATGTTTCCCCAAAACCATATCCTTCATTGAATACGTCCAGGGCAAAGAGGCTCAAAAAAATTGTAAATAGAATGCATAAAATCCGCGGAGCCCAGAAGATCATATGTTTAATGTCTGTATTCATTGTTTATCAAACCCAAAAATCGCTGACTGCATTTTCCTGATGCCCGCAAGCGAAACCTTGGTGACATTCATATAAAATAACTGTTTACGGGTTTTCTTTTGATATTTCCTTGCATCTTCTTCTGACCAGAAGAAAACAGACCTGCGTCAGAAAACATCCACAATACTCATCTCTTTCATCTTGTCGGTATTTATTAAGGCCATGCTATACATGGGGTCTGCGCCTTCGGTCATACTGGTAATATTCAATTCACTGTCAATTTCGATCTGTATCTCTCTGCCGCTGTTGGCACATTTCGTATTGATTGTAAACGTTAAATCCCTGTTCTGTAATCTCCCATACACGAAGGGAGTCGCACAAGCGTCTAAAGCTCAGGCGGCGGAAAATTGCTCACCTGTGCTGACGGTCATTTTATGGCCTGTATTATATAACGAAAGTGGATAAGCCCAATTAATTCCTTCGCCTACGCTGCGGTAGAGAAACGTTTTCAGGTCCTCCAGCTTATCAATGGTTTTTTTAACCTTTTCCAAGGAGATACCGAGTTCTTCACTGATGAGTTCTGCTGTGATGGGCTCTTGGGCAACAGCCATTTTTTTAACAACAAAATGGTGCACCTTTTGTTCTTCTTCAGATAAAAGCCCGGCTTTTGCCTTAGCTCCTGATACCCCCTTTTCCAGCCCTCTGTTTGAGATCACCTGAGGTATTGGGATCATAAATCTCCCGATTCCCATGTACATTTTACGTTCCGGATTTGTTTTCATTTGTTTGCTCCTAAAGGCGTATAATTTTATTTATAGTGTCGGTAAGGCGGGTGCAGGTAATATCAGTTCTTTTTTTATCGTGCCCCCTTTATCTTGTTGTGCCCATGATACAAATATACATTGAAGAAATGCAAAAATGATTACCAGCAGTAATGCATATTTTATCATAATTGATTTTTTCATTATACATCTCCAGAAATCAACAATTCCGATTTAATTGAGTTTGATAAGAACTGTTCCCCTTTGCGATTATTAAAACTCACTATTCCCTGCACTCTATCAAGTTCGGCCCGGGCCTTGGCAAGATCGATGAGTGCCCGTTTTTCACTGATCAACGCCTTGGCATAGGAATCCTGAAATTCCAGCACATCATTGGCAGTAGACAGGCCAACGTCAAATTTTGCCTCTTCAGCCTCCAGCCGCTTCTGCGAAGCCAGTGTTGTTTTCCTTGTGGCCTCAATGGTTTTGAGAGCAAGGTTTACATCTCTCACCGCCTCTCTGGCGTTCCGTATTATTTCCTGACGCAAAAGTTCCGCTTTATACCTGGCATTGTTTACCTCTGCCTGCGCTTTGGCAAGGGTCCCGCGGCTGGTTCTGTTACCAAGCGGGAGTTGAAAGATTACCCCAACCTGCCAGCTGAATTTCGGGTCGGAGAAAGAATCATCAAGACTATTACCATAGCCATCACCATCACCTGTCAATCCTGCTGCACCACTTAATGCCAGAGAAGGTTTAAGATTATCCTCTGCCTTGCTTGCCAGAATCTCAGCACTATCCACAAGGAGGTCACTTGCCCTGATGTCCTGTCTATTGCTTAGAACATTTTCCAAAACAGATTCCAGTTCAGGCCTTTGCGCCTTTATTGCAGGTGTATCCTTTGGAATTATTGCAACATGCCATTCCTGGCTGTTCAGCAACAATTTGAGTTTATCTTCCGCATTGGCAATGTCCCGTTCAGCAGCAATCAGAAGCTCCTCCCGCCTGGCTATCTCGGAATCAGGCTGATATATTTCAACCGCTGCCAGGACACCGCTTTCTATCTTCCTGCTGGTTTCCTCCCGCAGGTTCATGGCAAGTTCCAGAGACAGTTTTTTCACTTCAATGTCCTGACGACTGAAGACCAAATCCCAGTAAGAGTTTTTAACTTGAGCTGCCAGTTTTGCAGCCTGGTCCTCAACCAGATACGTCGCTGCTTCCATATATTTCTCAGCCGCCCTGACACCCGCAGTCTGGACTTCCTTGCTGTTTCCTTTTAAGAGAGGGTGGGAGACACTAAAGCCAGCTGTAGAGGTGTAGAGCTTATTTAGAGAAACAAAGGTTGAATCAGTATCAATAAGGTTATTGTCCAAAAAAAATGAAAATTCAGTTCCGGTTGTTAATTTTTTCTTAATTGAAACATTCCATAAAGTCTCCTTCTCCTTTTCTTCCCAGCCGCTTAAAAGGCTGGTCAGCCTCTGCTCCTGGGAAAAAACACTGGCCTCAACCCTGGTGTCAAAAACACCCTCCTCAACCAGTTCGACTCCCTGGCCGATTGCAACCTCGTTTTTCTGCAGCTTGAGATTGAGGTTCTTTTCTAGGGCCATCGCTACAGCTTCATCGATTGTCAACTGTACCGTGTCAGAACCAAGGGCTGTATTATGACAGCCAAATATGACAATGATAACGAATAAAGTTAGTTTCAAACTACCTGCCTTCATTTTCAACACCTCCCCTTATCCCGGCAATTCGAGTGACGAAGTGCTGAATCCGGCCGATAACTCTTTTTCTCTTTCCTTTCAGATCTTCAAAAAATGAATAAAGAGTAGGCACTACAATCAGGGTCAGAAAGGTGGCCACCATAAGACCGAATACCACCACTATCGCCATTGAACTCCACCACTGGCTTGATTCACTTACCCATGAGACAGCCAATTTATGAAAATCAAATGAAACGCCGGTTACCATTGGCAGAAGGCCGAGTATCGTGGTAATTGCCGTTAAGACAACCGGGCGCAGGCGTGTTGCTCCTGCGGCCACCACAGCCTTTCGAACTTCCATGCCGCGGTCTTTGAGTTTGTTGATGTAATCGATTAAAACAATTGCGTTATTCACCACAACACCTGCCAGGGAGATAACGCCGACACCTGTCATGATGATGCCGAAAGGCTGCCTGAATACTGCTAATCCCAGGAATGCGCCGCCCAGTGAAAGGATAACCGAAGTCATTATGATAATGGGCAGGGTAATGGAATTAAACTGGCTCACCAGAACGAAAAAGATCAGTAACATGGCCACGATAAACGCCTTGGCCAGGAAATCCTCTGATTCCTTCTGCTCCTGCATTTCACCGGTAAATTTTATTTCATACCCCGGCGGCATGGGAAATTCCTTTAACAGCTTCTCTGCCTGGGCTCTGGCAATCGGACCCGGTATTTTGGTCTCATCAACATTGGCCTTGACAGTTACCACCCGCTGGTTATCAATCCTGACAATATCACCGATTGCTCCGGTGTACTCTATCTCCGCAAGGGTTGAAAGAGGGACCATTTCGCCGCTTGGAACCGGGATCATAAGTTCATGCAGGACATCGGTCAGGCGCCTGTTTTCTTCTGACAGCTGCACGGTTATGTCGTAGTCCTCGTTACTCTCACGAAAGGAGGATACGTCCAGGCCGTTATAGGCTGTTTTCAGGGCAAAACCGATCATATCGGTGGTCAGGCCGAACAGGGCTGCTTTCTGGCGGTCGATAACCACCTGGATCGAAGGAGTTCCCTCGGTGTAGTCATTGCGCACATCCACAACGTGAGGTATTTGGCTGATAATTTCCTTTACCTGTTTGGAGAGCTTGCCCAGAACAACCATTTCATCGCCGGTGATTTCAATATTAATCGGGGCACCGGTTGGCGGCCCCTCTTCCTGTGCAGCTATGGTTATTTTTGCTCCCGGGATCCCGGCCACCCGCTTTCTTATTTCATCCATGGTTTCATTGGAGGAACGCAGCCGTTCATCAAGGTCAATGAAGCGCACCCCGATATTGTTCGGAGTGTTTGAACTGAACATGGAACCGGAACCGGGTGTGGTTACTGCCTTGGTATATATATTTTTGATATTGCCAAGATCACTCGGCCCCATAAAAGTGCCGCCATCAGCTTTCCTGTGTTCCTTGGGCCCATAGGCTGAATCATACAGTTCTGCTGTATCTGAATCCTGAGCTGAGCTGTTCTGAGCTGCACCGGTAATTG
Organism: Thermodesulfobacteriota bacterium; assembly: GCA_042576125.1. Classification (GTDB taxonomy): domain Bacteria; phylum Desulfobacterota; class Desulfobulbia; order Desulfobulbales; family BM004; genus BM004. The sequence continues at coordinate 8,959 of JBHPCH010000048.1, forward strand.
CCACTTCCACTCTTTTTATCAGCCGGTCAGTGTATTCAAGGTCTGCCCCTTCAGGCGGTTCCACATTCACATATATTGACTTGGGCTGGAGGTCCGGAAAGAACTCAACAGGCTTTTCCAACCCGACAGCAAGCAACCAGCCCTGAAACAACAGGACGAGAAAGGCACAGGCAATCATGACGACAGAGATTGGCCTTTGCAGGGAAAAGTTCAGAACCCTGGCATACCCTGTCAGCACCCGTCCTTTAATTTCAACCGGTTTTTCACCGGCTGCCGCGATTTCCTCAATGGATAATTCACTTTGTTGACCTTGCCCCCTGGCCTTCATGAACAGCGAGGCCAGGGCCGGATTAATCACCATGGCCACAAAGAGGCTCGATGACAGCGTCACGATCAGGGTCAGCGGCAGATACCCCATGAACTCACCCATAATCCCCGGCCAGAACAGCATGGGGGAGAAGGCGGCCAAGGTGGTCAGGGTGGAACCGATGACCGGATATGCCACCTCTGAAGTTGCACGCTTGGCCGCCTCAAGGCGAGGGGCGCCCTGCTCCATATAACGGTAAATGTTTTCCACAATCACGATGGCATTATCCACAAGCATACCCAGGGCCAGGGTAAGGCTGAAAAGCACTACTACATTGAGGGTAATGCCCATCAGATAAAGTATTGTGAATGAAAGAAACATGGAAAAAGGTATTGCCATACTAACCAGAACAGCATTTCTAAATCCCATGGCAAAGAAGATCACCAGAACGACAAGAAGCAGGCCGGTAAGGATATTGTTCTCCAGATCAGCCACCATTCCTTCAATGTCACTGGCCTTATCCATCACCTTGACTACTTCGGTAGTACTGGGCCATACCGGCTGTGCCTTTTCTATCAGCTCGTCAACTTTTTTGCTGATCGCAATAATGTTCTCACCGGAACGTTTTTTTACAGCAATACTGACCGCAGCTTTGCCGTCAAGCCGCGACCGGCTGGTTTCTTCTTTGAAGCCATCTACAACCATTGCCAGATCTTTCAGATAAACAGGCTGGCCATTGTGGGTGCCCAAAACAAGGGAGTAAATCTCATCTGGGCTCTTGAACTCACCGGGCACCTGAAGCTGGAAGCGGCCGTCACCCATACGGATTGCACCGCCTGATGTATTCTGGTTTTCACTGTAGAGTTTTTCCTGGAAGGAGGAAATCGACATCCCGTAAAAAGCAAGTTTTTCCGGAATAACTTCAACCCGTATTTCTCGCTCAAGTCCGCCTGTAACCTCAGCCTCCAGGACACCTGGAATTGCTTCAATGTCATCTTTTAAATCCTCGGCAATATCCTTCAAACAGGGGAGGCCGCAGGTACCGGAGAGAGAATATACAGCTATGGGCATTTCTGAGAGGTTCACCTCAAAGACAGCCGGATCGTTTTCCAGGTCGGCAGGAAGCTCACCCTTTGCCTCATCCACCTTATCCTTGACATCCTGAAGCGCCTGATCAATATCGGTGCCGGTAATAAATTCAATATTTATTGAGGAAAGCCCTTCCGAACTGACAGACTGGATTTTTTTTACACCATCGATCCCCTTTAACTTTTTCTCAATCTCAATGGTGATCGAGGTCTCAATGTCGGTTGGAGTAACGCCTTTATAGCTTGTTGAAACAAACACGTAAGGGATAGTTATATCCGGCTCGTTTTCCCTTGGCAGCACCAGGTAACTGTAAACTCCGAAGACGATGATGATGACGGAAAGAACCATCACCGTAATGGATTTTTTAACAGCGGTATCAGAGATAATCATAACAGTGCCTCCCTTAGGTCTCCTATCACCCGGACTGTTTTCAGCTTATGGCCATTATCAATATCCCGGTGGCCTTCGACAACAACACGACTGCCCGGAGAAAGTCCCCTGGTGATCTGGACGCGCCAGTCTTCCATGATGCCGAGTTGGACCGGCTGCTTTTTGGCCACACCATCTTCTTCAACAAAGACGAATTGCTCATCCTCTCTTTTAATGACTGTAAACAGCGGCACCGCAACCGTATCCCTGATGACCCTCTTTACTAATTTCGCCCTGAAAAACATGCCGGGCATTATAAGGTTGTCTTTATTGTCAATGGCCAGTTCAAGCCTGTAGAGCCTGGCCCCGCTTTCCGGCGAGCCGGCCAGAAAATGACTCCGGCCGACTATTTCCCTGTCATCAAGGGCCTGAATGGTCAGGGTTACTTCTTTAATATTTCGGACCAGTGCTACATCCGACTCAGGGATACCGACTACTGCCTTGACTCTGTCAACCTGCAGAATTTCCGCAACAGGATCAGAGACACTCAGCAGCAGACCTTCTGTTGCGTCCAGTCGCCTGATAACTCCTGAAATTGGAGCTTTTATTGTACAGCGTGAAAGCATGAGTTCCGCGTTCTCCAATGCAGCTTTGCTGGTTTTAACCTGGGCCTCCAGGGTATCAATCTCGGCCCTGGGAATTATTCCCTGATCAAAAAGGGCCATACGCCGCTTATAATTTGCTGTTGCCAGTTCATAAGTAGCCCTGGCGCTGTCCACAGCTATACGGAAATCATCAGGGTCTATGCGGGCGATCACCTGATTCTTGCTGACTGTTTCACCTTCGCTGACCTCAACTTTAATGACAGTGCCGTGTATCTTGGAAAGTACGCTTAATTTTTCCCAGGGCTCAATAACCCCAGGCAGGTTAATCCTGTCTTCTATGGTTGTCGGATTGACATCAAGCAGGACAACATTAACGGGAAGCCGTTCATTGGAACCCGCTGCCATTTTTTCTGCTGTAACGCGTTCCTTTTCCGCCTTAATAGTCCCTGATAAACCGACAATTGTACCGACAAGGACTAAAAGGAACAGCAGCGTTAAAACTGTCCCCATTTTCTTAAAAATGAGATTCTTCGGTGCGTTTATTAATTGTTTCCACTTCATGAGTTTTTCTCCCCGATTTCTTCATTTTCCACCCAGACAGTGTGATCAACCAGTCCGTATTTTTTTAGTGTATTACTTAGATGTAAACCAAGGCTGCTTCCTTGAGGCTCAGCCTGATCAGTTTTCCAAAGAAGGCACAATGAACAATCATCAATCATTGCATGAACAAAAACTCTGGCATCCAGCAATCCTTTGCATTTTTTGCATTCCTGAACAAAGTCCTTCAGCTTGGCGGCAACATTTGTCCGTCCTGCCTGAACTTTGATGAACTCCATCCATATCATCCCGATAATCTCCAATAAGGTTTCAGTTTCATAATGCAGATTCAGCCCTCATTACGCAACTTGCATGCCAGTTTCAGGATTAAAATAAATTTGATATGATTCTAGTTATTTAGATTGATTCAGCACTTGCGGCCAAATTTATTATTGGCAAATATCTGCGAAATATGTCAGTTTTAGCTATCATATTTCACAGGAATACATAAAACTGACAAATATGACAGCCAACTCTTTAGGCACCTAAACCTGATTGTGCTGGAGGCAGAGATATGCATATTGATGACAATGATTTTTTCCGTGAGTCCACCATTCGGATATGCGGCAGCCTGGAGATAGAAAAGGCCCTGGGTTCCTGCCTCGAATACCTGCGCATATCAATGCCATTGGACAGGCTCATCCTGCAGCGCTTTGACGAAAGCCAGAGTGCAATGCGCACCATAGCTATAGCAACTGCTGCAGAATGCCAGGCTGTGGATTACCTGACGCCCCTTTCAGAAGAAGCAAGGAACTGCACCCACGATGAGATGAAAGAATCATCCGGTGTTTTTATTTTTGAAACACCGGATAGCTGCGGCATAAGCCGGGAAATGCTTGAGTTTCATGATGTCCCCTGCACTTCCCTGATGGTAATGCCTCTGCAGTCGGAAGAACAGGTGGTGGGCCATCTGGTTTGCATTTCAGAAGGCGAGGAGAAATTAAACGAAGAACATGCCCGCCTGACCTCATTGCTGAAAGATCCATTCACCATCGCTTTATCCAACACTCTCAAGCACCGCAGCGAACTCAAACTGTATGATAGAAATTTTTTCTGGGAAGCGACAATGCGAATATGCAGCAGTCTGGATATTGAGGAAGCATTGTTTTCAACATTAAAATTTCTTCAGGATGAAATGCCCGTTAACTGGATGACTCTTGAGCATTACGATAAAGAAATTGACTCCGTACGAATCATTGCCATAGCCGATAAGACTGGCGGAAAAGCTGTTGATTTGCCAACACCACTCTCTAATGAAGCGCTGCAGCAGGCAGAACGGCAATATGGTCGTGATGCTCAGCGGGTTTTTCTTATCGATGACCCCCAGTCTGACAAAATTGCCCGGGAGATGTTGCAATTTCATGGACTAAAAGCAACATCCCTTCTTGTTTTGACTCTTGCCTCAGGGGAGGAAACATTAGGCTTCGTGGCACTGGGCTCAGTGGATGATGAACGCTTTTCTCAAAAGCACGCCGACCAGGTCTCTTTACTCAATGAGCCCTTCACTATCGCTTTATCCAACACTCTCAAACATCGCAGCGAACTAAAACTTTATGACCGGGATTTTTTTTGGGAGGCAACAAAAAGGATATGCGGCAGTCTTGATATAAAAAAGGCGCTTTGGGAAAGTCTATTATTCCTGCAAAACTATATTCCTGCAGAAGAAGCAGCCCTTCTCTTTTATGATCCTGACAAAGGGACGGTTACCCTTAATACTCAAGCTGACAAATCAGGAGGGCGGCTTGTTAATTTTCAAGCAGTCTATCCCCCGGAAATAAGAACTTTAACGGAAGACATCAGCCAGCTAAAAGATTTTGTTGAAAACCGGGCAGAAGAACACCCCATTGCAAAACCGATTCTTGCCGCGATGGGAAAAGGGAAATCCTCAGTAATACTGGTTCGCCTGGTCGTGGAAAACCACTGGATCGGGTCGGTTGCTCTCTGGGCTGATGGCTGGGACAAATTCAGTGATGAGCACCTGAGACTATTGAAACAGTTAAAGATTCCCTACTTTATCGCCCTGTCCAACAGCCGACGATACACTGAACTTCTCACCCTCAAGGACCTCCTTGCCGATGACAAGAGATACCTCCAGGAAGAACTCCAGAAAATCAGCGGCAGTGAGATAATAGGTGCTGATTTTGGCCTAAAGGATGTGATGGAAAAGGTTCGGCGCGTCGCTACTCTTACGAGCCCGGTCCTGCTGCAGGGGGAGACAGGTGTGGGCAAGGAGATTATTGCAGCCGCAATTCATAATTCGTCTCAGAGGCGGGATGGACCTTTCATTAAGGTGAACTGCGGCGCCATCCCGGAAACTCTTATGGACAGCGAACTTTTCGGTCATGAAAAAGGTGCCTTTACGGGCGCCATCGACCAGAAACGAGGCAGATTCGAAAGGGCAAACGGCGGCACGATTTTCCTTGATGAGATTGGCGAACTTTCTCCTGAAGCCCAGGTGAGATTACTGAGAGTATTACAGGAAATGGAAATAGAGAGAGTTGGAGGCACCGATCCGATAGAGGTTGACATCAGGGTTCTTGCAGCAACTCACCGGGACCTGAAAACCATGATCCGGGAGGGAACATTCAGGGAAGATCTTTACTTCAGGCTTAACGTCTTCCCCATTTACATCCCGACTCTCAGAGAAAGAAGAGGCGATATACCAGGCCTGGTCCAACATTTTATCCAGAAAAAATCCCGCGAATTACAGCTGACTTCAATTCCTACTCTTGCCGAAAATGCTTATGACCAGCTGCTGGCACATCACTGGCCGGGCAATGTCCGGGAACTGGAAAATGCTGTGGAGCGTGCCATAATTTTAAATCGAGAAGGACCTCTTTCCTTTACCGAACTGGGCCCCAGAGAAGAATTTGAACCAATACCGGTGTTTTCATCTGGAGAACCGGAGACATTCAACCTTGACCAGATCACCGCTGATCATATCCGCAAAGTGCTAAAAATTACAGAAGGCAGAGTGGAAGGCAAGAAGGGAGCAGCTGAATTACTGGGTATCAATGCTGGAACCCTGCGAGGTCGTATGCGCAAACTGGGCATATCGTTTGGAAGAAACAACAAATAAATATTGCCGAGCCTAGAGGAAACTCACAATTTTAACACTTGCTCTTATTACTCAAAATAGTACCCTACCCGCAACCACACAAAGATAATAGGCTGTAACCACTCAGGATTACAGCCTTTTATCTTCATGGCGCCGAAGGCCGGACTCGAACCGGCACGGGCGTGGCCCACTACACACTCAATGTGAGTTTGGGCTAAAACAAGGTAAAACAACATAAAGAAAGACGCAAAGATAACGAAGAGTTATTTTATTCTTAGTACTTAGTGTTTTTTTCTCATTGTGGTAGCAATTTGGTAGCAACTATGATGGGCACAGTAACCACTTACTACCTATTAATGATATGTTGATTTTTCCCACCAAAAAGGTACAATCACTCATAATAGATATCTAATATATTTAACCATCCATCTCCCTCCTGATATGAAATGATAGGGGGCTACTCAAGCATTTTGGAGGTAACAATATGGAAGATGTTCTTGCATATTACTCCACAATCTTTTTTTCGGTTATTTCTGAGACAATTTCTGTATTAGGATTTAATTTTAGTATAGCAATTTCTATGGGATTCATAGGGGCAGTCCTTTTTTCTTTACCCGCAACTACTGCAAGTTTATCCTCTATGGCGATTTTACAGAAATTTGTTATATATTTTTTTACATTGTCTGCTTTTGGAATTACAGCTTTAGCTTTTATAGACACACAACCGTCACAAGCTGAATTAAGTAGGCAGTTAATGCTAGATTTTATTGAGCGGAACTGCGGCTTTCCCCTTGGGACCTTCCCATAAATACCTATTCCCCTGTAATTTAATACGCAGTGCTGGAGACAGATGTGGTATAGTGTACGGCATGGTGGTGTAAAAGTTACTATACTGTAATTACAACATATTCATGATATACTAAACAGGTTAGACCGTTTTTGAGCGTAATATAATTACACTTTATAGCGTCATAATTACACACACATTCCTATGTAATTGTTCGGTGTAAATTTGGTGTAAAAAATATTAATATTAGTTGGACGTATTGAACTGGTTGGTCTTGACTGAATATCTATAACGGGTGAATACGCTAAGTCTTTTGGGTGGGAGTAAACGTAAAAAAGGCAGAGCCATTTCTGACCCTGCCTTGAATTGAAAACGAAATAAATATTTTTGTTATTTTAATCTCTGCTCCCTGAAAACTCCAATGTTTCTGTTTTTAAATAAAATTTACTTATCTTAGTATCTGGACCTGCGATAATTAATATTCCCCATGAACCAAATTGTGAAAAATGTCCAAAACTGTAATCTTCACCTTTGAAAGATTCACCGTTTATGTTCATTGTTACTCTTCCATCAAATTTCGATATTTTTTTTATATTAATATCTAAATCGTACTCCCCAAGAGAAAAATTACCTATTTTTTCATAAGCTGTTAATGCTCTATTGTTATGAAATCCAATAATTTCGTAGTTGTACAAATCTGGAGCATACCCATATTGAGCAAAAACTTCTAATTGATTTGGGTCAACAAAAAACATATTAAATGGTGCCTTATCTTCTGATATTTTTTGTATATCTAATTGAAGTTCAATTTCGATATTTCTAAACTCATTTAGCTTTTTAAGGTCAATAACATAAATTTGCCCCTCTGAAGTAACTTGCGGACCGACATTAGAATCTTGTAAATTTCTAATAATATATGGCTTATAAACATATTTACCATCTGCCTTTACATTGGCAGGTTCAGCCTTGCTTTCGACTTCCTTAAGTGTGGCATCATCTACCGCCAAAGCCATTCCTGCTGTTAAAAGAACCAAACAAATGCCAAACGCTATGATATTTTTCATGTTGTTTGTCCTTTACTTAAATTGATTATCCGCTTGCCACAACCTTTAGTTTTGTAATTCAAAGCTTGACTTAACATATCCAGCGGACATCTTAAATATCAAATAAAAAACCCCGCCATCTCCTGGCAGGGTTAATGTATCCGATGGACATCTTGATAATTCAAGAATGAATTACGACTTTCGATTGATAGCAGTTTTCGCAACTCGTTAAATGGACAATTGCTTTTGTTTTAAGGGCGTTCGCCCGCAACCACTCTCCCAATTTCTCTCTCCTGATTTCAAACAAAACAACAGCCTTAATAAGGTCTATTGTGGGTAATTCCTTACCAGTTATTTTTTTCCATATCATCAAACCCCAACAATTAACCGAACAAACCTTTTCTAATTCCCCAAAATTTACGGAGCTTTCGTTGAGTAGAAGCATAATAAGAAAAACACAGAGTAGGTATTTGAAACAAGTTAAAGGCAAGTTCATCATTTTCAGGTTTAAAGGAATCCTCAACAGATTTGATTCTGTCTTTCAACGGAAAGGATTGAAGGGCAATACCGATAATTAACTCATAAGCCAAATGACAGTCTGCTTCCTTCCAGAAATTTTTATCATGACCCAATTGAAGATTCGTCAAAACTATATAACCCTCAACCTTATCACTTAAATTTTCAGGCAAATTGGAAATTTCCCTTTCAGCAGCATTATATAATTTCACTTTGGATAGTTTTCTTATTTGTGCTTGAATAAGTTCCCTGTAAGGGCGTTTACTGCCAGGGCCATCAAGAAATTCTGAGATTAGATGCTTTTCCATAGATTATCTTTTTTATTTCAAAGCACAAATGTCTTGCCAACATCTTGGGTTTTGACATGTTAAATATTAATTCAACATGTCCAGTGGACACCTTGATACTCAGGAACCATTCACGAGTGTAAATGGATAGCAGAAATCTGGAGATAATTCAGTGGTTAATGTGTCGTCATTCACTACCCCACAAAATTAATCCCAGGATGCCTACAACAGCAACAAATCCAACTACACTCATTGTGTCCTCATCCAGCATGGCAACTTGGGACTTAGTCTTTTTATAATCCTTCGACTCGCCAAATGAGAAGTTAAACATTAGGCCCCGTGGTTGTTT
>JBHPCH010000049.1:0-17929 GCA_042576125.1 Thermodesulfobacteriota bacterium
ATTTTACAATAGAAATTCCGCAGGTGAAATGATTGTGGAAACAGCCAAAGGTACTCTGAAGGTTGAGCCTGGAAGTTCTGTTGATGTTTTAGCGGAGAAGGAGACAATAACGGTATCTGCTGTTTACGGTGAAGCAACATTTCATACATTCCAGGATGGTGTTGAAAGGATGGAGGTAATATCCGGCTCCACCAGGCTTGAATTTTATGAAAAATCCATTGTCGCCGGGGTTGGTCCTATAGATAGAAAATGGGACCGGTGGTGTGCGGCAAGAGAAGAAGTGCTGACCCAAAACGGGCTGGTACGATCAGATCATTTGCCTGAGTCCATGCAGGAGTATTCCTATGCCATGGAGCCTTATGGGCACTGGGAAAAGATTTATTACCGAGGTTATTACTACTGGGCCTGGAGACCGCAGTCCGTGTCTGTCGACTGGAGCCCCTATACCACGGGCTACTGGTATGACTGGCATGGGTCGCAGGTCTGGATAGATTATAACCCGTGGGGTTGGGTTACCCATCATCATGGCCACTGGCTCAATCTACATGGAGCCTGGTTGTGGACGCCCTATGTCCATGTTTCACATGTTCCCGGTGTAATGGTTATCGGTTTTAACATAACCTTTGGCAAGAGATACCGTTCCCATTGGCATCCGGGCCGGGTTCGCTGGATAGGTCACAATGATTATATAGGCTGGTTGCCTCTTGCCCCCTGGGAGACATATTACGGTTATCGCAAGTGGGGACCGAGGACAGTTGTGGTACAGGGAGGAACAATTCTCAGCGTCAATATCAATCTGTCGAGTCACAGACATATTGACAATGCAATTGTAATACCGAAACGCCACTTGCATCAAAGGAACCCGGGGGCAATAAACAATTATAAAAGCGTACGGGTTAAAAATATAAACAAAAAGACAATTTTTAAAAAATATAGGCCTCTGCAAACCGTGCAAAGATTGCAGGAGGGCAGGCACTCAATAAAACTTACGAGAACCAGGGACACAGTCAAAAAAATTGAAAGCAGACCTGCAAGGAGAATTGAAAAGCAGAGAAATTTTGATAGAAGTGAAAAGTATCGGGAGAAAAGGAGCCCTACACTTTTTGTTCAACCTGATTTACAGAAAGAAAAAATCGAGGCAGTAAAATATGAAAGGGACCAGAGCATCAAGGTTGAAAAAAAATATTCCTCCACGGTTGAGAATACACGAAATAAAGGACGCGACAAGAAAACACGGGGAAGAGTTGTCAGGACTGAGATGAGCCCCCGCAAGAGCAACGTTGAAAAGAGCAGTGTAACTAGTACAAAAAAAAGAGAAACTGTACGTGATAATGCACGAAACAGTTTTGTGAAAAAGACCCGAAGTAATGAAAGAATTGAAAGGATCGGACAGGCTACAATTGAAACCGTCAGAAAGCCCGTTGTAAGGCAGGAGCGTAAAACTGCCGCAACAAGAAATAATAAAGTAGATGCAAGGGAGGGGGGTAAGATTTCCTCCCGGATTTCTCGAATGCAGGGTGAGCGCAAGCAGAAATTTTCTCAAAAAAACACTGAAGAAAACGTAATAAATAAAGAGAAAGAAAATAAAGAGGATACCATTCAAAAACAGGCTGTAAGAGATTCTCGTAACAGCAGGGGAAAAATGGCATCAAAAGAGAAGGGGTCTTATGAAAAAAGAACCCGCAGGAGCAGGTAAGCAACGAGCGTGGAGTTTCGAGAAGAAAGTATATCCTCTGAAAAAAATCTTTTAAATAAAAAGGACAGTTCCTTGCGGGACTGTCCTTTATTGTAAGGAGGAGAACACATGAAGCAGTATTTTTGGCCTTAATTTATTAAATACTATAAACACAAATAGAAGAGAATCAATGAAACACGCCTTTGTTGTCCATGAAAAGCCTCCTAAAGAATGAAAAGATAGCCGAAATAGGAAATTAGAAGAATAAAGCCATGCAGACGGCTCAGTCCCTGCTGAACTGCCAGTATAGGGAGCAGAACAGCTGAAAAACTGAACATGATTGGAATGTCCCTGGAGAGCAGGCTGGAGGACATGGAAAACGGGACAAGAAGGCCGCAGCAACCAAACACCATGAGAAGATTGAAAAGGTTACTGCCTATTATATTGCCAACAAGCATATTAGACTGTCGTTGACGAATTGCTGCAAGGCATGAAGCAAGTTCAGGAAGAGATGTGCCAACCGCCGCCAGAGTCAGGCCGATAACAAGTTCACTCACCCCAAAATGGCGGGCTATATCAATAGCTCCTTTAATAAAAAAATTTGATCCAAAGGGCAGGAAAGTCAGACCAAGAAGAGTCAACATGATAATTGGGAGCATGGACATTGAATCACCGGCATTATTTCTAGCTGATTCATTTGGGGTAGATTTTTTGTTGCTGGCCGCCTGCCGGAAACGCTGCACCGTATAAAAGACAAGGGATGTTACAAAAATAAAACCAAGGAAGCGCGGAAAGGTGCCCTGCCAGGCCACCAAAAAAGCGGCAAGGGTTGCAATGAGCACAATGTAAAGCTCCATTGAAACTGATTTAAATCTGACCGGCAGGGGAGTAATGAGAGCGCAAAGTCCGAGGATAAGTCCCACATTGGCAATATTGCTGCCTATGACATTTCCTGTAAGGATATCTGGGTGATCCTGAAAAAGAGACATGAGACCCACAAAAAGTTCAGGCATGGATGTACCGAATGCCACGACAGTTAAACCAATGAGCAGCGAACTCATGCCAATTTTTTGGGCGAGTTTTCCGGCACCGGAAACCAGAAACTCTCCTCCGGCTGTCAACAGCACAAGTCCACCGATCAAGGCTATCCAGGAAAGAAGGATGGAATGGTAGTTCGGTTCAAGATTCATCGTACCAGATCTTGGAGAAATTTTTCTCCGTGCAGTTTGTAAGCTTTATCTACCAGTTTCTTTAATTCTTTTTTGATATTAGGCAGAGGTATCAGGGGCGGGATGTCAATGAGTTCCGGATCTATCGGGGGAGGGGCTTCAAGCCGCATTTTACTTTCAAAGCTGTCTGCTGAACCTGCCTGGGGGTTGATTCCCATCGTATCTTCACCGTTACCGTGTGTATCTATTGCGCGGAGAAATCCCATGATATTGCCTATATCGTTTTTCCGGTAGAATAATTCAATTTCTTCATTAATTGTCTCCCTGCTTGTTTTTATCTCTTCAAGATTCTCCCTGTAATGTTGCACATGCTCGACCAGTCTTTCATAAGCATCGAAAACAAGATTTTTAAAGCGGCCGCCCTGAGTAAGCCCCCGAATTTTGATGCCCTTGAATACTTTTTTCCTGATCGTCTCGGATTCAGTAATATAGGGTTCATAGAAGAGTCGTTCCTCCCAGCCGGTGAGTTCCATGAAGTGCTGAATAAGGTTGTCGTCTTTAAGCAGGATATACATGCGGATCAACTCGAAACTGATTCTCTTTTCAAGGATAGTGAGCTGGTGTTTCATTTTCTGCATAAAATCGAGGGTGTCTTCCTCGATTATCTTGCGAAAACCAAAATACCGCTGGGCAATCTCCCTTTTTAATTCGATTGCCATGATATCTTCAAAGCCGGGTTTCATATAGTACTCTCTTGTTTCATTCTCAAGCTTTTCTGATAGAGAGGCAGCAGAAATTTTAATGCAATAAAAAACAGATAAAATTCATGTCGCCTTATTGCATAGCACAGTACACCAGCAGTTTTTTACGGCAATATTTTTTTGTTGTTCGTCTGTCCAATGGGCAGACATATAAGGCTATAAAAGCAGAAGAAAAGTAAGCATTCTCCGGGATGAAATGAAAGAGTGTTATCATGTGTGGAATTTAACTTGACACCGGGAGAGTATATGTCACTATCGTTTCTTATGATTTCATCATTTGAACAAAAAGACGCGGTTCAGCGTGTAAAAGATGCAGCCCAGATAGTTGATATTATTGGTGAGTGCGTCTCCCTCAAGCGGGCCGGTGCTAACATGAAGGGACTCTGCCCTTTTCATGCAGAGAAAACTCCTTCTTTCATGGTTAACCCGGCGCGGCAATCTTTTCACTGTTTCGGCTGTGGGGAGGGTGGGGATGTATTAAATTTCATGATGAAATACTATAATCTTACTTTTCCAGAAACCCTGAAGAATCTAGCCCAGCGCTACCAGATCACCCTTCCGGAAAAAGAATTTACCTCTGATGACAAGAAAAAGGCAGAAAAGCGCCAGAAGCTTTTTGATGCAAACGAACGTGCAGCCAAGATGTTCCATGAATATCTCCTGAATCATCCTGAAGCGGCGAAGGCGCGCGATTACCTGAGTGAAAGGGAAATTCCCCAGGAAATGATCAGCAGTTTCAACCTGGGATATGCTCCTGAGAGCTGGGATTATTTGCGTGACAAAGTGTCGAAGTCGGCTATTACTCTGGCTGAAGCTGAAGAGGCAGGCCTGCTCGTCAGAAAAGACAGCAACAGGTTTTATGACCGCTTCAGAGACAGAATCCTGTTTCCTATTTCTGAGCTTACAGGCAGAGTTGTAGGCTTTGGGGGCAGAATACTGGGTGAAGGGGAACCAAAGTATCTCAATACTCCGGAGACACTCATTTTTGATAAGGGGCGCCTTTTGTTCGGGCTTTTCCAGAACAGGGACGCTATCCGTAAGGCCAGGCAGGCTGTTGTGGTTGAGGGTAACTTTGATCTTCTCGCCCTGGTTACATTCGGGGTTAAAAATGTTGTGGCTCCTCTGGGAACAGCCCTGACCCAGGCCCAGATAAGACTTTTAAAGGGGTATGCCGATGAGGTCATCCTGCTGTTTGACGGCGATGAGGCAGGTATAAAGGCTGCCATGCGGGCGGTGCCGATGTTTCTTGCAGAACAGGTTTCTGCCAGGGTTGCCCTGCTGCCGGCCATGCATGACCCGGATACTTACATACGAGCCCATGGCAAGGACGGACTTGAGAAGTATATTGTAGGCGCCCTTCCGATTCTTGAGTTTGCCTTTGAGCATCTAAAGGATAAACACGGCACGAGTATGACTGGGAAAAGTAAAATTCTTGAAGAGTTGCAGCCGTTGATTCAGGCATCTGGGAGCAGTCCGTTTCAGCAATCCGTTCTTATCTCGGAATTCAGCAACAAACTGGGCCTTGACCCTGAACAGGTTATGCAGGGATTTAAAACAGCGGACCGAAAGAAAACACAGGTCCGCCCGGTCAGGTCCCAGGCCGGTACTGACACGGAAACAAAAGCTGACATTTTAGCCCATCTTCCTAGAAAACAGGCGCAATTGCTTGAATTTCTGATTTTTTATCCCGGTTTTCTCAAACGTTTTCTTGAAGCCGGCATCGAAGATATTCTGGTAGAAAATTCAGCAGGCAATATACTTGATGTTCTCCAGAAGCTGTCAGAAGAGGAAGAGGTGACCGGACCTGAGCAACTTATGGAAGCTCTACCGGAAGGCCCGGAACGATCCTATGTTTCCCGCCTTCTGATTTCCTCACCTTTTCTTGCGCAGGATGACCAGGAAGTGATAGGCCAGATGGTCGACGAGATGCTGATTTGGCTTGTAAGGTACCGTTTTAAAAAAGAAATCACACAATTAACCAGTGAAATAAGAGCGGCACAGGAAAACCAGGATTCCAAATTGCTGGAAGAGTTGCTGCTGAGAAAAGCCGAACTGGACAAATATCTGGGGTCATTGAATAACGGCGATGCCTAGTGAGACAGACAGGAAAGACATTCAAGCATGCCTAAGGTTGCACCTGGTTCCAGGGATGGGGCCGGTAACCTGCAAAAAACTTGTGACCCATTACGGTAGTGCGAAAAAAGCCTTGTCTGCTGGAAGTTCCGGGTTGGCCGCTGTAACTCCTTTGCGGCAGGAAACTGTGACAGCTTTATTTGGCCAGGAAAGGCAACAGCTTGAAGATCTGGTTAATAAAGAAATTGAGAGGGCAGAAAAGAAAAATATTTCAATAATTCCTTTTGGTGCCCCCCTCTACCCTGACCTCCTGGAAAAAATACATGATCCCCCCGTAGTGCTTTATGTAAAGGGAAACCCTGAAGTGCTTAACTGCATGGGACTGGGAATAGTGGGGTCCCGCGCATCCACTGTCTATGGCAGGAGTGTTGCCGAACAAATGGCAAAGAATCTGGCCAGTCAGGGTTTTACGATCATCAGCGGCCTAGCTCTGGGCATAGATACTGCCGCACATGCAGGTGCATTGGCTGCTGAAGGGAAGACAGTGGCTGTCCTTGGCTGCGGCCTCGATATTGTCTACCCGCCGTCCAACCGTAATCTTTATGAGCAGATAACTTCTGCAGGGGCAGTGGTGAGTGAATACCCGCTTGGCACCAAGCCTGACAGTTTCAGGTTTCCGGCTCGAAACAGGATTATCAGCGGCATGTCTATTGGTATAGTGGTGGTTGAGGCTGCAAAACGTTCAGGCTCACTCATTACGGCAAGCCATGCCCTGGAGCAGGGACGGGAGGTTTTTGCCGTGCCCGGTCGTATCGACTCGGTAAAAAGCGCCGGCACCCATACTCTTTTACAGCAGGGAGCAAAACTTGTTCATAGTATTAATGATATCGTAGAAGAGTTTTCAATGACTGCAATGCAGCCCCAAAATGTTGACACCGACAGGGAAAAAGACGAACAGGTCTTTCTGGAAAACCTGAGCCGGGAGGAAGCAGAAATGTTCGGATTCATTGAAACGTATCCTCGCAGCTTTGACGAAATTGTTACAGTAAGTGGTTTTTCTGCCCAACAAACAAATGAACTGCTTCTTCTCCTTGAACTCAAGGGTATAGTCCAGGCTCTGCCCGGGAAAAATTACCAGAAAAGAATACGTCTGCCAATCAGATAGGTTGCCTGGAAAATAGAGCAGAGAGAGTCTATTTCAAGAGATAAAAGCCGAGAGTCCTGTCACTGAATCCTGATTCTTCAATGAATGCACAGCCGATATTATTGTTATTCACCGACCTGACAATGACATCTTTTTCGATAATTTCAGGTGGGTCTTTGTCAAGAGTAAATTTGACCCTGAGTTTATCTCCAGGCTGGACATGCATCCTTCCCAGAATAGTGATACCGAGGCCTCCCAGGGAAATGTTGGTTATACGGCAGTTAATGGGCCCAGTGGGTACATTGGTGGTTTGAGTTGACCCGATATCTTCATCGCCAAGGGTATAAAATCCACCTATGGATACTTCTTTCCTGTATTGCTTCCTGAAGTTCAACTTAACACCATAGGTAATGCCACATGGACAATTGACAGTCAGGAAATGTTTAGATCCTGCGTATTGATCAACAGACACATCCCGGACATTGAGACAGGATGGACAGCTCAAGGTCACGGTATTATCTTTTCTGACATTTATGTCCTGAACAGGCATCTTTGCTTTTTTCTCTGCTGGTTTCTTCGAGATTTCACTTCTGATTTTTTTAACAACACGGCCCTGGTCGTCAAATTTACAGGCATACATGGATGGATCGTGATAAAAGGTGAACCAGGCATTTTCCCTGAGTCCTCTGGCTTCATATTTTTCCTTGAGCGCAATGACATCCATGGGGAAGTTGTCATAGGCCATAATCCACAGGGGGTTGAAATGCACATGGGTAGGCAGCAGGTCTGCAAGGTGATAGGCTATTGCTTTTCCCGATTCGATCCTGACAATCTGGTGCCCCCTTGTATGGCCTCCTGTATGCTGCACCTCGATTCCCTGGCAGATTTCAAAATCACCGTCAACCAGTTGCAGGTTATCAGTATCTTTTAATTTTGAAAAATTCTGCTCCCAGTATGTATTGGCTGACCTTCTATTGGGCTGCATGGCATCTTCCCACTCGAGTTTCTGCACAATATGTTTGGCATTTGGGAAGGTAAGCTCCTCTTCGCCCTCGGAATTAATCATGACAATTCCGCCTGCATGATCGAAGTCGCAGTGGGTCAGGATGACATAATCTATGTCCTGCCGTGTGAGCCCGATTTTTTTAAGATCCCCCGGCAAGTCCCAGTCCTTTATAACCCGGTAAACCTGTTTCTGTTTATCGGTGAGCTTGTTGCCAAGACCGGTCTCAACAAGCACCAGAAAATCCGGAGTTTTAATCAGAAGAGGGTAATTGAGAAGCTTGATATAATTTTCTTCCAGGGCAAGGGGGTTGTTTTCGTCAACAGGATATTTTTTTGCCCAGAGCGACTTGGGAACAACCCCGAACATGGTGCCGCCGTCAAGTTCAAATTCACCGCCATTAAGCCAGTAAATTTCAAAATCACCAAGTTTGCTACCTTTCATACATTAGATCCTTAAAATGAAAAAAGCATACATTATTCTAAGATAAAAGCTTGTCGGATTTTACTGCCATATAAAAAACAATGAGTCAATACAAGTTTCCAGAAAAAAACAGTAAGATGTTAAAATTTCCCAAGGGCAGACCAGAGGACACCTGCAGCGATTGCAGAACCGATCACTCCGGCCACATTTGGCGCCATGGCATGCATAAGGAGAAAATTATTAGGATCCTCCTTCTGCCCCACCATCTGAACGACCCGGGCTGAATCTGGCACTGCTGAAACTCCGGCAGCTCCAATAAGGGGATTTATTTTTTCTTTTAAGAAAAGATTCATAAACTTGGCAAAGAGTACTCCACCCATGGTGGCAATGACAAAGGAAAGGGCTCCGAGTCCGAAAATGAACAGTGATTGTGGAGTCAGAAATGTCTGAGCCTGGGTGCTGGCCCCCACAGTAAAGCCAAGCAGGATAGTGACGATGTCAATCAGTGCATGCCTGGCTGATGCTGCCAACCGTTCGGTAACAGTGCTTTCCTTGAGAAGATTTCCAAAAAAGAGCATGCCGAGAAGGGCTATGGAACCGGGAGCGATCATGGCGCAGATGAGAAAGGCTACGATCGGGAAGATGATTTTTTCTTTTCTCGAGACCGCTCGCGGCGCCTTCATGTGGATTTTTCTTTCCTTTTCAGTTGTGAAAAGGTACATGATCGGTGGCTGAATTACTGGTACCAGTGCCATATAGGAATAGGCCGCAATAGCTATGGGGCCAAGAAGTTCCGGAGCGAGCATGGATGAGAGGAATATGGCTGTGGGACCATCAGCTCCACCAATTATTCCGATGGAGCCTGCCTGGGCAGGAGTGAAACCAAGATACAAAGATCCGAGGAAAGTCAGGAATATACCAATCTGGGCGGCCGCTCCCAGGAGGATAAGTTTTGGATTGGAAAGCATGGTGGAAAAATCCGTCATTGCCCCGATTCCAAGAAAAATCAGGGGTGGATAAATACCCTTGGTCACCCCGAAGTATAGATAATACAAAACACTGCCCTGATCATAAACTCCCAGGAGCATACCTTTAATGGGTGGCACGTTTCCGACTATTACGCCAAGACCGATGGGGATAAGCAGCAGTGGTTCATAATCCTTAACAACAGCAAGAAAAATAAATATGATCCCGATAAGGATCATGGCCACATTACCTATTTCAAGATGGGCGAAACCGGTATTATGTAAGAAACTTTCAAAATTCACACGGCATCTCCACGGTAATTATCTGATAACAACAAGTTCCTGTCCCTGGCTGACAATATCCCCATCACGCACCAGGATTTTTTTGACTATACCGTCCCTGGTGGCTGGCAATTTGTTTTCCAGTTTCATGGCTTCCATGATAAGCAGCTTCTGGCCGGCCTTAACCTTGTCTCCTTCCCGGACGAAAATGGATTTTATCTGGCCGGGCATGGGTGCAATGACCGCTCCTTCGGCAGAGGGCTTGGATGATGGAGTCGCTGAGGGAGTATATCCCTTCTCTGGTTCGTGTTTGGTGGTCGGTTTTGGTATTGATTCCGGTAGGATAAGGCTTTCAATCTGATTGATGGAAACAGTATGTTCCTCGCCATTGACTTCAACTAGAGCTTCAGTTTCAGTAACTTTTTTTACAATTACTTCATAACTGTTGCTGTTTATGGTCAGGTCATATTTTCGCATGGTAATACTCCCTAGCTTCTGCGGTCAGGCAGGTGGCTTCGTACAGCGAGGCTTCTTACTCTGCCAGCCGTCAACCAGGCTGATTCATGAGTGCTGTCCCGTTTCCAGGTTATTTTTTGAAAGCTGCCACTGCTTGTCTGATCAAGGTGGAGGGCAACGGCTATGGCCAGTAAGAGTTCAGAATCCCGCGCAGGAGGTGATTGAGCTTCTTCTTTTTTCTTTTTTTGTATTTCCTTTTTTGCTGCAAATATTTTGGGCAGATTAAGGATTTTCGGCAACAGGACAATATAGATGCTGATAATTGAGAGTCCCACAAAAACAATCATCATTCCCATGATACTGAAACTGATAAAATTCTGGCCATTCTGGAAAAGGTTGGCCGAGCTTATGCTGTTAAAGGAAAAGTCCATTATATGATTCCTGTAATGCTTTTAGTTGTTGCCAGTCCACAAATAACGTTTGATTCAATAGCATACCATGTAGAGGAAGTCAAAAAATGTTGGACCTGTAAAAAAAGATGAACATGCCCAGCGCCACTGTTTAATCTTGACAAGTTACAAAGGGATACGTGTCGGTCTCGATTTTCTCGAGACCGACAAAGATTGAAACAAATATAAAAAGCTGCAATATCCTGCAGCCATTGAATAATCTTAACAGGTTACAAGGGGAGTATGTGAAAATTTCAACATCAAATCCACTCCCTGAATTTGTTAAGAAATTCGTTGATTCTTAAAGTTCGTAAAAATATGCTAAAATCTAAAGTTTATAGTATCATATTATATTGTTATTGCACTCCAAGCAAGCAATTCACCCAGAATTTGATGGTTGCTCTGCAGGGATGAAGTGCATGTGGATGATAGAAATATTTTTTCAACTAAAGGTGCTCCCGCATGGCAGAGATACATGAGAAAACAGGTGCAAAATCTTCTGCTATTATTGACAGACTGTCCAGGGGAGAATTCAGGAAGGCCTGGGACGGTATTATCGGTATGGCCAGAAAAGCCCTGGTCAGAAGAGAAGGGCTTGATCCAAGCAATGAGAAAAGGGATTACCTCTATGGTCTCATTCATGACTGCATTTACGCCAGAGGGGGGGATGTTTCGGCACGGGCCAGAACAGTGGAGCTGGGTACACTTTATCTGCACCTCTCAAAAGAGGGGCGTGAAACTTTCCATGACATTCTTTCCCATGATTTTGATATTGACCGGCAGGTATTGCAGGAAAAGATCAAGAAGCTGGAAGAGGCTAAGAGCCAGAAAGAAGCTATTGATGCTGAAATTGGCTTGAAAAAGGCCCTTTCTCCCCCCAGAATAATTCTCCTGAAGCAGTTCTCGTCTTTACCAAACGGCTTGAAACTGCTGATCGATATGCGTGCGAATCTGCTGTCAAAAGTCAAGGAGGATCAGAGGTTATACAAACTTTCCCTGGATATTAAGGAAATACTTGGAGCGTGGTTCGATATCGGCCTGCTTGACCTGCAGGAGATTACCTGGAATTCTCCTGCGGCACTGCTTGAAAAGCTGATTGAATATGAGGCGGTCCATGAAATTCGTTCATGGAATGATCTGCGAAGCAGGTTGGATTCCGATCGGCTTTGTTTCGCCTTTTTTCATAATAAAATGTTGTCGGAACCTTTGATTTTTGTGGAAGTGGCCCTGGTGAACAAGTTGAGCACCAATATCCAGGACCTGCTCAATAAAGAAGATGAAAAAATTGACCCGCATCAAGCCAGCACCGCCATTTTTTATTCAATTTCCAATACTCAGCCAGGTCTTGCAGGTATAAGCCTTGGTAATTTTCTTATTAAGACGGTTGTTCAGAAACTTTCAGCCGAATTCAAAGAGTTAAAGCATTTTGCCACACTTTCACCGGTACCGGGTTTCAGGAAGTGGCTGGCCCCGAAACTTGCCAATGGGGATGAGTCTGTACTTCGACCTAAAGAAATAGAAACCCTTAAAGGGTATTTTGCAGCCGTGAACGGTGCTCTTATACTGGATGAAATCCTGACCGATGACTGGTGCAAAAACAATGAGATTACTGAAATCGTTAAACCCATACTGCAAAGGCTCTGTGCGCAGTATTTGCTTGAAGAACGCCAAGGGAGCAGGGCCCTGGATCCGGTCGCCAATTTTCATCTTTCCAACGGAGCCCGTCTGGAACAGATAAACTGGCTTGCCGATCTTTCAGAAAAAGGCATGACCCGCTCTTATGGTATAATGGTTAACTATTACTACAAGATTTCCGATATTGAAAAGAACCACGAGGAATATGTGACAAAGACGCATATTGCTGCAAACAGGGGTGTGAATAACCTTTTGAAATGACACACAAGTTCATCAGTATTATTGTTTGCCTACTGTTGAAATTTCTGAATTACATTGTTTTAGAACAATGAAGTTACTATTGCCACTGGACACCTTAACTGGCAATTCTTCTTCAGAAAGTAAACATTGTGGCAAGTAATACTGATTGTTGAAATAAAGTTTTTTTAGACGACAAATTGGAGTCGGTCCCTTAATGCTGATTAAAAAAATAATAGGATTATTTGCTGCTCTCATCATTTGCCTCCTGAACAGTTATTTGCCAGTAATTGGGGCAACGAATGATTTTACAATACAGCTTCATGGTGAGCGTCTCACCCTGTTGGTAGAGAAAACTCACTTACATACTATTCTAAGTAAACTTGCAGACCAGGGAGTTATTGTCAAACTAGATCCGAAGATAAACCCTCTGATTACTGCAAATTATTCAAACAGCCCTGCTGAACAGGTATTTGCGGGCATCCTTAATGATGCAAGCTATTCACTGCTTTGGGGATCGAAAAAGGATCAGCAAGGATCACCCGAAATCAGTTTAACAGAAATAGAGATTTTCAAATCAGGCAGTAGGGATCTAATGAGACAGATCCTTCCGTCTAAAAATCTTGTTATTGCCCAGCTCAATGATGGCTCATACCACGTCAAGGATGAAATATTGTTGCAACTGGTTGCAGGTACAGATTTCTCGGAGCTTAAACGCTATCTCCAAAAGTATAATGCGACTATCGCACCAAGCAAACTTCCCGGTATTTATAGAATTATCTTCCCCGGAGATGTCGATGTTCAAGCTGTTATCAGAGAGATAAAAAAAATACCTTATATCGATTCTGCAGAACTGAATTATGCCTATCCGATTCCACAACCCATTGTATATCAACCGCCCTCGCAGACGGCAGACGTGGATTTGAAATATAATGCTCCTACAAGTAATCTTGCACCGATAGCGATACTTGACACTGGCTTGTCAACCAGTAACCTGGATTTCGATAAATTTGTTATCTCTTCTTTGGATGTAATGAGCCCTAGTGTGGAGATTACTGATACGCTTGGTCATGGTACTCAGATGGCACTCATCGCAACTGGCCTTATTGAACCTTATGGGACTGGAGTTAAAAGTAGTGAATCATACACCCCCATAATTGCAATAAAAGCATTTGATGAGAACGGATTTATTACTGATTTTAATATAATGGAAAGTATTGATTTTGCCTTGGAAAACCATGCCAAGGTGATGAATTTGAGTTGGGGGACTGAAACGAACAATGCATTTATGGAAAAGGCTTTTGAGTATGCAAGTTCAAAAGGACTGATAGTCGTCGCTGCTGCTGGCAACGAACCTACAGGCAACCCAGTATATCCGGCTGCCTACCCTACGGTTATTGGGGTGGGGGCCCTAGACCCTCATGGCACAAAAAAATGGGTTAATTCAAATTATGGGAGCTTTGTCGCTTTTTATGCCCCTGGTTTTGCCAATATGCCGGTGGGTTATAACGGTGAACCAGGGATCTATGCAGGCACCTCAATCTCGACTGCATATGTGGCAAATTCTATTTCCGGTTTTCTTTCACAAAATCCATCTGCTACCACGAAAGAAGTTCTTGAGTTCCTCAACACTAAATATTAGTAAATTTTACTGTATATCTTTTTGTAATAACCTTTGGCATACAGACTTCAGCTATTAAAAAATAAAAAATGGATTCATTGCATAGTAACGATGTTCACAGCACATGTTGAGTCAGATTTTGTATGACAAAAGTTAAGATTGTGGCAAGTTATTTGTTATTTCAGTTTTAAGAAAAATCTTTGTATACAGAAGATACCTAGACCATACTTCCTTACTTCCTTAGTAAATCCAAGATCATGGTTCACTTGTCAACTAGCTAGAACTAGGATAAAAAATTAAATTTTTAATCGATTTATTTGTTGTATTGAGGAAAAAGAATGAAACCGAAAGAACGTATGTCTATCCCTCGTCAGATACCGAAAGAGTTAGATCCTACCGAGAGGATCAAAAATTTTAAAGAAGTTACTTCCGGTTATGATGAAGAGACGGCAATTCGTGAGGCTAATCGTTGTTTACAGTGCAAGAAGCCAACCTGTATTGATGGTTGCCCAATAAATAACGACATCCCTGCCTTTATTAAGTTGTTGCGGGAGAAAAAATTCGAAGAAGGATACTGGAAGATTCGTGAGACGAGCACCATGCCAGCGGTCTGTTCCAGAGTTTGTCCCCATGAATTTCAATGTGAAGGTTCTTGCGTACGAGGGAAAAAAGGTGATCCGGTGGCAATCGGAATGCTTGAGCGTTATCTGGTTGACTGGATGGTCCTCAGCAAGACAAATATGTTCAAACCATGCAAAATTACCAGAAAGAAAGAGGTTGCCATTGTTGGTTCTGGTCCGGCTGGTATTTCAGTTGCTTTTTATCTAGCTCATGAAGGGTATGACTGTACAATCTTTGAGAGTCTGCCGGTTTTTGGTGGCATGCTCTCTGTTGGTATTCCCAATTACCGACTGCCCCGTGATATAATAGGTGCCGAACTGTACGCCTTGAAGAATTGTGGTGTTAAAATTATTACCGGTGTGACAATCGGAGTTGACAAAACAATTGAAGACCTCAAGAATGATGGGTTTGACGCTGTTTTTCTCGGAGTAGGAGCACATGACACCAGAAAACTGGGGATCGAAGGCGAAGAAGATACTAAAGGTGTTCTGCATGGTGTCGATTACCTGCGAAGAGTTCTAACCGGTGAAGAACTTGATATCGGGCATAATGTCGCTGTTGTCGGTGGGGGCAACGTTGCCATTGATGTTGCCAGGACCGCCCTACGCAACGGCTCAGATAAGGTATTTATACTCTACCGTCGGACCAAAGAGGAAATGCCCGCTTCCAAAGCGGAGATTCATCATCTGCTGGAAGAGGGTGTGCGTATAGAAATTCTGGCTGCTCCGGTCAAAATTCACGCAAAAAAAGGTAAGATGACTGGTGTTGAATGCGTCCGTATGGAGCTTGGCGAACTTGATGATTCCGGCCGTCGCCGTCCAGTTGCTAGAGAAGGATCTAATTTCATTATAAAGGCCGATTCGATCATCCCGGCTATCAGCCAGAGGGTCAATCACAAAGCGGACCAGGGTATTGAATTCAAGCTGACAAGTTGGGGTGCCTACGATGTAGATCCTGACACTTTGCAGACCAATGTTGCATGGGTTTTTGCTGGCGGTGATAATGTCCTCGGACCTCAGAGTGTCGCAAAGGCTGTATATCAGGGAAAGGTTGCAGCTGAATCAATTCAGCGCTATCTGGAAAACCGCGACCTGGTAGAAGACAGGGAGTTCCCCTGCAAATATTTATAAGGAAAAGATAGGTTCTCCCAGCAGCTATCAATCAACAGTCGTGAATTATTCCTAAAATGTCAAGATGTACAGTGGATATGTTGAGTCGAAGTTGTATGACAAAACTGAAGATGTTGGAAAGACATCTTGAGTTTACTGAAATGTCATTTCCTAACACGTTGTGGCACTTGATTTAATCTGTTAAACTTATTAGAAAATATTTTTTATCAAAAATAACTGTTGATACCCAGATACAAACCTTCTCGAGGAGAATAATCCGATGAGTATGGTCTGATTTGTCAATATAAGCCTTCAGGGTGAATAACCCCAGAAGGCTTTTGTATTTTGGGATTGAGTTCAAAGCGTGGTTTGGAGCTAAGATTAATGCAAACAATGAAAGAAATTGGTGTGGTGGGTGAGTGGGATCGCTTTTTAAAAATAGTTTCAGTGACGATTTTAGTCTTGTCTAGTGCATTACTGCTAAGTTCAGCTTTCAATTATTTTTTTCATTTTTCAAAAATCGAATATCTCATGGAGATAAGAGCTTACATAGGAAGATTCGTGTTAGGGGTGTCCATTATCTTTTTCATTTTAAATCTACGTTTAGCAAGCCATCCATTGTACGAATATTGGGTAACAGTAATGGTGGGATGCATAACGGGTGTCGTATATTCGTTTTATTAAGAAATTAATTAGCGGTAAATATACTATGAAAAGGGGAATATTATGAAAAGAAGCAGCGTCGGAATCCTGATATTGTGTTTTTGTCTATTTAATGATTACATCACCCCTGCAAACAGTCAGAGTATAGAAACGAATACAGATCGCCCGGGCCTTGATTATCGAAGTTTTGATATGCCTTGGGATGATGTTGATATTTGCCGGGAAGCCTGTGAACTTGATACTAAGTGTAAGGCATGGACATATGTTAAGCCGAATATTCAAGGGCCTTATTCACGTTGCTGGTTAAAACATTCGGTTCCGAATCCTCGTCCGAATAACTGCTGTGCATCAGGTGTTAAGAGTGGGCAGTCCTTTAATAAAGCAGCCCCTTCTGCCTCTCCAAGAAACTGCAACGATTTGCGGACCACCTACTTTAAACAGTGCGATGAAATTAAGGGATATTACGCCCAGCTGAACTGTAAGACACATGGTTACTCCGGATGTGCTCTTGATGTAGTTAGTTGTTTTACCCCATTTTTGCCAAGTCATGTTTTCACTGATAAAGCTTGTGGACGTCCGGGTTTTATTGCATGTGCGACTAGGGTTTATGACCGGCATCTTGCTTGTCTTAGAAACTGCAATGAAAATTCAATAGCAGGACGGCTTCCTCAGGGATTACAGAAATGTTTAGAAAGTTGCAAAATGCAGATTGAGTCTGAGTTGAAAAGCTGCCCGTAACTGATATTAAGATAATATTCAACTCAAACCGTATCATTTAATTATACTGGCGATTAACGGTAAAGTTTGACTGATTGACCATCAGCCCTGCTTTTTTCAAAGTTCAGGTTGCTGCTATCCATTTACACTCGTGAAAATTTCCTAAAATATCAAGATTGCCATTGGATATGTTGAGCTAGATTTAAGCCTGCCAAAACTGTAGATGTTGGCAAGAAATGTGGACTTTGATGTCACCCTCCCAACCACCACATTGTGGTCTATTAACCTTGACTTTCCCTCATAAACCCATTAACTGATAAATTGTTTCTACTTGAGCATAATCCTCTCTAACAATTTTCAGGAGTATGCAGTGAAAATAAGAGGAATAAGCGATTTCGCATGTAATAAAGCCCTCGCCGGATAATTTTTATCTGTGCTAGGGCTTTTTTGTTTTTGTTACAGAAAAGACAAGTAATGGGGGATTATTATGTCTTACGATGCGATTATAATTGGCTCTGGGCTTGGTGGATTATCATGTGGTTCATATTTGGCTACCAAAGGTTGGAAGGTTTTAATTATAGAAAAACACTCAATTGCAGGTGGTTATGCGTCCTCTTTCAAGCGAGGAGATTTCACCTTTGATGCTAGCTTACATATGCTTAACGGTGTTGCCAAAGGAACACGCTGGTATAAGTTTTATGAATGGTGCGGTATAGCTGATAGAATTGAATTTCAAAAGCTAAATTATTTTGGGCGAGTAGTATTTCCTGAACATGATTTCCGTATTCCATGTAGTGGCCTTGAGGATGTAATTTCTACTTTTGAAAATCATTTCCCCAATGAAAAAGCGGGTATCAGAAGTCTTTTTACAGAAATGGGGAAAATATATGACGACCAGATTAGTTTTAGTGCTTCAGAAAAACCAC
>JBHPCH010000050.1:0-17819 GCA_042576125.1 Thermodesulfobacteriota bacterium
GAAGGCTTTGGACAAAATTGAAGGTGGCAAGATCCTGCAGGTGGACCTTACCGATGCCGGATCAAAATCCGACCTGCCGGCCATGATAAAAAGAACGGGCAATGAACTGCTGGAAATGACAGAAGGTGATGGTGTTTACACCTTCTTTATTAAGAAGAAACTAGCTTAATTTTTTTCAATCAGGGGAAGAGGGGGCCGACAGTCTCAGACAGCTGGCACCTGGCAATTTCACAACTCACACAAAAGGAGTTAAAGAGGAGATGAAAAAATTACTTATAACAGCAGCAGCTTTGGGTCTGACAATAGGTTTTGTCGCTACAGCATCTGCAACAAACGGCTATTTTTCACACGCCTACAGCATTAAGAGCAAAGGTATGGCCGGTGCTGGCGTTGCTGCGCCACTGGATGCAATGGCACCTGCCTCAAACCCTGCGGGTCTCACCGAGGTTGGCGACAGGCTCGATGTTGGTCTGTCAATCTTTAACCCCAACAGGGAATATAATGTCGCTGGAGACCCATTTACCATGTCCGACCCAAATGATTTTGGTTTAGCGCTCGGAACTGTAGAAAGCGATTCAGAGTTTTTCTTTATTCCCAATATCGGCTGGAGTAAACAGCTCAATGACAAAAGTGCCATCGGTATTGCTATGTATGGCAACGGCGGCATGAACACAGACTACTCGCCCAACCCAATTACAGGCAATACATTCTATGATCCTATTAGTGATAACACGGGTGTTGATCTCATGCAGTTGTTTATTGCACCAACTTATGCCCATAAATTATCAGAAAAGCATTCTTTAGGTATTACACCTATTATTGGAGTCCAGTTTTTTGAAGCAAGAGGCCTGCTCGCTTTCTCACCATATTCATCTGATCCAGCAAACCTCACCAATAAAGGCCATGACACATCCTTTGGATTTGGGGCCAGAGTTGGATACCTTGGTAAAATTACCGACCAGTTCAATATAGGTCTTTCCTACCAGTCAAAAATTTACATGGATGAATTAGATGACTATGCAGGACTCTTTGCCGAGCAGGGTGATTTTGACATCCCTGCCAACTGGACCATCGGACTTGCTTTCATGCCAACTCCGACAGTCACCCTGGCCCTTGATGTCCAGCAGATATATTACAGCGATGTCAATTCAATTGCCAACTCAATGCTGGCGACTCTTGCACCTGGCTCACTTGGCACCGACAATGGTCCTGGATTTGGCTGGGACGATATGACCATTGTAAAATTAGGTCTGCAATGGGCTCGTACCGAGAAGTGGACCTACCGGTTCGGTTATTCATACGGTGAACAACCGATTTCTGCCAGTTCTGCAAATCCTCTTGATAATGATATTATTTTCAATATTCTCGCTCCGGGTGTAATTGAGCAACATGCCTCTTTTGGCTTGACCTATACCTTTGCCAACAAAAGCGAACTGGACTTCTCGCTTACCTATGCTCTTGAAAAAGATGTTACAGGACCAAACTTTATGGATCAAACCGATGCACAAATAGTAACTCTCACCATGAACCAGTGGGAAGTTGGCATCGGCTATAGCTGGAAATTCTAACCATAACCTCCCTGGGGGCTTGCCCCCATTAATACCCTTTGGGGGGGCGTTTTTATAACGCCCCCCCATTTTATTCACTTCAGTTTCTTTTTTATGCATTTCCTAAAGCATTACCCTTTTCAAGGAGTAGTAACTATGATCCGATTAAAAACAATAATGACCCTTTCCTTTCTGTTTATGGCATTGAGCTTTTTTTCAGTAGCCCAGGCTGAGGTACTGAAACCCTTTGTACTTGGCAAAGCAGTTACGGGAACAATGGCTGAGGTAGTAACCCACGCTACTACAAAACTTACAGAGCAGGGTTTTACCGTTGTTGGCACTTATTCTCCCTACCCCAATGCCACGGTCATCTGCGCCAGCCATCCTGAAATAAGCGCTGCTGCCGCCGAGGCAGAAAACGGCGGCTTTGGCGCTGCCCAGCGTGTGGCAGTAACAGAGATGGACGGTAAACTGCAGATCACTTATGTGAATCCGGCATACCTGGGAACAGCATATGGACTTGGCAAAATGGCATCCATTTCTGCCAAACTTGAAACAGCTCTGGGCCATGAGCAGGAATATGGTTCTAAAAAGGGTATCAAAGAAGAAAAACTTGGTCCCGGCAAGTATCATTACAAAATGCTGATGCCTTATTTTGACGATATTGATGTGCTGAATACCTTTGCTGATTACCAGACAGCAGTACAAACCGTGGAAGCCAATCTTGTGGCAGGCAAAGGCGGCACAGCCAAGGTCTACCGCATTGACCTTCCCGGCAAAGATGTTTCTGTCTTCGGTGTTGCCATCCCCCAGGGTGACGGCCCTGATTCAGGTGACAAGGATTCTGATAAGGAGATCATGGATATTATCGATTACAAGGAAATCCGCTCATCTGCCTATCTGCCCTACGAGATAATGGTTCAAGGAAATGAGGTCATCGCACTGCGCGGCCGTTACCGCATTGCAGTTAATTTCCCTGACACTCCCATGACTGGCTCCCATGGCTTTACCGCTATCATGAGTGCACCCGGTGGAATAAAAAAAGCCTTAAAGGCTGTGGCTGGAAAATAAAATATTTTAAAAAATAAAGTTAAGCTTTTAAAAGGCAGTCGGGGTTTCCGGCTGCCTTTTTTATTAGCAGGATTTAAAACTCCCAAAACTAAAAAAGTTTTTACATATCTCCTTCTTTTGCTTGCCCAAAAGAAGGAGCAAGAAAAGGCACCCCGTCTGTCCCGGCCCTTCGGGCTCCCTTGTGCTTCTCGATGTTGTCGGGACGCTGGAAACTCACCGCCTTTACCGGTTCAGACAGGCCAGCGTCCTTACCCGTCAACATCTGCGATGCTCAGCGGGGCAGAATGGTGCCCCAAAAACAAACCTCAATAGTTTTAATATTTTCCAATCCAGGACCATTGGCGGGTTGAGGTTGGTGTTCATACAAGAAAGAGTAGGTTTCGCTATACAATAGTATGCGAAACCTGCGATGACGCAGTAGAAACACCAACCTCAACACGCCTTATACAAATAAATCTTCGGCGCCGAGAGAGTTAACCAGAATCGTTGTTGGCATCCCGTCAATAAAGGACCTGTATGAGGCATGCCATTCAGCCTCCTCGGCCTTTTCCGGCAATTCAAATCCTAAAATAACACATGTTGCATCTGCCGAATATTTATGCAGTACCCTGCTGAAAGATTCCTCTGCGACAACCACTTCCACTTCGCCCTCAACCCTGGCAAGTTCAATCATCTTCTGCAGTGCTTCCTCAGCTGGTACCCGCCCTTCTTCTTTTTCCACAACCCGCATAACACGAATCAAGGCATTTTCCCATTCCCAGTTTTCTGTCAACAGAAAAGCAATCAAAAGCATGAGTGCCCCGTTTTTAAAACCACGCCACCAGATATCAATTCTTTTCGGCTCTTCTGGAATTGGAAGCCCTTTAGTTTCAATAAGTGCAAGGCTCATACCCAGAGTCGACGCTGTTCGCAACTCTTTAATATATAACTGCCTGCGTTCTATTTTTCCGGACCAGCCGAAAAATGCCAGGTTGGGACGAATGGGGCCGATAGCCGTAGCCTGCATCAACATGGAGATCCCCTGCTCCAGCTTTTCTGCCACCGCCACTACAGGAAAAGCAGCATAATTCTTTTCATTACAGAACTGGGTCAAATGCTTCAATGCTGCAGGTCTTCTCGGTGCAAGTTCCACCACATCCCCGATCATAACGTTTGCCAGATAAACAATACCCCGCTTGGATTCAATCCAGGCAGCATAGGTTATGATTTCCTCCCTCTCCATAGGATTTCCTGAAAACACAAGAATATTGGGTCGCCAGTTTTTCGAATCCTCCGGCATTCGCCTCAAACGTAAAAGATTGTTCCGGGTCTGCTTGTAAATGAAACCGCGCCTGGCATCACCGAATTTCGCAATAAGACGGCGTGCTTTGAGGTACCAGAGCATTAATGCAATAATCAGGATAGCAGCTAATGCAGCCTTCCAGTTGATCAGGGTCGTGACCAGGGCGCAACCAATGGCTCCCAGCAATGCGGTGGACCAGTGATAATAACGGAACTGCGGCCTGAAAGAGGGATTGCCGCTAAAATCCTCAATAAAGGCGGCCAGATTGATCATGCCGTAACTATAGAGAAAAAACATGGTAATCAGGGCGGCCACGCCGTTTAAGGCGGAACCGCCTGCAGCATTACCGGCCCAGAGCAGCACAATGAACGTAATCACAAGTGTTAGAATCAGGGCCCTTCTGGGCTCATTTCCTTTTTTGCTGCCTTTAGAAAAAAAATTAAGGGAAATGAGTATTTTATCGCGTGAGACTGCCTGCAAGACCCTCGGAGCTCCAAGGTAACTGCCTAAAGCCGAGGAAAGGGTGGCAGCAACAACTCCGAGTGTTACAAGAATTGACCAACCGAAGATGGCATTATCCTGCAGCAATTCATACGGCATCGTTATTAGGGCGGATCTCTCGTAAGCGCCCCCGCAAAGCACTATCTGGAAAAAATATACCAGGAAACCAACACCCACAGCCATGAGTGTCCCGCGGGGTATACTGCGGCCGGGATCCTTGAGATCTCCTGACATATTCACGCCGGCAGCAATACCGGTTACAGCAGGAAAATAAATGGCAAAAATGATCCAGAAACTGTAAACCGGCTCCATGCTCCCCCCAGGGTCTACAGCTGTATAACCCGGGTAGAGATTCTGCTGTAGAGTACCAAAGGAGAATTGTAGGAGTGCGCCTCCCAGGAAGGCAATAATTGCCAAAAAGAGAAAAAACATAATCATGTACTGGGTTTTAATAGCCCACCCTGCCCCAAAAAAAGCAAGGGAGAACAACACGAATGCTGTTGTGAGGGTAATTATTTGAAAATAGGGTGCCAGGATTGGATAGGACCGGACCAGGGCTTCTGCAAATCCCAGGATATAAAAGGGTACAGACAACGTCAGGGCAAAAAAGAGTGCAATGCCGATGGCTCCCCCGAACTCAACACCCAAAACCCGGGAGATCAAAAAATAAAAACCTCCGCCGCGCACCCGCATATTAGTGCTTATAGCTGCAAGGGACAGGGAGGTAAAAAGGGTTATGGATTTGGCAATTACCAGGATGGAAAGTGCTCCTATTACTCCAGCCTGGCCGATAACAAAGTTGGCGCGCAT
The DNA here is from genome assembly GCA_042576125.1 of Thermodesulfobacteriota bacterium. GTDB lineage: Bacteria > Desulfobacterota > Desulfobulbia > Desulfobulbales > BM004 > BM004. The sequence goes on from JBHPCH010000050.1 coordinate 5,212, forward strand.
AAACATTATCACGCCGAGGATAGTGAGGATCGATGGTGTAAAGACACCACCGAAGGTACCGAAACGGTTACGGGTTGAGCCTTGCTTTACCTTTTCAACCATCTGGTATTCCAAAGTTGCGGGAGGTATGCTTTAAATGCATAGTGCAAAAGTAGATCCTGTTCTTTATCCTGAAAAGTAAGAACTCGGGTATCCTTTAAATTTAAAACAATCACTGCAGCAACCGTTCTCATTTTTGAAATAGTTGTATCTTACTATACTCCTCAAGGTTAATTCGCAACATCTCTGTAAAAGCTTTTACAAAAAACTCTATGTGTTTATCCTTGTCTTCAGACAGATTACTCGTTTGTAATGATGCTTCAAAAGCACAGTATCGGGCTGCAGCATACCTGAGTGCAACTCCAACACTTCCAGAATTGTCTGATTTAGATAACTCGTTGGCAAGGTTAATGAATTTATCTGCATACTCATACATCGCTTCCTTTTTGTACTCATCCACTTTTTCTTTGTCCTGGCCCATAATGTTTTCCTCTTTTTTTTATTTGCGCTTATAGCGCTAAATCTTCAACAAAATAATCCAATTTAGTTAAATCAATCGTACACAACCTGAGTGCAAAGGCCTCAGAAAAAACTTAAAGACCACAGATGACCGGGTTCAGGACCGGGGAGGCCCATAAACTTTGTACCAGCAAAAATTACCCGGGCAACGAAGCTTCTACAGGTTTTATGTATTGTTTTGTATATAACTTCGTTGTGCTTCTAGTCCTTCTGTTTTTCAGCCCAGAGTTGACAGAACTCTTCTTTCTCAGAACCACTGCAGGTCTTCAGCATAGACCACTTCAGCATCAAAGGTGCCAGCATTGTGGTTATAAATGCCATGAGAACCAGAGCGGAAATCTGGCTCTGAGTCAGCAGAGGATCACTTATAACTCCCTGTGTCATCAGATCTTCGCTGAGCGAAATGACCACGGCAACAATAACAAGTTCTACCGCTCCTCTACCGTTCATACCAAAACCGATTACAGTAGATTGCCTCATGGAAAAGCGGAATGCCAGGGCGCCTAATCCGCAGCCGATAAGTTTGCCAAGAATAGCAGCAATGGTAATAATAGATGCAAAAAACAAAAAAGGAAGATTAAATTCAAATTGAATGTGAAATGCCAGGGATGCAAAAAAAACCGGCATTAAAAAACCATGGCTCAGCCCATAAAATCTGTCACTTATGGCGTTGTATATTTTTTCATGCATTATCTCTTTTCTGACAAACTGTCCTGCCAGAAAAGCTCCGATGACGGTGTGCAGTCCTGCCAGTTCCGCTGCTGTTGCCATGACAAGAGCTGAGATCATAGCAAAGGTGAAACCTTTGGCGTTGTAGTCATCCAGTTTCCTGGTAAAAAAAGGCACAACAAAATGACCGGCAAGAATGGTAAATGCAAAAAAAACAACGACCTTTAGAACAATAACAAGGATGCCGACAGTCTCTACTGTTCCTGTCTGAACCAGGCCAAGGAGCACGGAAAGGCCTACAAGAGAGATAATATCATCCGCAATTGCCGCTCCCATAATGACATGACCGATCTTTGTCTTGTGTATCTCCATCTCCTGGAGGATTACAGCCTGAACAGCAATGGCGGTAATGGAAAGCCCGATGCCGACAAAAAGAGATTGGAAAACAGTGCCCCCAAAAAAACGGGTTACAAAGAAACCCATTGCAAAGGGCAGGACAAAACCTCCGACTGCCACAGCCAGTGAGGGCCAGATATGTTCAACCAGTTCCTTGGGATCCATTTCCATGCCTGCATAGAACATGGCAAAAAATATTCCAAGGTCAGCAAGAAAGGATATCGACTCTGAAGGATGAATTATATTCAATACAGCCGGCCCCAGAACGAGGCCAGTGACAAGTTGGCCCAGCATAACAGGAAGCCCCATTCGCACAAAAAAAGCCCCCACCGGCCAAGCCACTGCAAGTATAATGAGAAGATTTATAATCAGGTGATCCGTCAACATAAAATATTCATACCTCTTCTGTTGTTTTAACAATGGTTAGAATGCTTGCACTGGCTTGTCAAGAGATAAACACAAGCCTTGCCTCAAAAGGCACATCTTTTTCTTTATAGCGTCACAACTGGTGATTCTGTTAGATTAACTTACTGTCTTAACTGGCTTTATTAAATTTAAATGTATAGGTGCCACATTGACCGTAAGTTGTATTATCCCCACCAGGAACCGCTGCTGCATGGTACTTGAAGCCATTGAGAGCATTAAACGGCAGGATTATCATGATTTAGAGATAATAGTTGTTGATGACGGCTCAACAGATAATACCAGGACGGAAATTAATTCCATATTCCCTGAAGTCCTCTTGATAAGGCTCAATGGAGTAGGTCCCGGTTCAGCGCGCAATGCAGGAGTTAATGCATCAAGCGGCGATATACTCATGTTCCTGGATTCGGATGATCTATGGCTCGAAAACCATGTTAAGCACCTCATGGATGTACTCAAAAAGGGCTTTCAGTTTGCCTACGGAACCACAAAAACAATTGATGAAATCAATGGTAAAGATTTTCTCATACCGGAAGAAGGAAAAGGGCAGGAAGGTGACTGCTTTGAAGCATTATTACGCTGGTGCTTCCTGGTCCCTTCATCAATAGCTCTAAGCCGTAAAGCCTTTATGGCAATTGGCGGCTTTGATAATTTTGTCTGCGGCGAAGACTGGACATTTTTTATCAAGCTGTCCGCACAATTTCCTCTGGGCTATGCCGGGCCGCATCCTATAACCTTGCGGAGGCTGCACCATGGAAGCCTTTGTTTTTTAAATGACAAAAAAAAACTTCTTGCTATCATCAACCAAGTGTTTACTCTTCTTGAAAACGAACCAAGGGCAAATGCTGCACATCGTAACCATTTTACCATGCTCCATGAATGGACTGCCGCAAACATGAATCAATGGTCAACTGTGCAGGATTGGTATCTGCAAATGCTTCAGGAGAAAATCATTTGAGCTCCTTTATTCCAGAAGAAAAGCACCGAATGGTGCTGGAGACCGGCATTGATGTACCGGAAGAGATACCCTCCTTTTCCATACCAATACAGAAGGTGGGCATTTCTGGGAAAACCGTTTGGGTGTGCCTGACTGAAAATAATGGCGGACACTTACCCTTTACTGCCAGAATTCAAGTCAACCTGCCTGCCACCAGACGTGGCATTCACATGTCCAGGATTGAACAGGTAATTACAACCCTGCATAATAAACAGTTCGCCAGTCTACCGGAATATGGGAAATTGCTTGCCTCCAATGTTCTTGAAGCCCAGAACGCCCAAAATGTTTCTCTGGAATTAACCGGGCGGACACCTCACATCAGGAAGACTTCAATCAGCAGACTTGCCTCAATCGATTCCTACGAGGTGAGTTGCACGGTTAAGCTTGCAAAGAATGAACATAAAACCATGGAAAATATTCAGGTCAGTGCCGGGGTGCATCATCTTACCGCCTGTCCCTGTACCCTTTCATACAATGAGGTACTTTTTAACCGTTTTGATGACCCTTACCCCCAGGCTACCCATTCCCAAAGATCAAAAACCGAACTATCGGTCAGCACCAATGATTCCAAACAGCTCCCCGCATATGAAGTGTTGTTAAATATACTTCATGAAGTCCTGCATGTATCCCAGGACCTTCTCAAACGCCCTGATGAAACCGAGCTCGTTTTAAAGGCCCACAGGCAGCCTCAGTTTGCAGAGGATACTGTGCGTGAAATAGCACGGGCAGCTGGGAAAAAATTAAAAGAAACCCTTCCACCTGAAACCAAAATTCAGATAAAAACCCTCAGTCTGGAAAGCATTCATATTCATGATGTGGAATGCTGCCTTGAAACGCAACTTGGTGAAATCCTGGCAACTTCATCTGCATACATTGAGGACCAGAAAAAATGACAAAAAACAGTATCATCTCAGAGGTCCCCGGCTTCTATAAAGTCATAGCATTACAGCCCTTTAGAAAAACCGAAGGGGTATCTTTTGATATCCTGCCCAAAGATATGATCCCCAAAATAGATGCAATTGACCGGGTCATCCATAAATACAAAGCAGTGTCTCCCGGCCCTGTTGGTGATGTATCTGAACCCTGGTATATGCACCCCCACCAGGATGACAATCTCATGGTACTCCAGGGTGTACGTTATGTTGATATTTACACAAGGGCACACGGCAGGATTGAATCCTTTGTCATCACTCCGGAACGGTTGGAACATGACGGGAAAGTCTTGTATGAAGGCCCTGCCCTGCTTGTCTGGCCCAGGGCTGTTTTTCACCGCATAAAAAGCAGCGAGGAGGGTTCTGCCTCAATTAACATTGCCACCCATTACAAGGGCATCGATATGAGGACAAATTTCAATATTTACGATCTGGATACTGAAACAGGGAAATTCAAAGTAATCCGTGAAGGACATCTGGATCAATCCCTGTAACAAAGTCAAAAAAATGTGGGGTTATATACAGCTCAGCCATATGACAGGCAATATTTACTTTTAGAGAATTGTGACTAAATTTAAAAATAATGCTTTTTATATTCCCATTACTGGCGATAATAAAAATATATTTTGACTTTATCAATTTAAATCTGACTCCGCTAAGGGGCCACTGTTGACGTGAAAAGTTATAACTTTTTCATAGTTTTTGGTCAGAGGTAATTACTAATGCCTATTTTAGTAAGAGACGTAAATGGCGGTCTTGGAGTATCGATTTTAGGCTGGGGAGAAGTCACTGAGAAAGAATATGTCGATGCATTTACGAAACACCTGACGCAAGACAGTCATAAATTAATTAAATACAGATATTGTATTGCTGATTGGATGACAGTGACGAAAGTAGAAATTCCCACAGTGGCAATTAAGCTTATAGCCCGGTTGAGCAAAAACGCAGCGACAGTTAATCCGGACGTCATTATTGCGACAGTAGCAGATCAGGATATTATGTATGGTTTATCCAGAATGGCGCAAACACTTAGGGATGATGCGGAGTGGGAAAACGAGGTTTTTCGAAACAGGCAGGAAGCTGAAGCCTGGATTACGGCAAGAGTTAAACAAAAATACGGGATTGAGAATCCAACATTTGACTGAAGTCTGATTGAAATCAGGTTTCACCCCAACGCAACTTCAATGATAGTTACATCTGGCTAATTAACTTTCTTCTTATCAAGCGACTCCTGGATAATCTTTGTATTCCCTGGAGGGAAACAGTTTGCTGCCTCCCTGATACGCCCGGCCTGACGAAATTCAATATATTTTTTTACCAGTGGAAGCATATCATCAAGATATTGTCCGATCTCTTTTTCAGTAGCGGTTGTCATGGTCTGACAGAAAAGACATTTACGTTCGCCACCTCCGGTTGAAGGCAGACCATAATCCTCCAGCAGATGCCTGGTAACCATTTCATCATCCAGGTCTTCATAAACAGGAAAATGCGTCCGAACCCCGAAGGAACTAGAAAAATCCGCAATCTTATCCATAAAAACAGGAGTCTGTTCAGGGTAATACTCCTGTCTCTGGGCATAACCGGTGACAAGATGGGGAATGAAATTCTCAATACAGTAAATTGTCGCCCTGGTGTGCATGGCAATCTTACAGGCAACACAAACAAGATTTTTGCCATTATAGCGGGGTATCAACTCTTCATAACGGTCCAGCCACAGACCCTGGAACAATCGTCCCATATCAAGTTCAACCAGCAAAACCTCAGGCAGTTTCACTGAACTGTCCAGGGAATGCATCTCCTTCAAAGGTACCTGTTTCGCCAGGATCTCTCTGGCTGCCTCAAAACGTTTCCTGGGGAAATCATGGAACCGGCTCATGCCATTGAGCATATGCAGCAGATGGATGTGTTTAGGGCGAGGCAGTTCAGGATGATGTCCTAAGGAGGCAAGCGTATAAACTGCAAGTGAGTCCGTCCCACCTGAAAACATGATTGCAAGTTCCATTTTCTCCATGATAAGACCTCACTCAATAGATAACCATTAATTCATTATAATTATTTTCATTTGGTACGGTAATGCAGAAAAACTTCTCCGGTTGAAACATGTTCGCAGGACAACAGTTCTAATTCGAGAAATGGATTGCCAAGGAATTTGGGACCATCTGCAAATGCAGGAGCATGATGCTCACCCGAAATAAACGGAATGATGGTCAGCATGATTTCATCAACCACACCTTGGGCCAGGGCAGAATAATTAAGTTTCGCGCCTCCTTCAATCAATAACGACTCCACATCCTTTTCAGCTAAAAAATCTATCGCTGCCTGCAAAGACAGACCGTATGAGCCTTGAGGTAAAGAGACAACCTGAGCCTTTTCTTCAACCCTCACCTGCACTGCAGAAATATTTTCTTTAGAGGTAAAAATTATCGGTTGAGGACCATGTCTGAACAGTTTTTTCCCTTCTATGGGAACCGAACCGCTCTGACTTATAATGGATCTGATACGGCCTGGAGGGAAACTGCCGTTTGTTCCTCGAATTTCAGGATTTTCCACGCGCAGGGTATTGGCACCCATAATACTTGCATGGGTTTTATCTCTTATGTCTTCCAACCTGCGGCGGTCGAGCAGACTTCCATACCCGGCAGGACTTATTTTGCCACAGATCGTCGTGGCGCCGACAAGAATGACTTTCACCCTATAGTACCTTTGCGATAAGTTCTGCCTCAACCTCGTCTGTTATGATTACCTTGCCGATGGTTGTTGGCAGCACAAAAAAGACCTTTCCGCCTATGGTTTTCTTGTCTGCCAGAAGATACTCCTGAATCCTGCTACGATCATATTCAGGCGGAATAGTCACCGGTAAACCGAATGTATGGATCAGTTTTTCTATGCGTTCTTTTTCCCGTTCATCCAAAATTCCTTTTAAAACGGCAAGCTCTGCCGCAGCTACCATACCCATCGCAACAGCCGAGCCATGGGCAAGTTTATACATTGAAACAGCCTCGACCGCGTGACCGATGGTGTGCCCGAAATTAAGAATACGCCTGAGATCAGATTCTTTCTCGTCAGCCTCAACAACGGCACCCTTGATCTTGCAGCATCTGGCGATAACATCCCCCAGAACCTGTAAATCAAGGGCAAGAATGTCTTCCCGACTCATTTCAAGAAACTGGAAAAAATCCCGGTCATATATTACACCATATTTGATTACTTCGGCCAGGCCGTTTAAAAGCTCATTCTTCGGTAATTGCTGGAGGACCTGGCTATCTATAAACACCGCTTTGGGTTGATAAAAAGCCCCGACCAGATTTTTTCCTTCTGGTATATCAACCCCTGTCTTGCCTCCAACAGAACTGTCTACCTGGGCCAGCAGGGTTGTCGGTATCTGGGCAAATGGAATGGAACGCATATAACACGCTGCAACAAATCCTGTAATATCGCCGGTGACTCCACCACCCAGAGCGAGAAGACCATCCTTGCGATCAAAACCTGAGCGGGCAAGCCTGCTTGACAAGTCTGCAACAGTGGCAAGATTCTTGCTCTCCTCTCCCTGCGCAAAAGTGATCATCTCAGCTTCAATGCCATTATTTACCATTGAAGCAAGCAGCCTTTCACCAAACAGTGAAGCCACGTGATCATCAGCGATAATAGCGTAACGCTTGGCAAAGGGATTTCTCTGCAACTCGTTGCCGACTTCATCGAGCAAACCCTGCCTGATTATTATGGGATAAGACCTTTCATCAAGGCCGACCGTCAATTCTTTCATCTATGATTTTTCCTTAGTTCGGTTAAAATTAAACTTTTTCAGCGACAACTTATTCGATCACCAGAACAGCACATTTTCTGGCTTCATGAATTATCTTGTTTGAAGTGGAGCCGAAAATAAACTCCTCTTTTTTTGAAATGCCACGCCTGCCGATCACGATGGTACAGCATTTCATTTCTTCCTGCTCCTTGATAATACATTCAGCAACAGAAGGTGCGCGCATCATGTCTATACGGACATTTACCCTGTCTTCAGGAAAACCGGCATCCACCAGAATATGTCTGTACTCCTCCATAATCTTTTTCGATTCATCATGATGTTCGGTAAGCCACTTCCGGCGCTCATCTTTATTGCGGAAAAATGTAGCTTCAGGTTCGAGAATTATATGCAGCAGCGTCACCTGAAAGCCCTCATAACAACCAAAAAAATCTCCCACAAACAGAACTGCCCTCCTGGCGTTGTCAGAGGTATCAACAGCAACCATGATATGCCTTTCAACCATACCGGTTATATCACACTCTCTCTGGTCCTTATTCATGACAGTATCCTTTATTGAATATCCAATTAATCATGGGGTTATTTGAATCTGTTCAAGATCCTCAAGCAACTGTCCAGTATTCTCATAATACAGATTAGCACCATTTGAAAAGTGCAGAAGAACATAATTTAATGCATCGGGCACATATGGATAGATTTTCTGAATATTTGCCACCCGATTGTTGAATATGATGTTCATGTCCTCCGCAGACAAATCCTGCAGAGCAGATGCTTTTTCAGCAGTCAATTGCTGGATGGTCAGATCACCGCCGCCGACCAGAAAAATAAGGATATTGCCCAGGCCGAACAAATCATAACTGAACAGGCTGGCCATGTGCATATAGTCATAGTCAAAATCAATCCAGCGATAGCAATCGTTTTCCCTGTCATGCAGGATGTGATCGCGTCTTATGTCACCGTGTTTATAACCGTTATCATGCAAAAACCCGATAGCGTCCACCAACCCGGCAAATGTCTTCAAAAGCCCGGGCAGGTGCTGAAAAAAATACTCCTCATGATCTTCATTGAGCTTGTTAACAATTTGATCCAGCTGTTTACCAAGGATATTTTCCAGTATTCTGATAATATTACCTGCATCATCCAGAACAGCCGTCCCCTGCATGAAATTAGGATGTCCCCTTACCAACTTGAGAATATCAGCCTCCTTGCTGGGGCTGCGCACGCACTTGAAGACAATGTCCCCTATCCTGGCTTCAATTTCTTCATGAAAGACAAGTTTAATTATCTTGCGGCTGCCATTCAAAAGGTCAACGGCTTTTCTGACCCAGTACTTGGGTTCGTCATCCAGGCCGAAGCGTCCCTCCCGCGTGTAGTTCAGCATCAGATACGGGATTTCATCCAACACACACACGTCATTGTAATCCACCCGGAAAAAATCGGAGGTATCGGTAATAATCTTAAAACGCTCGGGCACAAATCTTGGGCCAAGTTTCTCTGCAATCAACTCCTTAAGCTCCGCCACACTATATGTGCTGCTGCCTGCCTTGTCTCCTGATATTACCATGCTCTAGTTTTAGCATATCTCATAGATGTTCACAAATCTCTTTGCACTACCGACTCCAGAATAATTAATGATCTAAATACGACAATTCAACAAACTTTTCCTGCTATCTTCATAAACAAAAAAAGGGAGATGCAAAAAGCATCTCCCTTTTAAAACAAATACAGAACTAAATAAAACTTATTTCATTGTTTCTCCACCAGCATGGCTCTGCATTTTAACCTCAACCTTCTCGGTCAGACCGGCATAGTATTCACGCAGGATAACCAGTACTTCATCACGACCGAAATGGTCAACTACTTCAGCACCTTCAGAAAGGGCCTTACGCAATTTGGTTCCGGACAGGATGACACGATCTTCTTTACCGTGGTTACAGGTGCGGAGAGAAGCCATACCGTCACACTTGTGGCAGTAGAAGGTCCAGTCGATTTTCAGCGGCGCACACTGCAGAGCTTTACCTGGATCGGCAGGAGTCGGGATTTCGTCGAAGATGGTCTGGGCATCGAACAAGCCGTAGAAGTCACCAACACCTGCATGGTCACGGCCGATGATCATCTTGGAAATTCCGTAATTCTGACGGAATGTGGCATGCAGCAGACCTTCACGGGGACCGGCGTAACGCATATCAAGAGGATAACCACCCTGGATGACATTGTCTTTGACGAAATAGTTCTCAACCAGGCAGTCGATGGCTTTAACACGTACGTCAGCAGGGATATCACCAGGCTTCAGGTTACCGATCAAAGAGTGAATCAGAACACCGTCACAAACCTCAATGGCGATCTTGGCCAGGAACTCGTGGGAACGATGCATTGGGTTACGAAGCTGCAGGGCAGCAACGTCTGACCAGCCACGCTCTTCAAACATGGTGCGGGTCTCGGCAGGTGTCAAGTAAACACCCTTGTACTGTTCAGGATATTCACCTTCGGAAAGAACTTTAACCGGACCGGCGATATTCACTTCTTTCTGGGCCATAACCATCTGCACGCCGGGATGATCTTCCATGGCTATCTTCCAAAATACGTCATCGGCAGACTCTTCACCCTTGCCTTTAAAAACTTTTTCACATTCCCATTTTTTATCAGTTTCGGTCATTACGGTTTTCTCGGTGACCTTCATGGTGGCGTAAATGATACCCTCATTTTCCAGAGCAATTTCATCACCAACGTTGATCCCATCAGCATCTGCCGTGGAAATATCCAGGGTGATCGGTACGGGCCAGAAAGTGCCGTCAGCCAAGGTGTAATTCTCGCAGACACCTTTCCAGTCTGCCTTGGTCATGAAACCATCAAGCGGGCTGAAGCCACCAATGCCCATCATGATGACGTCACCTTTAGCACGGTCGCTGATCTGAATTTTTTTAAGACCTGTAGCTTTTTCCTGCTCTGCGCTCAACTCGCTGCCATGAAGCTTGCAGCAGACCAAACCTTTTCCTCCATGCGGAGGTACCAATTTCGACATAATTTTTCTCCTTTATCAGTGAGTTACGATGTAATAAATGGACAGAAGATTAACTGAACCTTGATTCATTTTAGCGCCCAACATTATATAGCAGAGTGGGAATTGTCAAGAAAAAAGTGGGTTCAATTGAGACCCACACCTGGGAATTCTCAATTTGTCTAACAGCTCTGTTTACCCAATACTTGTGCTAGATTCATGCATATCAACAGCCTAACAACTTGACAGTATTATGTATTCCTAGTAATTTTTATTAAAAATTAAATCGATAATTAAATAATCAGGAAGACATAACACCATAATGTTTTATTTATAACAGCTTAAAAAACTTCTCCTGATAAAATAACCGGCACACTTTTTATTTATATTCTTGCTGCAATTCCTCCATTGGAATGAAATCTTTTAAATCTCTCACAACTGTAGCCATTATTACCTGTCTTCTGCTGGTGCCTGTTTTTTCCAGTGGAGCCCCGACACCATCACACACTCAAGAAATTCCCGCAGAAAACAACGTCCTGTCTCAACTTTTCAGAGTAGCGGCTGCAAAGGAGCCCATTTATCTCATTCTCATCGAAAAAGATCTTCAGCGCTTACGGGTATTTGAATATGACCGTGAATTAAAGGTTGTTGCCGAATATTTCAGTGCTACAGGAGAAAATTTCGGCAATAAGGAAGTCAGCGGCGACTCAAAAACGCCGGAAGGCATTTATTTCATTACCCGGATTTTCAAGGATGACAAAGTCACCATTTTCGGGGATAAAGCATTTCACCTGGACTATCCGAACATTTTTGATTTGAGAGCAGGCAGAACTGGCAACGGTATATACATCCATGGCACCAACAAAGAATTAAAGCCAAACAGTACAAATGGCTGCGTCACTTTAGACAAAGACGACCTCGATAAATTGGATAAGTATCTCAACCAGGTTGTCACTCCTGTTGTCATTGTATCCAAAATGGATTCCATCAAAACCAATACCCAATTGCTTACTGAAAATGATTTCCAGTTGGCTAAATCTTTACTTCTTTGGGAAGGAATAAAACCGGAAAAAGTTGAATACAGTTATTTATATTTAATCGGTTCCGGGACGCAGACTGTCGCAGTAAGTGACTTTGTTTACCGTCCCTTCAGCCGCTCCATAATGCACGGGACCAGCAAGACCTATCTGCAATACAATCCTGCCCAAGGCTGGACGATCGGTAAGCGTATATGGCAGGCAAGCCCCCTGCAGATCTACCCGGAAGGCCCTGTCAAGATAGCAGACCGACCTTTTGCAACAGACGGGATAGTGATAGCCGGACATAATCCGCGGAGCACTGCCAAGCCTGCACAGCATGAATTGAAGAAAACTCAGCATAAAAAAACGGCTTTGACGGGAATTAATAAACCGAAAGTTACCAAGGTGCCTGTTACCCGGACAACCGTGACACCCTCCCACCAGAAAGAGACTGAAAAGAAAGTTGCTCAGAAGAAGATAGAAGTCCAGGCTCCTGCCATAGCCTTTGATCAACAGCAGATACTAAACTTTGTAGAAAGCTGGAGAAAGGCATGGGTATCACAACAGATAGAGCCTTACATCGCCTTTTATGACAAGTCCTTTAGAAGTGCTAATAAAAACCTGGCAGAATGGAAGAAGTTCAAGGAAATTATTAATAAAACATACTCCTATATCACTGTAGATATCTCTGGCATCAAAATTCATCGTACTGCTGATGGTGCTAGAGTTTCCTTCAGGCAAAAATATCTTTCCGACCATTATAGTTCGACAGGCAACAAAATTCTCTATCTGGTTCATGATGGCTCAGGCTGGAAAATTAAACGTGAATTCTATTCCGGTAGTTAGACAAAATGAA
>JBHPCH010000051.1:0-17732 GCA_042576125.1 Thermodesulfobacteriota bacterium
CAATTGATCCAGGCGCAAAACGCAGAACCATAAACCTTTTATCCTCCACTCTGGCAGTAATATCAATAGTAGATGCTACAAACTGTCCATTATATAATGTTTCAACGCACAACCGGGGTTCCAGGTCACTTTTGGCATATCCCTTCTTTTCAATCAGGAGTTTGGCCAGTTCCTGACGACAGCGCTCATCATCGGTATCAACTATTGTTTCCCCTGTTATATAGTCTACACAGGTTCCATAGATGTAATGATGTGACGGGATATCAGCCATAAATTTTTGCCTCACTCCATCATTTCTATTAAAAATATGATACTACCATAAAAGCAACAGGGGGCCAAATCTGGCCCCCTGCAACATTTTAAAAATCTTAAATCTTGAATTCTGGCAAAGCTTGACGATTACAAAATATTATTAGAGATCTAACCAGGACTCGGAAAATACAGTCTGCCCGGAAAGAGCCTTGTATGACTTGTAATGTTGAATTGCAACCTCGTCAAGTGATGCAGGGTCAGGGTCATTGCCGTCCATCATCCCATGCACCATATCAACATGACTCTGCCTTTCTCCTTTACAGATGGCCATGAGCTCATCATCGTATGCGTTGACAATTGCTGTTGTCAGGCCATGTTTCATCAGCATGATCAGGTAGGTACGGTCAAGATATTTTCTGAGATGTTCCGCCACACCATTGGAAACATTTGAAAGTCCGATGGTTGAACCTGCTCCTGGCGCAATGTCTTGCAACATGCTCAAAAATTCCAGCCCGGCAAGGGTCTGGTCTGCTCCCAGTGTAATAGGGGAGGCAATGGGGTCAAACAACATTTTTTCATTGGGGACGCCGGCTTCCATCAAGGCCATCAACAGATCAACGGCAAGAGCGGCTCTTTCATTTGAATCTCTCGGCATACCATCAGGACCCCACAGGAGGGCAACCACGCTGCAGCCTGCTTCTGCTGCAATGGGTACCAATGCTTCCATTCTCTCGGGTCTTGCCATGATGGAATTCAGTACTGCATCGGTTTTATTTTTTACAACCTTAAATCCGGCAGCCATAGCATCAACGTTTGTCGTATCAAGAACCAGGGGCAGGTCGCTGACAGCCTCTACCGTCTTAACTGCCCATGGCATCAACTCCGTGCCGTCTTTTCTGGCCGGCCCTATGTTCAAATCAAGATACGAAGATCCGGCCGCGGTTTCTTCCTTGGCCATTTCCTGAACTGGCCCGGGATTTCTCTCCTTCATGGCTGTGCCGCTTCGTTTACCCATAATGTTAATGCTCTCCGCGATTGCCATTACAGTCTGTGCCATTACTCCTCTCCTTTTTATGCTTTGGTTTGCAAAAAGTTTGAAACCGTTTTATTGGCTGATTTATGCTACAGTCAAATAATAAGTGGCGCCTGAAGCCCTTATGAAACATGAAAGGTAACAGTTGCACTAAATTGAAACAACGCCGTATAGCATAGCTTTAATATTCAATCTGAAAATTCTACCAAAAAGCTCGGAAACAATCAACAAGGTTTATAGGTGTTTATACCAATATGTTTAAAAAAATTCGTATAGCCATTCTTTTATTTATACTGTTTCTTGTTGGGGGGAATGCATATCTCACCCAACTGAGAATAACAGACTGGGATCAATCCCTGGCGATTGTAATATATCCCATCAATGCAGATGGCAGTCCCTATAGTGCAAACTATATTGCCTCTCTTGATCTGGACACTTTGAAACCTATTGAGCGATTCCTTCAAACAGAAGGACGCCGATTCAATCTTGAGCTGGTTGACCCTGTTAGTATTGACCTGGCACCGGAAATAAAAAACTTGCCCCCGTCCCCTCCTTTTGGGGAAGATTTGTTTGCCATCATGTGGTGGAGCTTGCAAATGCGTTATTGGGCCTGGAAGCATGATACCTATTCGGGGCCTTTAACAAATATTCAGGTTTTTGTGCTCTACCATGACCCCGAGATCCACGTCAGGCTTAGCCATTCTCTTGGCTTGAAAAAAGGCCATATTGTCATGGTAAATGCCTTTGCCACCAGACATCAGGCTGCCCAGAACAATGTTATAATTGTCCATGAAATGCTTCACACGCTTGGCGCCACTGACAAGTATAACCTGCAAACCCTTCAGCCCCGTTATCCGGAAGGCTACGCTGAGCCGGATAAAATACCATTATTGCCCCAGGAAAATGCTGAGATTATGGGAGGGGCAATACCCCTTTCCCAGTCCGAGTCCAAGACGCCGGACAGTCTCTTCTATACTGTTATAGGCCCTAGTACTGCAAAAGAAATAAAATGGCTCAAATAAAGGCATTACAGGACGACTACTTTGCAGACGACTCCTCCAACTTTGTCTTAACTGTAGGGAAAAGGCTCATATCAGTGTGCGGCAAAAAGAGGGACGCCACATAATGATTCATAAAGTTGGGGTTTTCAGACAACTCCATGTTTGTCATCAGCTTACTTACCGCGGTCCGCTCAAGAAATCTTTTGTGGTCGGTGAGGCTTATCTGTGCCCCCAGTAACGAGGCATTCCCCAGGTAATAGAACTTGTCTCTGTCAATATCAGGCAACAGGCCTATGCAAATGGCTTGTTCCAGATCAATATAATTGCCGAAGTTGCCGGCCAGAATTACCCTGTCAAGATCAGAAAAGGCCATACTCACTGATTCAAGCAATGTCTGATAGCCGGCATACATTGCCCCTTTGGCCCTCATAAGGTTATCAAGGTCAACTTCGTTTATTGATATATCCTCATCCAATGCTGAATCTTTGGCCCAGGCAAGGACATATTCATAGCCGTCATAGCCTTGCCTGATTCTGGGATGATCAAGTTCGCGATTAAATTTTCCCTGCTGATCGATGACCCCTGCTTCAAGCAGTTCAGCAACAATGCTTATCAGCCCTGATCCACAAATCCCCTGGGGCTTTGCATGGTTTATGGTGATAATCATGGGATCCAGAGTCACAGGCTCGATATGAAAATTTTCAATGGCCCCTCCAGTGGCTCTCATTCCATGCTTAATGCCGCCTCCTTCAAAGGCAGGGCCTGCGGAACAGGCTGTACAGACCATCCATTCCTGGTTGCCAATCACGATCTCACCATTCGTGCCGATATCAATAAACAAAGTCAGTTCCGGGCTTTTGTGCATCTGGCAGGCATGGACTCCTGAGATGATATCACCCCCAACATAACTTGCAACTGACGGGTAGAGAAAAAGACGGACAGAGGGGTGAGCGTTTATTCCTATAGATGAGGCCCGGGTTATGGGATACTGATTGCATGTAGGGGTATAGGGGGCCTCACGCACAAACTTTGGATCAAGCCCCAGCAAAAGATGGGACATGGTTGTATTGCCTGCAGCCATTAAATAGCTGATATCGTTACTAATTATAGAAAATTTATTACAAAGTGTTTCAATAACATTATTAATGGTATGGGTCACTCTTTCCTGAAGTGCCTCAAGCCCTCCAGGACGTTGAGAATAAATAATCCTCGAAATCACGTCTTCTCCGTACTGGATCTGCCCATTATACTCCGAGGCATCACCAAGAACTTCTCCTGTTTTCAAATCAATGAGCACCCCGCAAACAGTTGTGGTTCCGATATCCACAGCCAGACCATAAAGCCTGTCCTCTGTATTTCCGGGCTCAACAGCAATAATACGGTCAGGCTCCTCGGTCCTTTTACCACGCAAAAGGATGGTGGTTATTTCCCAGTCAGCCTTGCGCATGACAAAGGGAAGTTCCCGGAGCAATTCCGGGTGGTCGTAGGAAGGCTCCCGGCATTCGGGACACCCCCTGTTAATTGCCCGTGTCAGTCGCTGTAAATCTGAAACGTTATCCTCAATGGTAGGCTTGTTTAAGGAGAAAAAACGTTTTTCCACCGGCGGGTCTACATCCCAGGCACCGATGAGGTCATCAAGGGAACGGGCAGAAATTGACCGGGTTGTTTTGGGCTTGCGTTTGAGTTTCCTGCCGTCTTTTCTTATGGTTTCGGGAATCTTTACAACCAGATCAGTGACAACTTTTGACTGGCAGGCAAGTCGGAACCCCTGTTCAATTTCGGTGTTTTTCAACTGTGTTGCCTGAGTGGCAGCAACCTCACCCTGATCTATCTGGATCTTGCACTTGCCGCAAACACCTTCACCACCACAAAAGGCATGGATATAAACCCCGGCATTGGCTGCCACATTAAGCAGGTTCTCTCCTTCCTGGACAGTTGCCTTTACATCATCAGGTAAAAAATGGACTGTTTTTGCCATATAAATTTAACGCTCCTCAAAAGTTTGCTGCCCAGTGAACCCTTTTTTACGCTTTTTTTCAAATGAAAATATCCTTTTGCCCGACGATCAAAACAGGGCACGAATTAATACTGATCGTTAATTATATATAAACCTTCTTCTTTTGGGCATGCAAAAGAAGAAGCAAGAAAAGGGCACCCGGCTTTCGCGCCCGCCTGCGGCGGATACCTTGCGCTTCTCGCTGTTGTCGGGACGTAAAAAAACTCGGCTTCGCCTCAAACAGTTTTTACGTCTTTTTCCGCCAACAGCTGTGATGCTCAGCGCAAAAGAATGGGCTCGAAAAAAAACTAGCACTGGTTTTATTGCCATTTCACGCAGCCGAGCAGCGGAATTAGAAGAAGAAAAGCGATTCGGCGGAGTGAAACGACATTCCGAAGAGCCTTCTTTTAATGAGCAGCACAGGGGAGTCACACGACGTGAGACCAAGTGAACGGCTGCACTTTCTTTGGTTCGTTTCTTTAGGCAAGTAAAGAAATGAACATCTAATAAAAAGGACCATTTAATCTACAGTTTACTGAAAACATATATTCTGGTAGAGTTGCCACCCTGTTTGAAAATATACCATTTTTCAGAAAGGTAATAGAAAATTCACTGTTGCAATTACAACATTAAATATATTCACGGAAGTTTTCCATGCAAAACGAACAACTGCCAGACTTTGTAAATTATTTATTGCAGCCGGCCGCCTACGCTCACGCTCCTGAAACTGTCAAACTTGTCCAGACGCATATCTCCTACGTCTTCATAACCGACAACTTTGTCTATAAATTTAAGAAACCTGTTGATTTTGGCTTTCTTGACTTTACCACCCTTGCCAAAAGGCACAGGTATTGCCAACAGGAACTCATTTTAAACCGGCGCCTCTGCCCCTCAATCTATCTTGACCTTGTTGCATTGGAAAAGACAGACGGCAACTTCAGCCTGAAGAATCAAGAGCAGGCAAACATGGACAATACTGTCGAATTTGGCGTAAAGATGAAGCGTATGCCGGAAGAGAAGATGATGGCCAATGTTATAAGGGACGGTAACCTGACTCCTGAAATGATTGATGCTATCTGTGATATTCTGGTACCTTTTTATGCCAAAGCAGACGGCGGGCCTGAAATTCAGGAATTTGGCAGACCGGAAGCTGTAAGCGTAAATATCCTTGAAAATTTTTCACAGACTGAAAATTTTATCGGCGGTAAATCTCTCAGTAAAGTTCAGTTTGACCTGATCAGAAACTTTTCAGAAAAATTTCTCCGGCAGGAAGAACTCTTTGCCCAAAGAATTTCTGCAGGCCGCATCCGTGACTGCCACGGCGACCTGTATTCCGCAAATATATGCCTGGCAGACAAGGTGTATATTTTTGATTGCATTGAATTTAATGAACGTTTCCGCTTCTGTGATGTGGCCAGCGATATCGCCTTTCTTGCCATGGACCTTGATTTTCACGGCCTGACAAACCTGTCTGAAAGATTTGTCAACCGTTTCATGCAGAAATCAGATGATAAAACACTGGCAAAGTTGCTTAATTTTTATAAATGCTACAGGGCCTATGTCCGAGGAAAAATAAATCTTTTTACTGCAAATGCCCCTGAAGTAGACACACAAACCAAGCAACAATGCTTTGAAATGGCTCAAAAATACTTTCAACTTGCCGAACGTTATGCCGCATAATGCACATGATAAAAATGTTCCTGTTATCTATGTCTTTTTTGGCATGATAGCAACTGGGAAAAGCACTATTGCACAAGTTTGGGCCAAGCACAAAAATCTGCGCTGCTATAATTCAGACTGGGTCAGGAAGGAAATGGCCGGCATCAATCCCACTGAGAGCCAGCTGGAGTCCGCTGATACTGGTATCTATACCAAAGAATTTTCCCAAAAAACCTATGATGCCCTCCTTAATAGAGCTGAAGAAAAATTGAAGCATGGGGATTCGGTAATTGTTGACGCGTCCTATCAGTATGCCCATGACAGGCAGGAAATCAGGAAGCTTGCCAAGTCACTAAACTGTCAGGTATATTTCATTCTCTGCCAATGCCCGGAAGCAGAGATGAAGCTTAGAATGGATATGAGGGAGAAGGACCCGGCTGCAGTTTCTGATGGACGCTGGGAGATTTACCTGCAACAGAAAAAACGGTTTGAATTGCCTGACGAACTTATAGACTCTGAATTGATTATACTTGATACAAGCGTATCTGTAGAAGAATTACTGGATGAATTGACAGAAAAACTGCCATAAATTGTTACTTTACTGGCAAAAAACAAAAATGAGGTGATTATTGTGTATACCAGAATCTATATCTTGAGATTCCCCAAAGACATTGTTGACCAGCCTATTATTTGCCAACTGGTCAAACAATTCGATGTGGAATTTAATATTCTGAAGGCAACAATTCTCCCCCAGCATGAAGGGGTGATGATACTGGAATTGAGGGGTCATAAAGACAACATTAAAAAAGGGCTCCATTATCTCAAGGGTCTGGATGTAAAGTCGGAAAGTGTGGCCACATCCATTCACCGTGATGACGAAAAATGTTTCCAGTGCGGGGCCTGTACCGGAATTTGCCCGACAGGAGCCCTTTCTCTCAAGCGCCCCGAGATGGCTGTAATTTTTGATCCAGAAAAATGCAGCGGGTGCGGCTTATGCGTCACAGTTTGTCCTGTCAAGGCAATGGAAGTTTCACTTGACCAAACAAACAGTTTCAGCGAAACCGCTTTGAAGATTCATTAATTTTTCACAAACATACAAATTTAAAAAAGCCGCATGGAATACTTTATCCCGTGCGGCTTTTTCTGCTCCATGCCCATGAAACGCTAAGCGCATGGCGCATTTTATTTATTCTTCTTCAGGCGTAAGGTCTTCCCAATCAGGCAATTTATGAGGCAGCCATCCTAACATGCTCCTGCCAGGAGGGGTTCCATTTTTCAGGTCATCCAGCAACTTTTCCGCTTTGGGAGAAATTATTGATTCCGGATACTGTTTCAGTAGATATTCAAGACGTGCTTCAGCCTGCTTATAGGCACCTGTTCTTTCATAAAAACTCGCCACATAATATTCATGGATTGCTAAAAAATTTCTTGCGGACTTTATCCTGGCCATGGCCTCATCCTGGTATGGTGAATTAGGGAAAGTTCTAAGCAGCCTTGAAAATGAATGTATGGCTTTGGTTGAATTTTCTGCGTCCCGGTCAATTGTGCCTATCTGCTTATAATAACTCATGGCAATCTGAAACATAACATATGGGATGGCCTCATTGGTAGGATGGCGCTCCTCAAAATCCATATACTGCAACACCGCCTCTTCATAATTTCCCATATAATAGTTACTGTCAGCTGCTTTAAGCTCTGCGAGCAGACTGTATTCGCTGAAAGGATAACGGCTCAGTAACGTTTCAAAGGCAACCTTAGCCTTGTAATATTTTCCATGTTCATAATTATCCAACCCCTTCATGGCAAGGGCTTGAGCGGATTCCGCAGGTTTTGCCTGAAAACCAAGTGATGAAAAAAGGTTAAATTTCGAGCAGCCCGTTAAAAACAAAAGCAGGAAAAACACCATGGAGTAGATCAAAAAATGCCTGTTCTTTAATAAAAAAGTTTTCATTGTTATTAGTCCGAATTGTTCAAATAATGTTCAGCAGCTATGGCTGCGACTGCGCCTTCACCTGCTGCATTTATGATCTGTCGCACTCTCTTGCTTCGAATGTCCCCTGCTGCCATAACCCCGGGTATCTTGGTTTGCATCTCATCATCAGTAATAATAAAACCAAATTCATCAGCACCCAACTGCTCCAGAGGAAGCAATTCGTTGTTTGGAATGGTGCCAATAAGGATAAAAACACCGGTGACAGCTATTTGACTTTCCTCGCCATTATTGCTGCGTATCTTCACACGCTCAACTTCCTTTTCCCCTTCAATGGCTACGACATTAGCATTCCAGATGAACTCTATGCGCTTATTTGCAAAGGCTTTCTCCTGCAGTACCTTTGTAGCCCTCAGTTCATCCCGCCTATGGATCACGGTCACTTTACTGGCGAATTTTGTTAGAAAGTCTGCTTCCTGAATGGCTGTGTCGCCGCCGCCGACGACTACTATTTCCTGGTCCTTAAAAAAAGGTCCATCACAGGTGCCACAGTAGGAAACTCCCTTGCCGGTGAGTTCCTGTTCGCCTGGTATGCCAAGTTTGTTGGGACGGGCTCCGGTGCAAATGATCAATGCCTGACAGGTCAGTTCCTCGCCACTTTCAAAAATAAGTTTTTTCTCTGATTCTGAAAGCTCGAGTTTGACTACATTCGCATTCTTTGTTACGAGCTCAAAGCGCATGGTCTGGGCAGTAATTTTTTCAATCAGGTCAGCCCCCGACACCCCTTCCGGAAAGCCTGGATAATTGTCTATCCAATCAGTGACAAGCACCTGGCCTCCTGCAACGCCTTTTTCAACCAAAACAACCTGCAAGCGATCCCTGGCGGCATAGAGCCCTGCTGTCAAACCGGCTGGACCACCCCCGATAATAATAAGTTGATGGTCGGTGTTTGCCATTACGCGATGTTGAATGATGAACGCAAATTCTTATTATAATGCCTTATTAAGCATCGCAACCAACTGGGTCTTGCCTACTGCCCCGGTAACCTGGTCAACTATCTCGCCATCTTTGAAAAGCATAAGGGTTGGAATTGCCCTGATACTATATTTTCCTGGAATTGTTGGATTATCATCAACGTTCATTTTGGTGATTTGCACCTTGCCAACATATTCATCGGCAAGCTCTTCAATCACAGGACCGATAGCTTTGCAGGGTCCACACCATGGTGCCCAAAAATCGACCAGACTTGGCACGTCCCCTTTTAAGACATACTCTTCAAACTCTGCGTCAGTAAGGTGTTTTACATTTTCTCCTGCCATATTCACGACTCCTATTATTTCATTTTATAATACAAAATGTTATCTAGCCTGCTTGAGAGAAGGCATATTACCGACTGAACCCGCTAATGACAAGAAAAAATTCTTACTTCAATAGAGGGTGCAGACGGTTTACGGGTTCATATAATTGCTGGAAAAGGTTTTGCTTTTGACAGAATAAATTTTTCCGTGCTATAGTCGAAAATTTCGACATTTTTGTTTTTTCAGCATTATAGTTGTTTTTTAGCACATACATTATTTGCTCTCAACCTTAATAAGATATTTTTTTGAAATATAATTCACAATACGCTCAAACGAAAATGAACATAACCTCCGGAGGAAAGAATCCATGAACATTGATAACTCAAGATCATATTTTGCAAAGGCCCAGGCTGTTATTCCTGGTGGCGTCAACAGCCCGGTTCGTGCCTGTAAGTCAGTTGGTTGCGACCCTCTTTTTGTAAAAAAAGCCATGGGATCAAAAATTATTGACGTGGATGACAATGAATTTATTGATTTTGTATGCTCCTGGGGCCCCATGATCTTAGGGCATAACCACCCGAAAATAGTTGCTGCAATAGAACAGGCGCTTGCCAACGGCACAAGCTTTGGCGCACCAACTCCACTTGAGATTGATTTGGCGGAGCAGGTGATCAAGGCCTTCCCATCCATGGATAAAGTACGCTTTGTAAGTTCCGGCACTGAAGCCACAATGAGCGCTATACGTCTGGCGCGCGGATATACAGGAAAAAAAGTGGTGGTTAAATTCGATGGCTGCTATCATGGGCATGCAGACTCATTCCTCGTGCAAGCCGGATCAGGGGTTATAACGCTTGGTATACCAGGCAGCCCCGGTGTACCGGACGACATTGTAAAAAACACCATTTCCATTCCCTATAATAATTTTGAAACCCTTGAAAAAACCCTATCGGACGAATCCCTGGAAATTGCCTGTGTCATTATCGAGCCGGTTGCCGGCAATATGGGTGTTGTGCCTCCAGCAGAAGGCTTTCTGCAAAAACTGCGGGAGTTGACAACACAGCATAATATTGTCCTCATTTTCGACGAGGTAATAACCGGTTTCCGCCTGGCACTTGGCGGAGCTCAAAGCAGGTTTGGCATTACTCCCGACATTACCTGTCTTGGCAAAATCATCGGTGGCGGTCTGCCGGTTGGCGCCTATGGTGGCAAAAAAGAACTCATGGCACAAATTGCTCCGGAAGGACCAGTCTATCAGGCTGGTACATTATCCGGCAATCCTCTGGCAATGGCTGCTGGCGTTGCAACTGTGCAGGCATTGAGCGAGCCGGGATTCTATGACCGACTGGAAGAAAAAGCCGAGTCATTCGCCGTCGGGTTGAAAGCCCTGGCTGAAAAATATCTGCCTGGTGAAACAACATTAAACAGGGTGGGATCAATGATGACCACATTCTTCACCGAGGGACCGGTTGTTGATTTCAAGTCAGCAATGACCTCAGACACTGATCGCTACGGACAATTTTTCCGTGAAATGCTGACGAATGGCATCTGGCTCGCACCATCCCAATTCGAAGCCGTATTTATTTCTGACGCCCAAAGTGAAAAAGATCTGGCGCAAGCCCTTGAAATGACTGAATGGTCATTCAAAAAAATCAGAAAATAGTAAAAAAGTCGTTGACTTTGGGGTCTCTCCATGATACCAAATGGTACGATTTTCTATTTTATAGTCAGGTAGTTTTTTCAGTCTTTGGGAGAGAAAAAATGTCCGAGAGCCGCAAAGAACTTATGAGGCTTCTTGGTGATTTTTCAACTATCGGCATTGCCCTGGCTGCATCTGTATTTATTGGGATAGGAATCGGGTATTTTCTGGATCATAAGGTATTCAAGGGCAGAACAGCCCCCTGGTTTACCTTGATCTTTTTAGGATTTGGCATAGCAGCAGGCTTCAAAAACCTGTACATGCTCACCAAACGCAAGGATTTATAAGAGGATTACGTTTTTGTCCTATAATGACGAATATTTTTCCCTGCACAAAATGGGGCGCTTAAACTGGCTGCTGCTGCTTGTCATGACTGCTGCCAGCGGGCTTTTTATATCGCCTTATTTTGCCAAAGGGCTATTCATCGGCGGTCTTATTGCCAACATCAGTTTTATCTTGCTGAAAAAAGATATAACCCGGGTTCTGTCAGGCCCTCTGAATGCAGCAAAAGGTCGTTTTCTAATTAAGTATTACGTCAGGTTGACAGTCCTGGCTGTTATACTGTTTTTCCTGGTGAGGTATAGATCTGTTCATCTTGTCGGTTTGCTGGTAGGACTTTCAACTGTGGTGATCAGCATCGGAATCATGGTGGCAGGAGCTGCCAAAAAAGTTGCCCTGACTGCGAAGGAGGCATCATAAAAGACTATGGAACATCCAATACTATTTATCTCATTCATTCTTGAAAAACTCGGCTTGCCCGTTCCCCATGGACCTGTCGGGGACACATTGCTGGCAAAACTTGTTTCGCCGCATCTTACCTATACCTGGCTTGTCATGTTATTTCTCATCATAGTACCGAAGCTTACTCTGGGCAAAATGGAGATGATTCCCGGCAAAGGCCAGAACTTTTGGGAAATGATCATTGACGGCCTTGAAGGTTTCATGGCTGAAAATATGGGTGTAGAGGGGGCCAGGCTGATGTTCCCCATGCTGGCAACCTTTGGCTTTTATATTCTGACCTCAAACATGATCGGACTTATGCCAGGGTTTATGTCTCCCACATCAAACATAAATATAACATTGGGGTGCACTCTGATCGTTTTCACAACCACTCATATTCTTGGCCTCAAGTTCCATGGGGCCAAATATATAAAGCACTTTTTAGGGCCCATCCCGTGGCTCATCCCCCTGATGTTTCCCATTGAGGTCATAAGTCACCTGGCGAGGATTCTTTCTCTCTCCATCCGGCTTTTCGGCAACATCATGGCTAAAGAAACCCTGCTTGGCATTCTCTTTCTGCTTGCAGGCGCTTTCTTTGCCCCGCTGCCCATTCTTTTCCTCGGTGTCTTTGTGTCTATTGTACAGGCACTGGTATTCGTGCTGCTCTCCATCCTTTATTTCTCTGGATCCATGGAGCACGCCCATTAATATTTTATAACAAACAGTTTGTTGGAAGAAGGCCAAAATAATAAATCTCTATGGAGGAAGCACTAATGAAAAAGGTAAGTATTTTGACCAGCATCTTGGTCCTGGCTCTTTCCACCGTGGCATTTGCCTCGGAAGGCGGAGCAGCAGCTGGCAATGTGAATGTTGCATTAATTTGTATTGCTGCCGCACTCGCAGTCGGCATTCCCGCTCTGGGTTGTGGTCTTGGTATGGGTACCGCTATCGGCGGCTCAACTTCCGGTATCGCACGGAATCCTGAAGCTTCTGGCAAGATCACCGTGACCATGATTATCGGTCTGGCTCTTATCGAGTCACTGACAATTTACGGCCTGGTTATATCTCTTATTCTTCTGATGGCTAATCCGTTCCTTGGATAATCGCTGAAAAAACTCAGAAGAACCAGTTATATGGTTTTTAAAAGGCTGCAGGTCAACACCTGCAGCCTTTCTTTTTTTGTATCCTGGCAATAGCTGATTCGTTTATTCCATAGTATAGATATGCCCTATGAACGATGCTGAGATGATAATTACTCCCTGCAGGGACAAAAGTGATCCGAAACTCCCTGCTTCAGGGCTATTCCTCATAAACCCTGCAGAGGCAGAGACCGGCTTAAAACTGTCAAAAAACAGAGGCGGACAGCAACACTTTCTCTTTAACAGCAAACTGATGCTTGTTCCTGAAAATGAGTCTGCCAGATCCTTTTTTATTGCCGGACCGGCAGTGGGGGCTCCCATGGCAGTCTTGACCCTGGAGAAGCTTATTGCCCTCGGTGCGAACCAAATTATCGCATACGGATGGTGTGGCTCCTTAAACGATACCTTGCGAATCGGTGACGTACTTCTTCCAACCTGGGCCATAAGCGATGAAGGTACATCAAACCATTATCCGGTAAAATCACGGCCGGAATCACATGCAGCTACACGGAAACTTCTCACAGATAAGCTGACAATACAGGGTCAGACAGTTCACTGTGGACCAGTTTGGACTACGGATGCGCCCTACCGTGAAAGCACTGATCAGGTGAACCGGCATGGCAAGGAAGGTTTTTTAGGTGTGGATATGGAATATGCTGCTCTTGCTACAGTCGCAGCTTTCAGAAAGGTAGAGCTGACTGCAGTTATGTTGGTCTCAGATGAACTATGGTCAGGAAAATGGAATCCGGGCTTTCGCTCAAAAAACTTTAAGAATAAAAGTCGGGACATTCTTCATTTTCTGGTAGATTTCTGCTCCACATTGTCCGCTGCAAAATGAATATATTATGTAACTCAGTTGGCCAGAAGGTAATTGTCGGCGCTGGTTGAATAATATAATCAGGCTTTTGCTTGTCCCCTGATAATATAAAAACTAAAACTTGCAAGTATAGGAAATAACACGTTGAACAAAAAACTATACATGATCAGCCTTGGATGTTCCAAGAACCTTGTAGATTCAGAGGTCATGCTGGGCCTGCTGGAAAAGGACGGCTATGTTGTAACCCAGGAACCAGTGGATGCAAATCTGCTGCTGGTAAACACCTGTGGTTTTATAGGCTCCGCTGTGAAGGAAGCTATTGACGAAATACTGGAACTCAGTCGTTATAAAACAGATGATCCGGCCAAAAAACTTGTAGTCACAGGCTGCCTGGTGCAACGGTATGGTACTGAGCTTGAAAAGGAGCTTCCTGAAGTTGATCTCTTTATTGGCACAAATGGCTTTCATACTATCGTTGATCAACTTTATGGTAAAAAGGGTCCTCTCCCTCTGGCTCATTCTCTTGAGCAGGCCCCTTTTTTAATGGACAGCTCAATTCCCCGAAAAGTTTCAACCCCGCCCCACAGGGCTTATATGAAAATAACCGAGGGCTGCGTCAACCGTTGCTCCTATTGCCTGATTCCAGACATCCGCGGCAAACTGCGCAGCCGGACTATAGCCGATCTCACAACCGAGGCACGCAGATTGGATGCAGAAGGAGTAAAAGAAGTTACACTTGTAGCCCAGGACCTTCTTGCTTATGGGCTGGACCTGGAGAAACAAACAAACCTCATTGTTTTACTGAAGCAGATTCTTGCTGAAACGGATATTCCCTGGATACGTCTGCTGTATCTTCATCCTGCCCGGGTCAACAAAGAACTCCTGTCCCTTATGGCTGCAAACCCAAGAATTCTTCCATATCTGGACATCCCCTTCCAGCATGTAAGCGACCATATATTGCGTTTAATGAACAGGCCCTATACACAGAGACAATTGATACAGCTTCTGGAAACCATTTGTCATACGCTTCCCCTGGCAGCTCTTCGCACTACCATGATGGTAGGGTTTCCTGGAGAGACAGAAGATGATATTGCAGAAATGACTGATTTTTTACAGGAATATCATTTTGATCACCTGGGAGTCTTTGCCTATGCCAATGAAGAGGGCTGCAAGGCAGCCAAGCTCCCGGATCAGATTGCTGAAGAGATAAAGGAAGATCGCTTGGGGAAAATCATGGCACTGCAGGCAGAAATTTCTTTTGCTGCATTACAGAAACACATTGGTGGAGTAGAGCAGGTATTAGTGGAGGGATTGAGCAGGGAATCCGATTTGCTGCTCGAAGGCAGAACCAGATATCAGGCACCTGAAATTGACGGATGTGTTTATATAACCAAAGGGAATGTAGAACCCGGTTCTCTTGTGGATGTAACGATCACCGAGGCTCACACCTATGATCTTGTTGGTGAGTTAAAGGAATAGGCGAGCAACCGTTCTATTTTTTATTTACCTTCTCGCGCAACTCTTTACCGACTTTGAAAAATGGTAATTTCTTGGGAGGAACCTGTATCTTATCTCCGGTTTTAGGGTTACGTCCCTGATAGGAACCGTATTCCTTTACCACAAAACTGCCAAACCCTCTAATCTCAATACTGTCACCAGCAGCAAGGGCGTCTGTCATCGCATCCAATACTGTATTGGTGATGGAATCCGCCTCCCGCAGAGGAACATTAATTTCCTGGGACAACGCCTCAATCAGTTCTGATTTGTTCATTTTTCTCTCCCCAAAGCAGTTCAAGTAGGTCCGGCACTTCCAGCAGAACCATTCCACCCTATCATGTCATAAACAAAGGTATATATATATCAAGCAGTTAAGTTATTGTAAAGGGGAAACTTGCTACAATAGTAAAAAGTCTCACTGTCAATAACAGGGCCCTAAAGTTAATTCAACACAAATGTAACACCTGTCCGTCTCGTGTTTTGTGAGACCGACAATTTTTACTTATTAAAAATGATTTTAATATCTCCCGGGGTTAAAAACCTGTATTTTCCCGGTTCCAACTTTCCGAGTTTCAGCTGTCCATATGCTGTTCGTTTCAGCTCAAACACAGAATGGCCGATTGCGTCAAACATCTTACGGACCTGTCTTTTTCTGCCTTCATGTATGGTAATACGTATGGTTGTCGACTGCGCTTCAGTTTTTACCACTTCAATGTGGGCCGGCCATGTTTTTCTGCCTTCAAGCACAATGCCTTTCGAAAGTAAATCGAGGTTTTTTTTGTCAGGATGCCCTTTCACCTTTGCCACGTAGGTCTTATTCACCTCATGGCTCGGATGCAGAATTTTCTGGGCCAATGCACCATCATTGGTCAACAGCAAGGCCCCTTCGGTATCCAGATCAAGCCTGCCCACTGGATAAATCCTTTCTTTAATGTTTTTCAACAGGTCGGTCACTATTGGCCTCCCCTGAGGATCATTAACTGTGGAAAGATAACCAACAGGCTTATGAAGCAGTATATAAACCTTTTTTTCTCGTGAGGCTAAGTGGATTCCATTACATTCTATCTTCTGGGTGTCCGGGTCAACCTTGGTTCCCATTTCAGTGACAACCTTGCCGTCAACCTTGACCTTTCCCTGCCTGATAAACTCTTCTGCTCCGCGCCGGGAAGCGACCCCGGCTTTGGCCAGGACCTTTTGTAAACGTTCTAGCATATAACCATCTCAGCTATATTTCGGCCCCACCATTTCATGAATCCTGGCATCAACCTTATGCCTGGTCTCCGGATCAACCTCAAGAACATGCGTATACCAGGGCTTCATACGGCAATCAAAGACAATCGGCGGCTTAAGGCCAACATGATACCGTACTACAGACTGATCAGCAGCATGGATATCTGCTGCAGGCTCAAAACGGGTAAAGACCGTCCATAAAAATTCCTGGAGATTCAAAGTTGCTGCAGCTGAGTCATCTACGAGAATGATAGCCGACCAGTCAGCAAGATCAGGCCAATTTGCAATTTCCTTTGCCAAATCAGGATCAATCCCATATTCAGGCGCCTGGACAACCAGTGTGCCCGGAAGAAAAGCTTTTGGATGGGACAGTTTATCCGGGAGGGATCCACTGAATGTTTCAGGCAGGTCACGGATCGGCTCCCTGCCAAGGCCCAGCAGCATTGCTTTGGAGCCCTTATTCACTGAAGGGCCTGTATAGTCCAGTGTATCCTGTGAAACATTGGCAAAAACGAAAAGGTCTTTTCCCCAGTCAACCCGGGCAAGGACATGCTGCCAGAGTTTTGGGAAATCATCCACATCTATATTGCCATCGGTAAGAATAAGAAACTTGGTGAGGGAAAGCTGGCCTTCCCCTAGGATTCTTAAACCTGCAGCAAAGGCCTCCCGCGGATACCGGTCCATAACCCTGGCAGCTGCAAGACAATGAAACCCTGTTTCACCAAAAGTTTTCAGTTGGCGCACACTGCCCATCACAAGAGGGAACAGAGGTGAAAGTAATTCCTGCAGAAAATCACCTATGAAAAAATCCTCCTGCCGGGGACGCCCTACAACAGTCGCCGGATAAACCGCATTCTTGCGATGATACATATGCTGTACCTGAAAGACAGGGTAATCATGCTGCAGAGAATTGTAGCCATAATGGTCGCCAAATGGACCTTCCGGCCTGCGGAGATGGGGAGGCACGATCCCGGTAAGAGCAAATTCAGCCTGGGCTACCAGGGGGTGCCCGCCATGGGGGTTCTTCACCATATCCAGTTTTTTCCCTAAAAGAAGCGAGGCCAAAACAAGCTCCGGGATATTTTCCGGCAAAGGGGCAATGGCCGCCAGCATTAAAGCAGGAGGCCCCCCAATGTAAAGGGTTAACGGTAGTGCTTCATTTTTCTGCTCAGCTGCATGATAGTGATAACCGCCGCCTTTGTGTATCTGCCAATGTATACCTGTTGTACTGTCATCAAAACGCTGGATGCGGTACATTCCCAGATTATGCCCCCTGCCATCAGGATGCTCTGTGTACACAAGAGGCAGGGTGACAAAAGGCCCGCCATCAGAATGCCAGGAAGTCAACAAGGGCAGTTCCGTAAGTTTTGGCGGATCTTTGTGCACATCAAGAATTGGTCCTTTTTGTGCCGTCCTGGTCCCCACCTTGAGCCCATCAAAAATAAGGCTTCGCATGGACCAGAT
>JBHPCH010000052.1:0-17098 GCA_042576125.1 Thermodesulfobacteriota bacterium
ATTTCAGGAATGATTCACTAATTTGATTGATAGCTGCTATTGAAACTCAGGCTGGCTGTTAAGTTGAAGTATTTTAAATATAAATATTAGACAACTAGTGTCCCCTTTTAGGGTTAATTTAATTGACCAAACATCTTATCGTGAATAGATTCTAAATAAGAAGAGTTACCGATAACCTGATGTCTGTTTTGCATCAATTAAAGGTAAAATTATGCCAGGTGGTTTCCTATGAGTATGATCAAGGAAAAAAGAATTTCATCCGAGATAGACGAAGAGGATTTCCTGGCAGACACTGATGATGAAATGAAAATGTAAGACCGTTAAAGGAGGTGAGTATTATGTTGCCTCAAAAAGAAATGGAATACAGTATGTTGAAAGCCCATAGGCAGTTTATTACAGGGCTTGAGGAAACTCTTGGTATGCTCAATGATGAAATCAATGAGGTAGAAGGGATAAGTGGAGGGTGCACAGATGAATGGTGCAAATCCAGAGAGGATTTTCTCGATTATCTTCATAAAAGCATCTATGCAATCAGTGAACCTCGTTGGGCCGAGAAGGAAGATTCGGAAAAGATTCATGAACTGAGAGACAGGATCAAGGATCTTTATGTGAACTTTAAAGGGGCCAAAGCCTAAGACAGCACCCCATAATTATAATAATTGCAAGTTCAGCTTTTTAAAAGTGCGACTTAATAATGCAGATGGGAAAGGGAGGTGAAAAGACATGTTTGATAAAAATGAAGTTTGTCAAAAAGTAACTGAACTTAATCCTGGTTTAGGTGCCTGTGGAATTGATATTGATACATTTTACAGCAGGGCGAAAAGATCCTGGATCATTGTATCGCAAAAAGGAGTTCATGATATAGTTCATTATCTTGACAAAAAGGATATTAAGAAATGTTTGGACGATGTGCAGTGTTTTTCTCTGGGGCTTGATGTAACTCAGCTTACGAAACATTAATGAGAAATTTTTTCTCTTTGCATAGTCCACTTTATATGCCTGCTTCCTTTAGGGTCGCATAGCTAGTCCTAATGTCGATCTCCATCCTAGAGAAGAGTTGAGGTAAATAATAGATTTTAACTTTATTCGTCTCTGTAAACTAAATATAACTTGCTAACATCTTGAGTTCTGTCATACAAAATCTGACTCAATATATATACTAGATATCGTAATCCGTGACGTTCAGTCTATTTCTTCCCAGCATACCCTTACAATCCGGGTAGTTTTTTCGGTAACCTTGTAGCGGTTGTCTATGCGAAGCCCTGGCAGGGCAATGATGGTTTCATCGGCACATAAAACCGGCACTTGACCTCTGGCATGCCGTTCAACTTTTTGGTCGCTGAGAAAATCACTTACTTTCTTGCTGCCGGGCGCACCAAGCGGATGAAAGCGATCTCCGGGCATTGGCCCTCTTAATGTGAGCGGAAAAGAGAAAAGAGAGGAATCCAGGTGTTCCCCAGGTGAAAAAACTTCTTTAGAGTCGGTTACAGTTTTGTTGAAATGTTCTAATACCAGTATTTTCCCCAGCTGCGGGAACTCATAAACACCCGGCGCGCGTATACTTGTTTCAGGAAGCACAGTTTCGGTTTCATTTGAGATGTTACCACGAAATGATCCCCGGCCCCGGGGATAAGTAAAGCAAAGCAGTTCATTGTTTCTAATAACCCGAAGACCGTCAGAAAGGTGGAGGGTGCCTTCAGGGGCATTCTTTATGGCAAGTTCCAGAAGATGTACAATCTGTCGTGACCGCGGTTCACAACCCATTTCCCAGCAGCATTTTTCCAGGAGCCTTCTCTGGATGGCACGGGGTTCACGGCTGAAATGTTCAAGATTAAGAAAAAGCTCCTGATTATTTGATTCATCCGGTCGTGGGATGTCGGTCCTGGTCTTTTCCAGGCACATCGGGTTGATTGACACAGTCTCTTTAAAGGCAGATTCTGTAAAATTTTCCAGAAGTTCTTCTTCGTCCTGCAGAATATTCGCTGTACGTAACAGGGTTTGCCTGATATCAGGGTTGAAGTTTTCAGTCAGGTACGGCAGCAGGCCATTTCTGATACGGTTTCTCAGGTAAAATTTTTCCGTGTTCGAACTGTCAAGCAGGTATCGGATGGAATTTTTATCAAGGTATTCAAGAAGCCGGGATTTAGGAAAACCCAGAAACGGGCGGATAATCCTTCCATCCCGGATGGTCTTCATCCCTGAAAGTCCTTTACGGGCTGTTCCCCTGATAAGGCGCAGGAGGATCTCTTCCGCCTGGTCATCTGCGGTGTGCGCTACTGCAATTTTTGTCGCTCCCCACTCTTCGGCAGTTTTTTCAAAAAAATCATAACGCAATATTCTGGCCGCATGTTCAATGGAACTTTTCTGTTTAGCTGCCAGCCCTTTAACATCAACGCTTGCCGTGAAAAAATCTACCCCAAGACTGTTTGCAGCAGTTTCAACAAGGTTTTTTTCTTCACGTGTTTCTTCCGGCCTGAGACCATGATTGACATAAGCAGCGGCCGGGGTAATATTGAGATCAGGGGCCAGGCGGGCCAGAACATGCAGAAGTGCCATGGAGTCCGGGCCGCCCGAGACACCGATGAGTATCCTGTCTCCGGCCTGTATGAGTTGTTCCTGCCGAACTGTTTTTAAAGTTTCTTTTTCCAGAGGATGCATTTGTAAATCAGATTTTATGAGTTTGGTATATTATGAAAAAAATTATAAAAAATTATCTGCAGAAATTATCAAAAGCAGGGGTTGGCCTAAATTTTGTCTCCATAGTATACCATTACGGGAAGTTTGCCATTTACTGCCTTATTGGACCAGAAGAAAATATTATCCATTTGTCCTTTACATCTGGCGGGCATGTACAGGCCCAGAAACAATTAAGTGTTTTGGATGAAAGAGTTGATTTCAAAACCCTTAAAAGGACGGACTTTGCCTACAATAAAATTTTTAATGATTATTTCTCCGGAAACCTGTCCAGGTTTCCAATTAAAATAGACTCCCCCTTTATTGATGCCGGTTC
The DNA here is from genome assembly GCA_042576125.1 of Thermodesulfobacteriota bacterium. Taxonomy (GTDB): domain Bacteria; phylum Desulfobacterota; class Desulfobulbia; order Desulfobulbales; family BM004; genus BM004. Next base: position 3,011 of record JBHPCH010000052.1, read on the forward strand.
ACCTTTTCAGCAAAGGGTATGGAGTCAAATATCTGCCATACCATACGGCAGTTGTATCACCTATCAGGGACTGGCAGAACTGGCTGGTTCTCCCAGAGCTGCCAGGGCTGCAGGAACGGCATGCGGAGCAAATCCCCTGCCCATAATAATTCCATGTCACAGAGTTGTTGCCCAAAATGGCCTTGGAGGTTTTGGCGGAGGGCTTGACATTAAAAAATCCCTGTTGTCACTTGAAAACGCATGGAGCAACTGCATTTAATAAAACCCTGAACAGTCTATTCCTTTATAGGGTAGGAACTTTGTGATTCGTCAGGCGTGTCAGCCCAGGCTTCATCCTGGAGTTCTTCCAGCAGTAAAGGATCAATTTTTTTTATCTGCTCCTCAACTATGGAAATATTCTGATATACCTTGTCCAGCAGGTCTGTTTGAGGAAAGGTGATAACTATTTCATTCAAGATTTCATATGAATCGAGGAAAAGTTGTTTTTTGCTTTCTATGTTCAAGGTTTTATTTGCCCGGACAAAAAGTGATGCGGCCTCTTTGCGCATTTGACCCGCAGCAAGGTTGGCTGCTTCAACTATCTTTATGGCGGCCTCTTTTTCATACTCGGTACCTGTAAAGGCTTCGAAAGCTGATATGGCTGTTTCAAAGCGTTGAGAATCCATGAGATTAACAGCTGTGTCCCACTGTTCAGTCAGTTCCATTTCCTGAGCTCGACGCTGATCCTCAGTTGCCTCCAGTTCAGCCTGTCCGACCTCGTAAAATGTTTTCTGCACTACCGCCTGCAAGTCTGCAGGAAGATAGTAGTGCGTCATGTCTTTGAGAATATCCATGGCCTCTGTGAATCTTTTTTCTGCTACGAGAGAATCGATTTTCACCAACTGTCTGCCCAACCAGAAATTTAACTGCTCAATTGTAAAAGATTTGAGCCTTAAAACGCTGACTGCAAAGGGACTGCCTGCATGTTCTGCCGCAAAGGTATTTATTTTTTCATTCAATGCGACACTGTGGATCTTGTAATCATATGAAAAGAATTCCCGCAGCAATTTTGTATATTCAAGCATATCCTCAGATTCAGGATCAACGGAACGCAGGAAATTCAGTTGTTCCATTGCCCATGTGTTTTTTGCATTTATTGACTTATACTCCTGAATAAAATTTTCATAGTATGACTCTGCAGCACTAATATCACCGCTGGCCAGGAGAAGGTCAGCTATTTCCAGTTGGAGATTGAGGGGGGCTACCGAGAGGTCGCCTGAATTAAGCATTTTGCTGAAATGTCTTGTCGCCGCTTCAACCTGACCCATGTATTGCAGAGCTAGGCCATAGTTTAACTGGGTAAGGATGGTCGGTTTCTGTTCCGGATATTTTTTTGAGAGGTTGGAATATTCCTGAAGGGCCTCCTGGAAATTTTCATTTTTAACATGTGATATAATAATTTTTTGGGCTTCATCAAATGAGTAATGCAGTTCCTCTCCTGTTGTTAATTCATGCTGAACTGAAGTATCCATGGCAAGCACTTCACTGCAACGGCTCTCAAGAAAATTTATATCAAGCTGCAGCATTTTCCCGGGGTCAACCACATCTATTTCGTCAACAGGAACGGTTTCACCCTGTTGCATTCTTTCAAGCAGTGTACCGTAGCCTGTCACTAGCCATTCCAATAACTGTATGCATTCAAAGCCTTTTGTTGAAAGTTTTTCCGCCAGTTCACTTTTGTCAGTAAACTCAGAAAATTTCAGCCATTCGTCAAGTTTGACCTGATAAGCATTTTGGCGCTGTTGGACAAATTCCAAATCAGCATAACTGACAGGAACCTCCTCGATCTGTGTAGATTCCCTGTCGTCGAAAACAGGCTCCTTTAAAGAAACCTCTGGCGGGGGGGTGATATCCTGTTCGGTTTGTCCGGATGGTGCAGTTTGCAGTTGCTCTGTCCGGTCAGAATCCTGAATTTCTGGAGCAGGGGGGGCAGCCATCTCAGAGCTGGTTTGGGAAGGTGGAGCAGCGCATCCGGTCAAAAGGAGGGCTGTTATGGCAGTTGATACTATAATGAATGTGAATGCTTTAGATGGCGCCATTGATATTTCCAGTGGTTTGTTTGTGCTAGTGAAAATATTTTCAACAATACATCAAATGCTTTTTAGCTATAAAACAGAATCTGTCCATTATGCAAGACCTAAGACAGATGGCTTAGTAAAAAGTGTTACTCCTCGGAGTCTGTATTTATTTGTATATCATTTTATTACTGCGACAGTCCAGGGCTTAAAAGATTTAATTATGACAGGAATTATTGTGGATCTGTCCTTAAAAATTGAAAAGAGGGATAGAGAAGACTTAGTTGCTCCAGAAGGGCTGAAAAATTCTGGCCGGTTCCAATTCTCCGCTGGGGAGGAGTGTGCCGAAAGTTAGTGAGGTCGCTTTTGAGTTTCCGGGAGAAACGGGTTTAAGTTGAGTATTCAACGGTAAACCATTGTCGGAATTTACAGGGATTTTTTTCTGTCCCATATCCTGATGGATAAGGCGCAAACCGGTCTCTCCTGTTATAGGATCAACGGAGAAAGCAAGGTCCACCAGATCCAGTTGATTCCCATAGTTTTTTTCAAGCAGGATAGCATTAGCCATTCTGGTCCAGACTGGCAGGGCTCCACTGGAACCGGTAATGTGAGTTGTGTTCCTGACCATAGGATCATTGGTATCAAAACCGACATATGCTGCAACAGTATAGCCGTTTTCCGTGGCAAAGCCGTTTTGCTCTTTATGCGGTCCTGGAACTACTCCTGCAAAGGTTGAGTTGGTGAAGTGGTTTGCTGTACCGGTTTTTCCCATGAGCGGTACGGACAGATTAAATTGCTGGAGTTGCTGTTCTGTTTCAGGATCAAGGCTATGGAGCCTGACATTTTCATATGCATAGCGACCGGTACCGAATTTAATTATGTTACGAAGAATATCACTAACCATAAGGCTTGTCCCGGCATCAACCACTCTTTTGTTTTTTCTCTCCGGAACATAGATGGTTTCGCCTTCCGAATTTTCGATCCGTTCAATTATTGCCAGTTCATCAAAGGGGGTTTCAAGTCCGCTTAGCGTTACATGCCCTGTAGTAATTGCCTGATAGGCCATGGCGGCCTCGAAGAGAGAGATTACATTTGAACCTAACGGGAAAGACAGGACCGGTTCAAGTTCACTCTTAATGTTGAGGGCTTTTCCCAGCGCAGTTACGTAATTCAAACCTGCTAAAACGCGGAAGTCGGGAATCAGAGACAAAACCTCAAAACTGTAAGGTGGGCGGGACGATAATTGTTCGTATTCAGTCTGTACGGCATTGTTGAGCATCTCAAGGGTCTCGATGCTGACTTTGCCTTCAATAAGAATATTGCTCCAGAAATCATACTGGAAATTGTTCCTGAATCTTTTTAACGACAAAGGATTCAGGCGTTTCCGGATGTCGGTTCGGCTGAGTGTTTCCCAGAAACCGTTTTCATCGGGTTCTGTTGCATAGACAATTTGGTCATTTTTTCTATCCAGATAGAAAGCCCCGAGGAATATTTCAGTATTTATCGATTGCTGCTGGCCGGAGAAATTGTCACGCAGGAATTCAATCTCCTGTAAAAGGGTCATATGCTGCAGGTAGTTGTTTCTGAGAATTTGTTTCCTGATCTTTTTTTCATCATAAATTTTTCTTTGACGACGTGCCTCTGATTCATATCCAGGTCCTTCAAGATTTTCTATTTCCTGTAGGAATTTTCCAAAATCAGCCCCATATTGCATTTTCTTTAAATACTGGTATTCGTCAAGTTTGCCGTTGAAAATCAGGTCAGGCTCCAGGTTTTTCACCGCCTGCCTGAAAGCAGCACGGTATAGTTGTTCTTCGTCCACCAGAATCCCTAGACTGTCCCGGAGCCGCTGCCTGTAACTGGCATGGGATTCATAATCCCGGCGGTCCAGATCAAGATGCGATATCAATTCCTTGAATTGGGCTGGAGTGAGATGGTCGCAAAGATGGTAAAGAAGCCAGATAGTTGCCACATTTTCAGAATGAACTCCGGCCCAACTCATTGATACCTGCTTATGCGGGCTGTCATGGTCAGGCCTGGGGAAATATGCCTGTTTCTGATAAATAAAAAGATTTCTTTCATTATCAAGAGGATCAATACTGTTCCAGCCAAGTTGGAGGGCACCGGTATATACCAGAGGTTTGATAACAGATCCCATGGCTCGTCTGGCAGTGGCAGCCCGGTTAAAAAAACGGTTTTCCATTCCCCCTACCATGGCATGGATGGTGCCATCCTTCAGAACGATCATCCCGCCCTGGATTTCAGGGTATTTTTCGAGATCAAGCAGAACAATATTGTTTATCCTGTCAATATCCCGAACACTAACGAAAATTCTGTCACCTATATGTATCCCTTCAAGAAATCGCGTGAGATCTTCTGAAAGCGGTTCAGTCCATCGCTGTTTTTCCCATTTAACCAGAGAATCAATAACCGGAAGGATGCCCGAACGGTCAATAATGCCGGTCAGGTTCTGTTTCCCGCCAAGCTTGCTCAGTGATACAGTTATTTTAGGTTTTGGTGAAATGTCAATTGCTGCAACTCTTCCAAAAAGAAAACCGTTATCATGCAGGTCCCAGTCTCCACCCCGGGGGATGCTGTCATAGAATTTCTGCACCTCTTCATGGACATATCCTTTCAGGCGGATGCTGAGCCTTGACAGTTCTTTGCGCAGTGCGAAGAAGGCTTGGTCCTGAAGGTCTTTATCAACTGTGGTGTAGACCTTAATGCCGGAGGTTGCAATATTGTCGATACCATTTGCTGCAAGGGCCTCCTCAACTTCAGTGGCAGATAACCCTGATTTAACAAAATCCATGAGGGTATTAAGCGGGAAAAACATTTGTCCCTGCTCAAAAGCGATATCCTGTTGCATATACTCGTCATACTGCGGAGAAGTTATCATGCCCAGTTTACGCATTTGCCCCAGTACATAGCTGACCCGTTGTTTTGCCCTTTGCATAGCCAGAGAAGCCATTTCCTGGTTGTCTTTTATAAATGGATTATAATAGTTAGGCTTTTTTACACTTCCGGCAATAAAGGCGCATTCCAGGGTGCTCAGTTCTGATGCAGACTTATTGAAATAATATTGGGCTGCTACACCAAGACCATGCCCGTTGCCGCTGACAAAAAACTGGTTGGCATAAAACTCCATTATTTTTTCTTTGGGATAATGGTACTCCAGCCTCAGGGCATAAAGGAGTTCTGTAAGCTTGGCTCCCAGGGAACGGTCCCTTCTTTTGAACAGATTTTTGGCAGTCTGTTGCGTAATGGTGCTGCCGCCCTGAACTATTTTCCCGGCTTTAATATTGGCAACCAGAGCTCTCAGGACACCTGGAATGTCTATTCCAAAATGTTTTTTAAAATTGTTATCCTCAGAAGCGATAATGGCGTTGATAAAACCTTCAGGTATTTCGTCATACTGAATATACTGTCGGTGGGCCTCCTGGAAAAAAACACCAATTTTGTTTTGGCCGTCCTGATAGTAAACAGGGCTCTCCATGGAAAGGATTTTCTCAATATTAGCCTGGTTGATTTCGTCACCCGGATTAAAAACAACCAGCCAGAAGAACGCAGCAACACCCGCAGCGACTGTCAATCCGGATAAGGCTATTAGGAAATAAAATAGTTTTTTAAGCATGAGATGAAATGATCTTTTTGGATTCCAATGTTGCTGGCATGCGCATAACCAGTTGTAATTAAATAGAAAACAAGAATATAAAGGCGAACTGTGTATAGCGAGCGCAAAAAAAATCCCTTAATTGATTTATCCTGATGTTAAATTTTTTTTTCAAAAAATAAGACAGTATTGTCCACTAATATTCACCTAAATTCAAGCCCTGACTTAATTTTTTATTGCAGCATCAAGGATTTATATGGTAATTAGTCACCAATTTAGCGGGTTCATTCTCACTTTGACCCATGCAATCAATTTAAAAATCATATCAAACTGATCTCATCTTTCCAAGAAGGCATGACCTTATCCCTTAAAAGTTTTTATTTTTCCATTACGGCACATTTTTTGCTTTTGAAAGATTGCGGGGTGAATACCATCCTGTAAACTATTTCTTAATGGTACATATGAATATACATAGGCAAATCATTAATAACTTCCTCACTGCAATCTGTTGTTTTGCTGTTTTAGCTGCCTGCTCTCCATTACAAACCGGATATATTGGCAGAGATCATTACCCTGAGCAGAGTGCGTCTTCAGGATCAGGTTATATTGAATATCAGTGGGGGCAGTTCGCTGAGTATCCCCAGGCTGTTGCCAATGGGGAACAGGAAGAACGATTGCAGGGTGATGTTGAGCCTGAGCCTGAAAAGACAAAAGCCCAGGAATTAGAAGATCTTGAGCGGCTCGGTAAATGGGAACAAGGCGTACCCGCAGTCGAATATTCCGACGAAAAGGTGGAATATGATTTTCCGGTGACAGTAAACCTTCAGGTTCAGTATTATCTCGATTTTTTTACTGGAAAACACCGCAGGAATTTTGCCATCTGGCTTTCCAGGTCCGGCCGATATATTCCAATGATTCATGAAAAGCTTCGTGCTGCCGGATTACCAGAAGATCTCGCTTATCTGGCGATGATAGAAAGCGGCTATAATGAAAGGGCGTATTCACGGGCCAAGGCTGTAGGTGTATGGCAGTTTATTAAGTCAACGGGCCGGAATTATGGCTTGACTATCAACAGTTATGTTGATGAAAGGCGCAATCCTGTCAAGTCGACTGATGCCGCAGTTTCATATCTCGGTGATCTTTATAACGAGTTTGGTTCCTGGTATTTGGCAGTGGCTGCTTATAATGCTGGTGAAGGCAAGATAAGAAGAGCCATAAAGAAATACAAAACAACTGATTTCTGGGAAATAGCCCAGGGTAAATACCTGAAGCTGGAGACCAAGCGCTATGTTCCCAAGCTCATAGCAGCAATTATCATTGCCAGGGAACCGGAAAAATACGGTTTTGATAAAATAGCTTATGCCTCCCCGATGACTTATGATGAGGTTGAGGTGCCGCGCTGGACTTCTATAAAGGCGGTGGCAATGGCCTGTGACATGGAGCCTGAAGAGCTGAAGAAATACAATAATGAACTGCGTAAGGAGTTTACGCCTCCTGACAGGGCTTCATATCCTTTCAGGGTTCCGCAGGGGAAAAAGGCCGAAGTTGAAGAAAAACTGCCCAGGGTGCAGGCAATCGTTTCTACCGGGTTCAAGACCCATAAGGTCAGGCAGGGAGAGACTTTAAATGCTATTTGCCGAAAATACGGTCTGACAAAAACAGTTGTTCTGAAATCCAACAATTTGGGAGCATCTGGATTAAAGTCCGGACAGCGATTACGCATTCCTTACCAGACCACAGCATATGAAATGCTGCCGGAAGGAAGTGTTGCCAGGGGATACCTGGCAGCAGCATCTGCAGGCGGTAATTTTGTTTTACATAAAATACGCCCGGGTGAAACGGTTTCTGAATTGGCCAGACTCTACAGAGTTCCTATCCATCTCATTGCAACCTGGAATGATTTAAATGACATAAGCAGGATACGGGCAGGGCAGCAGCTGGTTTTCTATGTGCAGAATAAAGGGACTGATGTGGCCTCCATTTCTTCGGACAACAATTCCTCTGTTAAGCAATTTACTCCGACTCGCAAGAAAGAGACAGTCAAGAAAGAGGTGGGAGTGCATGAGGTGCGGGTTAAACTTGCTGCTGTGAGAGAAGAATTACACAATTCCGGTTCCGAAAATTACTATGTAGTTACAAACGGAGATTCTCTTTGGAAAATTGCCCGGAAATTTAATTTGGATATTAAGGAATTAAGAAAAATCAACGGTCTTGCGACCAATGTTATCTTTCCCGGGGACAGGCTTCTGGTAGCTGCTGACTCGAAGCCGCCAGGAAAGGAATCTTACTATCATGTTCGCAGGGGCGATTCATTGTGGTCCATTGCCAGGAGTTACAATTTATCCCCGGAAGATATCAGGAGATGGAATGATCTGAAGAATAATGTAATCCATCCGGGTAACCGCCTGCGTCTCATGGTGGCAGACACGGGTGAAACAATGCCTGATAGTTACTATAAGGTTCGCAGGGGTGATTCGCTGTGGTCCATTGCCAGGAATTATAATTTATCCCCTGAAGATATCAAAAGGTGGAATAATTTGAAAAACAATACAATCCATCCCGGTAATAAGCTGCTGTTGAAGCTTGCCAGAGGCGGCTGATTCAACCAGGATAAAAAGTTTTCTCTGCCCTCAGGCAAAATCCCCTGAAGTTTCTTAAGACTTTCCCAGTTGAAAAAACAAAGTGCAGAAGCACGGATTGCAAATGAGATAATTTGTGTCCCGACACAGATTGAATCAATAAGTTTGCTACTCTGCTTGTGTTATTTTTTTTAATGGTTATAGAAAAGCATAGTGAAATATACGAATCATAAAATCAGGGAAAAAACAGTAAAAGCATAGAACACGTAATTTATGACAGGAAACAATGATTACATAAATGTACATGGCAGCGGAAACCATGTTTACCCTGATGATGTCCAGATACTCAACCTTGACGGACGGAAAATATTTCTCGTAGGTACAGCACATGTTTCACAGGAATCGGTTGATCTGGTTCAACAGGTGATTGTTAATGAAAAGCCTGACTGTGTGTGTGTGGAACTTGATGAAAAAAGATACAAGGCACTGTCGGGCAGAAAGCGTTGGGAATCCCTCGACCTGAAGGAAATAATCAGAAAAAAACAATTATCCACGTTACTTGTCAACCTGATCCTTGCCTCCTATCAGAAGAAACTCGGTATGCAACTGGGTGTCATGCCTGGATCAGAGTTGCTGCAAGCTACCCGTGAAGCGGAGAAGTATTCCATCCCTGTATCGTTGTGCGATCGGGATGTCAGGGTGACCTTGCGCAGGGCCTGGCATGAAACATCCTTTTTTAAAAAGGGATATCTGCTGGCCACCCTCCTGGTTAGTCTCTTTGATACGACTGAGGTTACTGAGGAAAAACTTGAGCAGCTTAAAAAAAAGGACGTTCTCTCCGAATTGATGTCTGAGCTCGGTGAAGCAATGCCGGTTTTAAAGAGGGTACTGATAGACGAACGTGACATTTATCTGGCGGAAAAAATCAAGAGGTCTTCAGGCAGAAGACTGGTGGCAGTTGTGGGAGCCGGACACGTGGAAGGGATTAAAAAGAGGATTGGTGAAGATCATAGCAAGGTTATACCGGAAATCAGTAAGTTCCCGCCGGTATCCAGGGGAGTTAAAGCGCTGGGCTGGGTCATACCGCTTCTCATAATAGGATCTCTGCTTGCTATTGGAATCCTGAAAGGCGGGAGTGCAGCAGGCTCTAATCTTCTTTACTGGATTTTGGCCAACTCCATACCTTCGGCCATCGGGGCCCTTCTGGCCGGGGCTCATCCCCTCACCATTGCAAGTGCTTTTGCAGCAGCTCCGATAACCAGCCTTACCCCGGTTATTGGAGCAGGATACGTCACGGCCTTTGTGCAGGTACTGGTTTGCCCGCCAGTTGTCAGAGAGTTTGAGACCGTGGCAGAGGATATGGCAACAGTAACCGGCTGGTGGCGCAATAAGCTACTGAGGGTTTTTCTGGCTTTTCTGCTGCCAGGATTGGGAAGTATGGTCGGTACCTGGATCGGCGGGGTTAAAATTATATCAAATTTGGTGCATCCGTAGAAAGTCTCGTAGCCGGTAACAGGGCCTAATCATATTATTAGGTTACAGACGACAAACCAGTCCATCGAGTGTTTTTACCCATGCGGGCATAAATACGAGATCGACAAACCTTTTTTGAATATTGCATAATCTGTTAAAAACAGAATTGCATGCAGTAGTAATTTCTCAGCAGATTTTCATAAAAAATTTACACACAAGATATCATTATGAAAAAAAAGTCGGAACATAAAAAACTTACCGGTAAACAGGTGCGCTATCTCAAGGGGCAGGGGCATCATTTGAAACCACTTGTCATGCTCGGACGGGATGGCCTCAGCGAAAATGTTCTTAATGCTGCAAATGCTGTTCTGAACGCCCATGAATTGATAAAGGTCAAGGTCGGCAATGGCTGCCTGTTGGACCGGCGGGAAGCAGCTGAAGCAGCTGCTGAAAAAACCGGATCTGAAATAGTCCAGATACTGGGGAAAACTTTTCTGCTCTTTCGTGCTAATCCTGATCGGGATGCTGAGCACCGGATCAAGTTGCCCCAAAAGTAATTTCCCGTTATGTATTCAGGATAATAGAGACAGTATAGATTTTACCTGGAAAAAGAGATATGGCACGGGACACTCTATTTGAAAAAAAAGCATCTGCTGAAAAGTTTGAATTCAATGAACGGGTGGCAGATGTTTTTGACGACATGCTTGATCGTTCAGTCCCTTTTTATAAGCAGGTAATAGAAATGACGGCCGAAATTCTGAACCGGTCATTACGAGCCGGCGATACGGTCTATGATCTCGGGTGTTCTACCGGAACAACTCTCATAGCTATGGCCGCAAGACTGGAAACAGAAAATCTCAAGTTTGTCGGGATTGATAATTCAAAGGCCATGCTTGACAAGGCAACACGTAAAGCAGAGATGTTTTCCATGGCCGACAGGATTGATTTTCAGGAGATGGATATCACCCGGACAGATCTTTCCGGAGCGGGTGGGATCATGTTGAACTACACCATGCAGTTCATAAACCCGTCAATCAGGGTTCAATTTCTCAAGACAGTTTATAATGGATTAAGAAGTAACGGCGTTCTGATTCTCAGTGAGAAGGTCGTCAGTCGGGATACATATTTTGATCAGCAGTTTCTTGATTCATATCATCAATTCAAGAGGAGAAAGGGGTATTCCGAACTGGAAATTGCCAACAAGCGCGAGGCCCTTGAAAACGTATTGATCCCTCTAACCATTCAGGAAAATTGTGACCTGCTGATGCAGGCAGGTTTCTCCAGGGTAGAGCCTTTTTTTCAATGGTTTAACTTTGTCTCCATTTTGGCCTGCAAATAATATGGTTCTCAGTATCTGACTATGGAATTTCTCAATCTTTTACCCAATGCTGACCGTCAGGAAATCCTTACTTTACTGCAGGAGAAAGAACACTGGCTTGGGCTGGGCAAGAAAGGGGTGGAACGCTTTCGTCTGCCCTATGAGAGAGTCAAACACATCAAGGCCCGGTATTGTGATTTTTCCGGCGATGCTGTGATAATAGGTGGTGCAGATGAACTGAAAGAATCAGATGCCGTGAAGGTGTATGAAACCATGCGTGATTTCATGCCCTGGCGCAAAGGGCCTTTTGAAATTTTTGGCATTGACATAGATGCAGAGTGGCGCAGCGAGCGCAAATGGAACAGGGTGCTGCCGGAACTGCCTGACCTGCGGGACAAAATTGTGGCCGATATCGGCTGCAATAACGGTTACTATATGTTCAGGATGGTCCAGCATAATCCTAAACTGGTGTTGGGATTTGAACCGTATCTGCAGCATTATTTTGCCTTTAAGACCTTGAATTCTTTTGCGGAAACCAGAAATTTAGCCGCTGAACTGCTTGGGGTGGAGCATATAACTTTATTCCCGAACTGCTTTGATGTGGTCTTTCTCATGGGAATTCTTTATCACCGTTCTTCCCCTGTTGATGTGTTGCGGGATATCAGAACCGCCATGAATCCGGAAGGGGTTCTGATTGTCGAATCCCAGGGAATCCCAGGGGATGAACCTCTGGCCCTTTTCCCGGATCACCGTTATGCCAAAGTTCCTGGAACTTATTTTGTACCAACCGCTGCCTGTCTTGCCAACTGGTTGTCCCGGGCAGGTTTTGCTGATGTGCAAGTATTCTATTCGCACCCAATGTCCAGCGAGGAGCAGCGGCGAACGGAATGGATGGTTTTTGAATCCTATGAGGATTTTATTGATACATCTGATCCAGCCTTGACAGTGGAAGGATATCCTGCTCCTGTCAGGATATTTGCCAAGGCAATAAATGTTCAGTAACGCTTTGATTTGTATATTAAAAAAAACTATTCAGGATCGTGCCCTGACAGTTTTTAATTGACTCAGACAAGGATAGGTATTACTTTCCCGCCGAACGTTCTAGTTATATTAAGTAAACCGGAACTTACATTTTATAAATAAATATGAAGGATCGATACAAAATGAAGAACAGGCTGTTGGATTGGAAAACGAATACCACAAGTCAAGTGCGCCTGTTGATGCTCAGTTTGAGGCAAAACGTATCTGTGCCCTCAGTTTTTTTTCTGATTCTGGCCTTAAGTGTTTTGTCTTTCGGCACTGGTTTTTACATGAAAAGCCTGACTCTTGAGAAACAGCTTGCCGGTCTTGAAGCCAATATGCAGTTTACAGAATTGCAGTCTTTGAGAATGAGCAATGAATGGCTGAAGAACCGGGTAGCAGTTTTGCAGAAGGAACAGGCCGTTCTTCTTGATACTGCCGTAGCAGATCTCGACAAAAAGAGCAGGATCATTGAATCAATTTTAAGCAGTGTCGGCGTGGACATAAAGGTCCAGTTGAGCAACGAGAACAGTGGCGGACCGTTTACCAGTTCTGCAGAAAACATTAGTGATGAGCTTATTCTGCGTACGGATCAGTATCTGGACACATTGCAAGATATACCCCTTGGTGCACCGGTCCCGGGAGTACTTACCTCAAGATTCGGCTGGCGCAATGATCCTATTAATGGCAAAAAAGCCTATCATCGGGGTGTGGATATCAGGGGCCGGAAGGGCTCGGATGTCAAAGCTACGGCCAACGGCAAAGTTAAAATCGAAAATTACGATAAAGGAAATGGGCGTTATATTCTTGTTGACCATGGCAATGGATTTGTAACCAAATATGCCCACTTGAAAAAAAGTTTTGTTGAAACGGGGGATTCTGTTACAAGGGACCAGATCATAGGTTTGGTTGGCAGCACCGGCAGAAGTACCGGTCCCCATGTTCATTATGAAATTCATTATGACGACAAGATTGTAAACCCGACCCGTTTTGTCAGGATCGCCAGATATCTCAAGAAATCCAAGAAGAATAAGTAAAAACCACTGCAAGGTTTTTTCTGCTTTGCAGGAATTTTTCTCCGGCTTTTACATCAAACTGAACTCTGAAGGTACACAGTAATGGAAATGGGATCCAGAAATAAGGTGGGTACCATCAAGCCTGAAGGGGAAATTTATACATGCCCGACCTGCGGTTATACCGATGGATTCCATGTCTCATTCAGTGTTGCAAAAACTGACTGCAAAGCCGAAGTGTTTCTCATCTGCCCTAATTGTCACAGCCGTTTCAAGTTAGGTTGGCACGTGGACCTGTCCAACACCTGATTCAATTTTCCCGGCATCGCTTTATAGGTTATCTCTTTTAAAAGATAATAATCTTTAAAGAAATGGTTGTTTTTTGGGAATCATTTCTGGTATTTATAGTTTTACAATTAAATCCATAATGGTTTGAAGGTTTATTAGAACTATAACTTTCTGAGGAGGTGTGATGGTGGATATTAATGTAGATGCAATTCAGGGATGGGTTTCGTTATATGCGTTCAATGTAATCGGGGCGCTTCTTATTTTCATAGTGGGAAAGTGGTTAGCCCGCAAAATTGCCAACCTTCTGACAAAACTTATGGAAAGAAGCGATGTTGATGCCACCCTAGTCAATTTTCTGACGAACCTGGCTTACTATACAATGGTAGTTCTGGTGATAGTTGCTGCAGTTGGCAAGCTTGGAGTCAACACTACCTCTTTTCTGACTATTATAGGTGCAGCTGGCCTGGCTGTCGGTCTTGCCTTAAAGGATTCATTGTCCAATTTCGCTGCCGGTGTGATGCTCGTCCTTTTCAGGCCTTTTACGATTGGCGATGTGGTGTCCGCAGCAGGCATTACTGCCAAGGTTGAGAAAATAACCATCTTCAATACTCTTTTCTGCACCCCTGATAATCAGCTTGTCATTGTACCGAACAGCAAGATTATCAGTGACATCATAACCAATATTAACGCCAAAGATACGAGGCGTATTGATCTGGTTGTTGGAATCAGC
>JBHPCH010000053.1:0-16979 GCA_042576125.1 Thermodesulfobacteriota bacterium
ATTGAAAGGGAGGGTTGGGGAATGGAAAGACAGGACTGAGGACTGAGGGCTGAGGGAAAAGATAGGTTTGAGGGCTGAGGGCTGAGGGCTGAGGGCTGAGGGCTGAGAAAAAATTGTAAAAAAAATTAACAAAAACAAAACACCTTATAAGAAGATAAAGAGTGAAATTCATAAAGACAGAGATACCTGATGTAATAATAGTTGAACCGGATGTGTTTGGTGACCATCGTGGTTTTTTTATGGAGACCTGGCATGCTGAAAAGTTTGCCAATGGCGGCATTGACGCACAGTTTGTGCAGGATAACCACAGCCGTTCAGGCAAGGGGATACTACGCGGTTTGCATTATCAGATAAAGCAACCCCAGGGCAAGCTGGTGAGGGTGTTGAGCGGCGAGGTATTTGACGTGGCTGTTGACCTGCGCAGGAATTCCCCAACCTTTGGAAAATGGTTCGGCATGTATCTTAATGATATCAGCAACCAGATGCTCTGGGTACCGCCTGGTTTTGCCCACGGTTTTTATGTGGTTTCCGAGCAGGCTGATTTTTTCTACAAGTGTACTGATTTTTATGCTCAAGAGCATGAACGGGCTATCCGCTGGGATGATCCTGACCTGGCCATTGACTGGCCCCTAAAAGGGGAGCAGGAGCCGGTTCTCGCTCCCAAGGATGCAGAAGCAGAATCCTTTAAAAATGCAGAGATTTTTGAATAATAAAAAGATAGGACTGAGGACTAACAAAATAGGACTGAGGTAAATGAAAGGGCTGAGGACTAAGGACTGAGGACTGAGGACTAAGGACTGAGGACTGGGGACTGAGGGGAAATAGGTTTGAGGACTAACAAAATAGGACTGAGGACTGAGGACTGAGGGAAATGAAAGTTGTAATCACCGGAGCAGATGGACAGGTGGGCTGGGAACTGCAGCAGACCTTGCCTGCAGATGTCGAAATAACAGCTCTTGGTCGTTCAGACCTGGATATTACGGACGGGTCTGCTGTAACGTCCGTGATCGCAGAACTACATCCAGACCTTGTTATCAATGCAGCAGCCTATACCGCTGTGGATAAAGCTGAAAAAGAAGCTGACAAAGCATATAACGTCAATGTTGATGGCGCTGCCAACATTGCCAGGGCGGTTGAGGAATATTCGGCCCGCTTAATTCACCTGTCCACTGATTTTGTGTTTGATGGTAATCAGGCAAAACCCTATCTGCCCGAGGATACACCGAACCCTGCGGGAGTTTACGGTGCCAGCAAACTGCAGGGGGAAAGAGCGGTTATGGCTTCTACCCCGAACAGGGCTGTAATTCTACGAACCGCCTGGGTTTATTCAGTTCATGGCAGCAACTTTGTCAAGACCATGCTTCGTCTGATGGCTGAAAGAGATGAACTTAAAATAGTTGCTGATCAGGTAGGCAGTCCAACCTGGGCAAAAGAGCTGGCTAAAGCAATATGGCTCATAGTGCTTAAAACCGATATGCATGGCATATACCATTGGACCGATGATGGCGCTGCCAGTTGGTATGATTTCGCCATGGCCATCCAGGAGGAGGCTCATGCTTTGGATCTTCTGCAAAAAATAATACCTGTCAAACCCATAAAGACCGAGGAATACCCCACCCCGGCCAAACGGCCTCCCTACAGTGTGCTGGATAAAACCTCCACCTGCACTGCTTTGGGGTACACACCTCCCCATTGGCGTGAATCATTAAAAAAAATGCTTATTGAATATAAAAGCTTAAGGACTGAGGACTGAGGGGCAAGTTAGGACTGAGGACTGAGGACTGAGGTAAAAGATTAAGGGCTGAGGACTAAGGACTGAGGTAAAAGATTAAGGACTGTGGACTAAGGACTGAGGACTGAGGTAAAAGATTAAGGACTGAGGACTGAGGTAAAAGATTAAGGGCTGAGGACTAAGGACTGAGGACTGAGGTAAAAGATTAAGGGTTGAGGACTGAGGACTGAGGACTGAGGGGCAAGTTAGGACTGAGGACTGAGGGATAAGGACCGAGGACTGAGGACTGAGTGCTGAGGAATGGGGGAAAAGAGCTGGAAAAATGCTGGTAATTTGTTGGGGGTGAAAATTTAGCTATTTGGATATTAATTACCTTCCCAGA
The DNA here is from genome assembly GCA_042576125.1 of Thermodesulfobacteriota bacterium. GTDB lineage: Bacteria > Desulfobacterota > Desulfobulbia > Desulfobulbales > BM004 > BM004. Next base: position 2,115 of record JBHPCH010000053.1, read on the forward strand.
ATAAAAAGTTAATTTAATAAAAATTATTTTCAGGGGAGGAGTAAGCATGAGTAAAGTTGAAAAATTTGAAGATCTTATTGCCTGGCAGAAGGCAAGAGAACTGACAAAAGAAATATATTCAGTCACAAAGAATGGTGAATTTAAGAAAGATTTTGGATTAAGAGATCAGATACAACGGGCATGTGTTTCGATTATGTCGAATATTGCTGAAGGATTTAACAGGGCAAGCCGTGCCGAGTTCCATCAGTTCCTCGTCATTGCCAAAGGATCATGTGCCGAAGTAAAGACCCAGTTATATATTGCCCGTGATATCGGGTATGTTGATGATAAATGTTTCACCCACTTGCAAAGATTGGCCGAAGAAGTTTCCAGGATAATCGGCGGATTACGTTCAGCTGTTGATAAACAAAGGAAAAAGCAATGACAACTCAGTCCTCAGCACTCAGTCCTCAGTCCTCAGCACTCAGTCCTCGGCACTCAGCACTCAGTCCTCAGCACTCTATCCTTGTAACCGGTGGAGCCGGTTTTATCGGTTCCAACTTTGTTCATTACTGGATTAAGAACTATCCGGAAGACCGTGTGGTAATACTTGATGCCTTGACCTATGCGGGCAATCTTGCAAATTTGGAACCGGTTGCCAAGCATCCGCACTATCGCTTTGTCCAAGGAGATATCAGGGACTATGACCTGGCAGTTGACCTTTTGCAGGAAGAAAAAATTGACACCATCGTCCACTTTGCCGCCGAATCCCACGTCGACCGTTCTATACATGGTCCGGATGCTTTTGTGGATACCAATATTATCGGCACCCACACCTTATTAAAGGCTGCCAAGAAAGTCTGGCTTGATCTGACAAATGAAGAGATAGAAGTAAAGAGTGAAAAGGATTCATCTCAGCACTCAGTCCTCAGTCCTCAGTCCTCTCGCTATAAATTTCATCATGTTTCAACCGACGAAGTGTACGGTTCCCTGGGACCGGATGATCCGGCCTTTTCTGAGACCACCGCCTATGCGCCTAATTCACCCTATGCTGCCAGCAAGGCAGGTTCTGACTATCTGGTACGCTCCTATTTCAAGACATACGGCCTGCCAATGACGATCAGTAACTGCTCAAATAATTATGGTCCGTATCAGTTTCCTGAAAAATTGATTCCTCTGCTTATCCTGAATTGCCTGGCAGGCAAGCCGCTTCCCATATACGGTGACGGGCTTAACATACGTGACTGGCTGCATGTGGATGATCATTGCCGGGGTATTGATCTGGTACTGAAAAAGGGTGCAGTGGGCCAGACTTATAATATCGGCGGCAATTGTGAAAAAACAAACATTGAAGTTGTTGAAGAAGTATGCCGGTTGATGGATGAACTCCACCCCCTCAGTCCTCAGTCCCCAGTCCTCAGCCCTCAGTCCTCAGTCCTCACTCCTCACTCTTCTCTCATTTCCCATGTTAAGGATCGGGCCGGCCATGACCGGCGGTATGCCATTAATGCCCAAAAAATCACTTCTGAACTGGGCTATATTCCTGCTGAGTCATTTGAGTCCGGTCTGCGAAAAACAGTCGAATGGTATCTGGCGAACCGGGACTGGTGCCTGAATGTCATGGACGGCAACTACCGGGAATGGCTTGAGAAAAACTATGCAAAATAAAAAAGATAGGACTGGGGGTTAAAGACAGGACTGAGGACTGAGTGCTGAGGACTGAGGACTGAGGACTGGGGAGTGAGGACTGAGGACTGAGGACTGAGGGCTGAGGGCTGAGGACTGAGGACTGAGGAGTGAGAAAAAAATAAAAAAACCTCTCAAAGGATCATGAGAGGTTTTTTCTTATAAAATTATTGAAAATAGTTTACTGCAAATCAGATATAACTATTTTCGCATTACTGTGTTCAGGTAACGTATCAAAACCTGTTTTTCCGATTCAGTTCCAGGGAATGGCGGCATGTAGGGGCGCTCTTTCCCCATAGTAGCAAAGATAAGGTTTAATTCCTCCGGCGAACTCCTGCGTACCTGTTGCCGGATATCGTTTAACGGCCCGCCGATTGAGTGACAGGACAGACAGAGGACATCAAAGAGTTCCCTGCCTGCTCCAAGAGCATTATCTTCAGTTACCCTGCGGTTTTCAATCCATTTCCCCTCCTGGAGCACTCCGGCCCGGGCAACCTGGGCCACATCTGTTTTCAGGATCGCATTGGAATACATGTAATCATAGATTATGTAGGGTCTTCTGCCACCTTCACGCAAAAATTCAAAAGCACCGAAGTTCATAAATCCTATAACGAGCATCACTGCTGCCAGAGTACGGCTTACCCCTGAAGGCATTCTGATAGCCATAATGAGCCCACCCAGGATGAGCAGCGGTGAACAGGCAAGAAAAATGGAGATGGCATTGCGCAGCTGCGGCATTTTCTGAAAAATAATCTCTTCAATGTGCGGCGGCAGTGCAGCTCTGTACCACCAGGAGGAGGCCAGGAAGAGCACAAAAGGAACCAGGAGCCATTTGGCGCTGTAGCGTAACATGGTTGTACGCAATTCGTTGTCCTTAAGAAAGGAAGCTGTAAGAAATCCGAAAAGACCGGCAATCATTATGGAAAAGAAGGTGCGGAAAAAAAGTGCCGGCCAGAAGGTTGGATTAAAAAAGCCGCTCCAGAAATAATTGTTTTCTATCCAGGCACCCGGTGTCAGCATAAAATCTATGATGCCGTTGATCACGAAAAGTGACATCCAGGCAGCCCCGAAATAAATCCAGCCGATAATCAGATGATTACGCCTGGAAAGCCGGTCAAAGGTATAATAGTAGATAAACAGGGAGACGATTTCGATTACGAAAAAGACCCACTCGGTGCCCCAGGCAAAAACAAAGGTGTGGATCAGAACAGAGGTTGCCGAAGGGTTCAGGAGTGAAATGGTAAACCATATCCCGACCCCGGTCAGCGCACCTGCCACCATGGTGAGGAGCAGAAAGAACTTTGTGTGTTTTCTGACATAGTCAATAATAGCGGCATTGTTTTTTCTTCTCCCATAGTGCTCTGTCAGTACCAGAAACAAACCGCCACCGACCGCAAATTGGGCAATATAAACATGGATGATAGCGATTACGGCAATCAGGAAGCCTCCGCCCAGAAACTCAAGCTGCCAAACGGGATAATTCATTACGCTACCTCCTTTGAGTTCCAGACTGTTTTCAACATCCAGCCGATCAGGTAAATACCCCCGAGAAAGGCCAGCAGAAAGAGAATGAAGGGTGAATATTGCGGGATATAGGGAAGATCTGACAGGCTGAAATATGGTTTGAGGTAAGTCAGTCGTAAAATATCACGGGCCAGGGTCATGAGAAGAACCGTGACAAGAGCCCAGACTGTTGCCGGAATTATTTTACCGGTCTGGGCATAGACAACTGAGGGAATAATGGTTGCCACTGATCCGACTATCATTATAAAAAATATCTTGCCTGCTAACGTGCCGGGATCATAGGCTGCTTCAGGAAGCGCGCCCAGAAACCAGAAACCGAATCCGAAGTTTATGATAGTTGCAACCGTAAACCATTTACAGCCAAGTTTGATCCATTCTTCTCCATCTGTAGCTCCCCTGCGTTTGCGTATTTCAAAGTAAAGGGCAATGGCCAGTCCGCCCATTGCCACAGCCGAAGCCATAAAATGCAGATAGCGTGGCAGAAGAGCCGGATCGCTGAAATTGAGCAGCCATCCTGTGCGGTCTGAAAAATATTTGCTCCAGACTTCCGGCATCTGCATAATGGAAACATTATTGCTGAAGAGGACTGAAACAGCTAACAGCAACAGGACGGCAGCACTGATATACAGTCGTCCCATCCCTCCCCTGTCATCCATTAGGCGGTAGATATAGGCTGCATAATAACTGACGATGAGTATACCGACAATTGACAGCCAGTAGACACCCATGAGGATGGAACTCGTATAGAGAAACTGGCCGTAAAGAACCTGCAGGAAAAGCAAGGGGGCCACTCCCAGATTGATGGTAAACGCTATGGAGTAAGGCAGCGTTTTAGCAATATGTCCGTTTAAAGGCATAACGTCGTCCCCACGCCAGAAAGGCGAGGCAAAGGCAATAAAGCCGGTGCCAAGCATGATGTTCATTGCTACGAAATGGAGAAAGGTGGTAGCAGTGAGCAACAGGTGGAGCCAGAACCAGTGAACCGGAATGGCGTCAGGGGTTGGGATCAATGATACAGGATCCATTGAGGCACCTCATTTCAGAAGGTTTATCCTGGAAACATCTTCAGGAATGTCAGGTGTAAGTTGTTCCTAAAATTCTCTCAAAAGGTTAAGGCAACTACAGTTACAATACAATCTATTCTGAAGAAAGTTTTTATATTTTTCTATTATTTTGATGGGTTAGTCAAGAAAAAAGCCATCAGCGGTCAGCATTTAGCATTTGGCTGATGGAAAAACCAGTGACTGGAAGAAGGTTAAAAAAGAGTTTTGGGATTTTACTTTTTTAATAAGTCAAAACTTAAAATTTAAAACTGTAAACTGGCTTATACATCTGATAGTATTTCAATAATGCCATTTCACGTAGCCGAGCAGCGCAATAAAGAGAGGGAAAACGCTTCGGCGGAGTACCCCTCAAGGGGGTATAAACTCTGCGACTTTCCGAAGCGTCCGCTCTTTACAAGCAGCACCCTTAAGGGGCATAAACACAGGGTATTCCGCTGAAAGCGGAACAGCAGCGAAGTGGCGAGTGATTGGCTGCCCTTTTTGTGTTCGTTTTTGCACCCTGAAGGATAAAATCCTTCAGGGTATAAAGGCAAACTGTCAATCATCAGCAGTTTAGTATGCTGATAAAAATGAACTAATAAAATTAGTAAAAGTTTTTTAAAAAATAGTTAATCTTTAATTTAAGAACCTTACAGAACAATTTTAACATGGGGATGTGACTTGAGATCCAGATAGATAGAGTTGCGTTCTTCCTCACTTTGTACTGTGATTTCCAGGTTCAGGCAAAGGTACTTCCCTGAACTGCTGCTATTGGAAAAATTGATCTCACAGGGTGTATTCTTGATGATTCCCATAATAGCCTGGCGTAGCTGTTCGTTGTCAGTCCCTATAACCTTGTAAAGCCACTGGCATGGATAGTCGAGTTTTGCCTTACAAATATCTTTTTTTTGAGCCATTTTCCTATACCTTAAAACAGCAGCCATTACTCTCAGCTGTTATACTTATGAGCCTCTTGCAAAATGACCATCTACTCCGATCAGCTAAAAATCTCCTGTGCGGCGTCTTCCTCGCGAAATCGTCCTCACCGTAGCCCTGCTATGCCTCCGGGCGATTTCACAACGTATCCTTGCCCAGAAGATTTTTCTCTCGATCTCGCTACGACATTCATTTTGCAAGAGGCTCTTATTTATTTACTGAAAGCTTATACCAATAATACCAATCATTCGATAAGTAAAAGTAAGAGAAGCACTTCTACTAAATCGTTAAAATTATAACAAATTGTCTATTTCCTGCTCTAAAGGAAAGTTCTTTTTGTTTTTTATTCACTGGTAAAGCCCCAAATATATGGTTATATTTACATATATTCTGAAGTTGCTAAATGGTTTTTAGTTTTTTGGTGCAAATTCTTATTTGTGCATTTGAACTGCATTTTACTACATAAATATGTCCGGAATTAAAGACAGATATTAAGGAATTTTGATAATCATGCGACGCTTATTTCATGCTATAAACTTATTTTTTTGTTTTTTCATTGTCTCTGGCATTTTCAGTTCAGTAGCTGCCGCTGAAACAGCTCACCCGTTCCAGCCCGGCGAAAAGATGCATTATGTTTTGAAATATGGTGCCATACCGGCAGGTGAAGCCACCCTTGAAGTACATGATCTGGATGAAATAAACGGCGTGCCTGCCTATCATTTTGTTTTGACCGCCCGGTCAAATTCATTTGTTGATATATTCTTCAAGGTCAGAGACCGTATAGATTCCTATGCTGATGCAGAAATGAAACATTCACTGTATTACAAAAAGGATCAGAAGGAAGGCAAGACCAGGAGAGATATCAAGGTCGACTTTAACTGGCAGAAAAATGAATCGACGTATGTCAATTTTGATTCAGAGCCAAAGGTTATAAGTCTGCTGCCAAGAACTTTTGACCCTCTTTCCATCTTTTATTATTCCAGGTTACTTGACTTTCAAGAAATAAAGGAATTTGAGCATCCGGTGACAGATGGGAGAAAAAACATGATGGGCATTTTACGGATAATCGGCAAGGAAACCATATCCGTTCCAGCCGGGACGTATGAGACTTTGGTTCTGGAGCCTGACCTGCAGAATGTCGAGGGAGTTTTTTCAAAGAAGCAGAGAGCAAAAATAAAGCTATGGGTTACAAATGATGAGAGGAGATTATTGGTCCAGATGAAGAGTAAGGCAATTGTCGGTAGTTTTGTGGCAGAGCTTGTCTCTGTCCAGGGGCACAAACCGATAACTCTCAGCAGTCTGAATATTGGCGGGTAATGTAACATATTTTTGGAAGACGGATTATGCAGAAGCCAGCAACAGAGGAGGAATGGCAAGTGAGTGAAAGGGAATACGAAGATGATTCCAGAGAACTCGGAAATTTTAATACTTACGCTAATACTGAAAACAGACTAGTCACTGTGAAAACAACCGACGGTTCCATAATCAGCGGTAATATCAACCTTAACAGCGAAACTCTACCCATGGACAGGGTAAGCGACCTTCTCATTAAAGGACAGAACAAGTTTTTGATGATGTATAATGCCTCAATAGAAAACAGAAATGATGCTGCAGTAATAATTAATAAATCACAGATTGTTTGGGTAATGGAAGAAAAATAAGTAAAAATCAGGTTGGAACAGCCACAAAATTTTCACAGAGCAATATACACTTCTACTCTATTCATTTATCCTGCCGAATTTTTTTTAACATACATGTGTAACTTTCAGCGCAGTCCCCTGTTACCACCCGCATATGTTTGATATTGTCCTTGATTGATTCTGCATACAAATCACGTTCTATTCCCCATCTGTCCTTAAAATGATACAGGGCTGATGATGATACGTTCCCCATCTCCTCTGACAGCCTTGTTCTGGCAACTGAATGATAAAATTCCTCAGTGTTTTGGAAAAGTTCCAGCGGTGTCTCAAAACCGGGCATGCCGGCCTCTTTAAATTCAAGGAAGAGTAAAGGCAGTTTTTCCAGATAATTTTTATCCGCCATTTGAGCAATCAGATCAGCCGAACCTAAAATTTTGCCCATTTCTTTAATTCCCTCTGACCTAAAAGGTATTTCATCAATAGGCAGGGAAAGTTTAGTGCACATAATGATATGGCTGCAGTCAAGGATGTCTTCTGCTGAAAAATCCTTATCAGAAAGATATTCTTTCATCAGGTTTATTGAACGGTCTTCATGTCCAATAGTATATTGGGCTCCTGTGCCGTCATTTTCCACCTCTGTCTGTATAAGCCCGGTATCGTGAAAAAGGGCTCCGATAAGGCCGAGTTGCATAACTCCCGAGGAAAATATTTGATCCTGGACATGAAGTCCATGTATCAGCCTTGCTGTAGCCAGGGTGACTGCACATGTGTGTTCCAGGTCATGATATTTGGTATTACTGGCCTTATAACCAGGGTAATCACCACTGAACAGACGAATAATATCCTTGAAGGCATTTTCGATAAGGGATGGATCTAAAGAAGGATCGACCAGGGATAATATTTTTATTATTTCAGCAAATATCTCACTTGGTGATTTGATATCTATCAGGTCGTGAAGTCTGGTATCTTTGGTATTCATGTCTTTATGTATAAAATAGAAATAGGAATTATAGCAGGTACCATATCAATATAATTATTTTATATTGTTTTACAAGAAACCATGGAAAGAATGGGCCGGTTAAAACCTAAATAACCTTTAGGATTTACTTTTATCTTATAATTCTTATATAGTCACTGCATGACTCTGGCTACAGCAATTGACTTACATATTCACTCGACGTATTCAGACGGTGTGCTAACACCGGTGGAACTCGTTGATCTTGCCGAATCCAGGGGATTGTCAGCCATTGCCATAACTGATCATGATACTGCAGACGGCACCGATGAAACTATTCAAAGGGGCCTCGAAAAGGGTATTGAGGTAATCTCCGGCATTGAAATGAGTTCATGGCATGGCGATACTTCCATGCATATTCTCGGCTATAATTTCAATCATAACGATGCGCAATTTGACCGTCGGCTTCAATTACTGCAAAATGGGAGAGAAACAAGGAATAAAAAGATTATTGAAAATCTCAATAATCTTGGCATCGGCTTTGAACTTGAAGAATTGCACCAATATTCCGAGTATGGGCAAACGGGCAGGCCACATATTGCCCGTCTCCTTGTTGATAAAGGAATAACTAAAACCATTGATCTGGCATTTAAAAATTATCTTGGCAGAGGTGCGGCTGCCTATGCCGAGAGATTCAGATTTTCCGCCCATGACGCCATAGCAATGATACGGCAGGCCGGCGGTGTAGCGGTTCTGGCTCATCCTGCCAGCCTTGATCCCTCTTTGCATTCAACCAGGTCATTGTTAAAAACTTTACTCTCGGTAGGTCTTGATGGAGTCGAGGTATATTATCCTTCCCATAGCCCCAGAGCGGTTAAAGCGTTAGTTAAGATTGCAGAAGATCTGGGTTTGCTTATGACCGGTGGCAGCGATTTTCATGACTCTGAAAGATCCGGTTATAAATACCATGATTGGTTACTGAAAACACATATTCCCTATGATCTTGTTGCAGCCATAAAAAGTCCAGGGCCCCATAACAACAGTAAAAATTGAGCCGCTTTAATGATTAATAATCTTTACGTAAAGATTATTCAAAAGAATTCTGCGGATAGGCTTCAAAAAAAAATGGTAAGGAAATTATAAGTTTGTAATAATATCAACTGGCTTAATTAAATTCTTTCCCCATAATCAGGAAAATCTTAAGGGTTATACATTCATGAATACTATTCTGGTTGTTGATGATGAACCTAATTATCTGATCGTACTTTCAGAACTTCTTAAAGATGAAGGATTCGAAGTTTTGACTGCCCGAAGCGGTGATGATGGGTTGAAGATTGTTGAGGAAACCGATCTCGACCTGGTTATCACCGATATGCGCATGCCGAAAATGGATGGACTGGAACTCCTGAAAGCAATCAAAAATTATAATAAAGATTTGCCTGTTATCATGATTACCGCTTTTGGTGAGGTGGAAAAAGCCGTCGTGGCAATGCAGGCAGGCGCATTTAATTACCTTGCCAAGCCTTTTAACAATGAAGAATTGTTAGTGAATATCAGAAAAGCAATTGAGCATTATTCTCTTTTACGCGAAAATCTGCGGTTGCGAGGTGAGGCAAGGGTCCGATATGGGTTTGCCAGTATTGTCGGTAAAAATGCAAGAATGCAGGAAATTTATCACCTCATTGAAAAGGTTGCACCTACTTCTGCATCTGTACTTATCACAGGTGAAAGCGGAACAGGTAAGGAACTGGTAGCCCGGGCTATTCATATTAACAGCCCCAGAGAAAAAGATCCTTTCATATCAGTCAACTGTGCCGCCTTGCCTGAAACTTTACTTGAAAGTGAGCTGTTCGGTCATGAAAGAGGGGCCTTCACAGGGGCAACCTCCCTGCGTAAAGGCAGATTTGAGCTTGCAGACACAGGCACGCTTTTTCTTGATGAAATAGGTGATATCCCTCTCCCCTTGCAGGCAAAATTACTGCGTGTGCTGCAGGAAAGAAGTTTTGAGAGAGTAGGCGGTGTAAAGGCTATAAAAGTTAATGTTCGGATTATAACGGCAACCAACAGGGATCTGAAGGATGAAGTCGATAAAGGGAACTTCCGTGAAGATCTATATTATAGATTAAATGTATTACATATTCATCTACCGCCTTTGAGGGAAAGAGCTGATGATATCCCAATGCTTACAGATTATTTTATCAATAAATTTTTAAAACTACTGAATAAGCCGGACCTGAAAATATCCGGAGATGCTTTACGTTACCTTACAGGATATTCATGGGAGGGCAATGTACGGGAGCTTGAAAACACCATTGAACGGGCGGCTATCCTTTGCAGCGGCGATGTTATTCAGTTGGATGATGTCCACCCGGATATAGTAGATGGTGAAAATGCAGAAAACTGGTCACCGGATGGGGATTTCGAAAAATTTCTGCCATCAAACCTTCCATTGCCTGAAGTATTAAGAGGAGTTGAGGAGCAATTGTTGAAACGTGCTTTGGAAGATGCAAACCATGTGCAGGCAAGGGCAGCGGAAAATCTGGGTATTACCAAAAGCCTCTTGCAGTACAAAATGAAAAAATACAAACTGCTGAAAAAATAATTGAAGGGGTAAAACAGGTTTCCAGGTTTCGAGGGTTTAAGGGGTCAAGCTAAAAACTGGATACTGGTTTCTAACTATTTAGTTTCAGTATTTTTGCTTTCCTGGTCTGGCTGATTTTGTGAAGATTTTTATTTAAAATATTTTATCATTTTTTTATGCCCAACACCTTGGCCGTAATGCCCAGAAACATGTCTTTCCTTTGCCTTAAACCCTCGAACCCTCGAAACCTCGAAACCTAGACACCTTGAAACCTAGAAACCTAGACACCTCGAAACCTGTTTTATCCCTTCCTAAGTTTCGGTATTTTATTGCCGCTGCCTCCCCAGTTCAGCTTGTTTCTCAGGATTTCAAAATATCCCTTTTGAGGCATACAGACCAGATATAAAGGTTTTTCGGCAGTTTTCACCTCAAGTCGGGAATTCTCCACCATATTCCAGGCAAAGCGCCCGTCCACAATCACTTTGACATTATCAGCCTTCCCGTCCAGTTGTGTAATCAGGGTCACATCCGGAGAGAGCAGAACAGGCCTGCTTTCAAGCATGAATGGACAGATGGGTGTAACCAGGATACAGGGTAATCGCGGCTGCACTATCGGTCCGCCGGACGACAGATTATAGGCTGTAGAGCCGGTCGGTGTTGAAAATATTAAACCATCTGCCCTATAGGTAGTAATGAATTCCTGATCTGCCCAGGTTCTCATCTTTACAATCTGGTCAATATCACCCTTGCTGATGACAACGTCGTTGAGAGCATAAAGGTAATTTTCAGGAGAGGTCTTTTCTGCAGATGTTCCCAGTAATCTTGTTTTCAGTAATACCCTTTTTTGAACGAGCATCTTTCCGGCCAAAAGAAGCTCCATTGCTTCCAATCGCTCTTTTGCCGCAACTGCTGTAAGAAAACCAAGACCGCCAAGATTAATGCCCATGACAGGGATTTCGTATCTGCTGGCCTTGTCGGCAACAAGCAGCAGGGTGCCGTCCCCGCCAAGGATGATAAGGATGTCGAGGTCTCTGTCAACTGTATCGACAACAGTATCAATCCCCTTGTCTGCCAGCCATGTAATAAGTTCAGCGGCAATTTTACGGGGTTTGGCAGAACCTTGTTTTAAGATAATACCGGCCTTACGAATCTTCATTTTCCAAGCTCTTTTGATCTTTCAGTTGCCGCTTCAATGGCGTCCATGATTATACCGTTAAAACCGGCTGTTTCAAGTTCGTGCAGCCCTGCAATAGTTGTTCCACCGGGTGAAGTTACCATGGCCCGCAATTGGGCCGGATGTTCTTTGCTGCTCATAGCCAGTTTGACAGAACCCAATACGGTTTGCATGGCAAGGAGTTCAGCATCCGGCCTGTTGAGCCCAACCTTCAGACCTCCATCTATTAAAGCTTCAATAAAGGTAAAAACATACGCAGGTCCACTGCCGCTCAAACCTGTTACTGCATCAAAATATTTTTCTTCAAGAATGATTGTTTTGCCAATGGAGTCGAAAATAGTGACTGCAGTGTCCATATCTTCCTGCGTTGCCCTGGGGCCGGAACATAGAGCTGATACAGCTTCGAGAACAAAAGCAGGTGTATTGGGCATAACCCGTATAATTCTACAGTCGCACCCTGAAAGATTTATATCGATAAAGGATGATTGTATACCGGCTGCGATGGATATGAGCAGATGTGAATCATTAATGTTGTTTTTTGCAGCCAGGAGCACATCCTTCATAATCTGTGGTTTAACAGCGAGAATAACAGTTGTACAGACCGACCAGATATTTTCTGCTTCATCACTGTCAAATGTTGTAACCCCATATGATTCTGCAAGGTATGCTCTTCTTGCTGCAACCGGATCTGAGACCAGGATGTCAGACGCTGTTATGATACCTGATTTGAGAATTCCCTGGATAAGGGCTTCACCCATTCTGCCCCCGCCGATAAAGCCTAACTTGCCACTAAGAGCCATATTAGTTCTCCAATAAAAAACTTTAAAATTACCACAAAGACAAATAACAGTTATTTTTTCTTATTGCTGCATTTTTTACATAAAAAAACCTGCAGGAAACATATATTCCGGCAGGCTTTTAAAGAGTAATGTCTCTGTTGTTAAATAGTATCAGAACGGGACAGTATTTTTTGGAGCAGCAGGGGCCAGGATTGGTAAAAGGCGGTTGCCGGCAGCCTTTGTCCTGGAGACAAATTTGCTCAGCACTGAAAGCTGTCCGTTTTTCTTTAGTTCAACAAATTCCCAGGATTCAGGTGTGGCTGCTATTTCTTCCATCAGCCTGAGATGTTGGCTGTGTCCGGATTTGTATGCAACAATGTGTCCAAGTACCGGGCAGCCGAGAAGTACCATATCACCGATAATATCAACAATTTTATGGCGGACGAATTCGTTATTGTAACGCAATCCCTCTTGATTCAAAACGCCGTTTTCGTCCATACCGACAGCGTTTTCAAGAGAGGCCCCCAGGGCTAAACCGTTCTGCTGTAATTTTTTTACATCTTCAAGGAAACCCCAGGTCCGTGCCTTGGATATTTCTTCAATAAATTTTTTTGCAGAGACTGAAACGGAATATACCTGGCGTTTTATCGAGTCATGGTTGAAATTGATCTCAGCTGTAACTTTAAACCCGTCATAAGGGTATATGCTGATATGCCTGTCACCTTCCCTGAATGAAATTTCCCGGGTGATTTTAACAAGTCTTCTGTAACTTTTTTGCTGTCTGCTGCCTGCCTCAAGAAGCAGATCGACAAAGGGGGCAGAACTGCCATCCATTATGGGAACCTCAGGCCCATCCACCTCGATAAGAACATTATCAATGGACAGCCCGTTGATCGCTGCAAGAAAATGTTCTGTGGTTGCTATGGAAGCATTGCCTTCAGAAATAGTCGTTGCCATGGTTGTATCTACGACACGATTCATATAGGCAGGGATCAAATTTTTTCCTGCTATATCAGACCGCACGAAACGTATGCCGGTATTTGCCTCTGCCGGATTAAGAGTCATATTAATCTGTTTGCCGGAATGCAGGCCAACACCACAGCAGTGTACCTTTTTTCTTATGGTGCTCTGGTACGGACTTATTTGTGAAAAAGTTTTCATTATAAATTAATTCCTGAACAATATTATCTAAATTTATCGAGTAATAATTATGTCTAAAGTAAATCGGAAAATATTATGCAAATATTGTGCCATAAATTATCTGTTGGGCACCTCTATCAGGAACCGCACAATAAATGTAATAATTTCAATAGGATTAAAGATACGTTGCCTCGGAACATTTGAGCAGAAAAACTGTATTCAGGTGTGTCAAAAAGAACACGCTATGGCGTAAACTGTTGTTTTATTTATACTATCATCCATAGATATTTTAGAAACTTTCCAGCTTCCTTACTATAAACTCATCAAAATCATTGCCCATCTGGAACCTTACTGAAAGGGTAAGCAGTGGCAGGTCTCCCGGAGGGATTAAATCACGAATCTTAACCAAATCCTTTTCTGTAGTAATCAGGGCCTCTGCCCCTGAAGACAATCCAATTTTGCAGAGTGATCTTATATCATTTAAAGAGTACATATGATGATCGTCAAAAGACTGAAAACCAACCAGATTCATGTGGGATTTCATTAATGTATTCTGAAAGGATTTCGGTTGGGCAATACCGCAGAATCCATAAACTGGTATTTTACGGCTTGCCGATAAGCTGAGAGTATCATTTTTTCCCGAATATATTCTTGTAAGAGTTTCCTCAGGCAGATAGGTGCCGGTGAATGTTGGTTTGTCAGGAAACATATTATGCAGAAAATTGAGAAACTCTTCAACTTTGTCATCCGGAGGCGTGTCTAAACCACTTATAATAAATGCATCGGCTCTTTTTAAAGCTGAAAGTGGTTCGCGTAAATTCCCTCCTGGCAGGACACGGCCATTGCCTAAAAGTTTTTGAGCGTTGAAAAGCACCAGGTCAATATCCCTTTTCAAGGACATATGTTGAAAACCGTCATCTAGAATAAGGCACTCGGCTCCGAAAGAATTTATAGCAAAACGCCCAATTTTAGCTCTTTTTTTGCCGGTCAGCACAGGTATTCCCGGCAGTTTTTCGGCAAGAAGCCGTGGTTCATCACCGGCCTGATCTGCTTCAAGCAGTATATCAGTACCGTTTGATACAATGTTTATCTCTCCGGAGGCGATTCCTTTATAGCCACGGCTCAATATTGCAGGTTTTCTCTTCCGCTGCTGGAGAAGTTCAGCAATGTAATGCACCAGAGGAGTCTTACCTGTCCCCCCCAGGACTAAATTCCCCACACTGATCACAGGGACTTCCAGTTTATGTTGTTTGAAGAATCCTTTTCGGTAAAAATTGCTGCGGTTGGCCATGACACAACTATAAAAGGGAGAAAACGGTCGTCCCCAGAAAAAGAGATGCTCCAGTTTTGTATTTTGTTTTGTTGTCATGTGGCACAATTACTCAATTAAACTTTCATAGTGTTGAGTGTTCAATTGTTTTTCATAAC
>JBHPCH010000054.1:0-16919 GCA_042576125.1 Thermodesulfobacteriota bacterium
CTTCAATGTACTTACCTTCAAACCAATTGCCTTCATATTTCTTCCCGGTTGCAGTTTTCAAAACTCCAGCACCATGCTTCCGGTCATTCTTCCAGTTACCCTCATATACTTCCCCATCAGCTAAAACCAATTTGCCTTTACCGTTTCGCATGCCATTTTTAAATTCTCCGACATATTCTCCTGTGGGAAAAGTAATTTTTCCCTGCCCGTGATACTCCATCACCCCTTTCCCGTTAAGACAATCCCCCTTGATACACTTGTCTTCAGCACCTGACGACAGACAGGGAAGGAGGCAGATCAGAAAAAAAATAATCCTGCAGGTTGATTTTTTTATCATGATTTTTCCCTCTCGAAAAATATTGTGTAAAAATTTCAATCTCATTAATTACATTCCGTCTCCGGCTGAATTGTAATGATTCCGGACTCTTTTAAGATATCAGGATTCAATGAGGTCCGCCAGACAAAATTCCTCCTTCTATTCAACACTGGCCAGAATGTAAAATCAGATATATAATATTACCATGGGACACAAAGTTTTTATTAACCAGTTTAAGTAACGGAGGAGTGTGTATGAGCTAAAAGTCCGAGAAATCTTTGTTAAAAAGTCGGCAATGATCAAAAAAACAGATAATCAGGCTAGAAGGAGTACTGCTATGGCAAGACAACTTTCTTTTTCCAAGTACGAGCAAGAGCTGCGCCCTGAATTAAGGCAAAACCTGAACATTGCAGAATCAACAGAGGATGTAAAAAAATTCTTTGTTTACACGATTCAGAAACTTTTTGGCAAAGTACTGGAGGGGAAAGAGGCTTTTAACTATGAAGACATACAACTTGCACCCATGGAGCAAAGCGGCTTCATTATAAGCGATAAACTCCTGGGTGATTCTGAATTTGCAGCCGCATGGCAAAATTCCGATCTTTCAAATATTGTAAAAAGAATTGCCGATTCTGCCGGCAATCGCCATAAGCATCTGCAAAAAAATCCAGCTAAAACAGAGGCAAAAATTTGCCAGGCCCCGTAACAATAATTAACTGAAATAAAGACAAAAAGGATGTGTCCCCAATGGCGCATCCTTTTTTTGTGGCAAATAATTTCCCGATATGGAAACTATCTCCTACCTTAAAAATTTCCACCTGGTAAACATATGACTCCAAACCAACGCCACTCAATACTCTGCCCAAATTGCCGGAGGCTCATCAGCGGAGATGAACCGACCTGCCCTTATTGCGGCCTCAAAAAACCGACCTCACCATGGCAGCGTATATTGGGCAGGGGCCTGCACGATGGCGACCAGCTGCTGAAAATTCTTATCGGCGTTAATATAGTTATGTATGTCCTGTCTTTGCTTATCAGTGCCCGTTCGACAGGCTTTTCCCTTAACCCGTTATTCTTCCTATCACCGGACAGCCGCAGCCTCCTTTTGCTGGGCGCTTCAGGCCACATCCCCATTGACCGTTTGCACCGTTGGTGGTCTCTGGTCTCAGCAAATTATCTTCATGGCTCCATCATGCATATTTTTTTCAATATGATCGCCCTCAAACAATTGGGGCCACTGGTGCTCCATGAATATGGCAATTACCGCATGTTTATTATTTATACCTTCAGCGGAGTATTTGGTTTTTTCGTGTCTTACCTGGCGGGCGTCTCATTCACCATCGGCGCCTCTGCTGCTGTCTGCGGACTTATCGGATCAGCTTTGTATTTTGGTAAAAGCAGGGGAGGCATCTATGGACAAACCATTTTTCGCCAGATAGGAGGCTGGGCCATCGGTATTTTCATGTTCGGGTTCTTTGTTCCCGCTATCAACAACTGGGCCCACGGAGGCGGCATGCTGGCCGGTGCGGCATTGGGTTTTCTACTGGGTTATCAGGAGCGAATTCGGGAAAAACAGGTTCACAAAATTGTTGCTCTTGCCTGTGTATTAATTACAGGGCTGGTGCTGCTCTGGGCAATACTGAGCAGCCTTTACCTGTTAATTACGTAACCTGTTGCGAGAGGTGGCGTCTGCTACAGGTCTTCAGGGACAAACGTTACAACATCGTCGATTCTTTCTGCGTTAAATAAAACCATGGCTAACCGATCTAGGCCAAGGGCTATTCCCGCTGCTTCAGGCATATCCGGAAGAGCTTTTAAAAATTTTTCAGGCATCACACCGGAAGATCGTCCTTGCTTTTTAATATTTTCAAGCTCCTTTGCAAATCGCTGCCGCTGCTCAGCTGCATCTGTCAGTTCTGAAAATCCATTGGCCAGCTCGATACCCGCTATATAGAGTTCAAAACGCTCGGAAAGGGCAGGGTCATTGCTTTTGGCTTTGGCCAGGGCGCCAAGTTCGACAGGATAGTCATAGAGAAATACCGGTCTTCTCAGACCTAGACGGGGTTCTATATTTGTACAGAGAATTTCATCAAATTTTCCCTGTTCAAGGGCCTCATTCATTGAAACAGGCGCATACTGCGCGAAAGCTTCAGAAACGGTAAGATGATCCCAGTCCATTTCCAGGCTGACATTAAAACCTTTAAAAACAAGTGGTTCTCCAAGCCCGATTGATCGGGCCGCTGCAATAATCAAATCCTCGCATTCGTCCATGAGGGAATGGTAGTCACAGTTTGTCCTGTACCATTCAAGCATGGTGAATTCCGGCAGATGCCTGTCGCCCCGTTCTTCTTTGCGGTAACATTTGCAGATCTGAAAAATTTTATGACACCCTGTTTCAGCCAGCAGCCGCTTCATGCATATCTCCGGGGAGGTCTGCAGGAAATCGTTGTCCGACTCCACCGGTTCGTTATGGGCCTCAGGAATCAAAACCGGCAGCCTGACAGGAGTATCAACCTCGATATAGTCCCGGTCGATAAAAAAAGTTCGTATAGACTGGATAAGCTGGGCCCGTTTTTTAAGGCCTGGTTCACTGAGCATTTAAATCTAATCTTTTTATTAATTGTCCTGAATTCATGGGGTGTTGGATGGGCCCAGTTCCAAGGAAGAATCAGTCCGGCTATGGTTTTCCATGCCGGACTGGTGATGACGCCGGAAATGGGATGCAGCCGACGCCACACGGATTCAGGTATTACTCTTTGACTCTGGTCATATAAGCACCCGTACGGGTATCTATCTGGATCTTATCTCCCTCTTCAACAAAAGGTGGAACCTGCAGTTCATAACCGGTTTCCACAGTAACCGGCTTAGAGTCACTGCCCGAGGTATCTCCTTTTGCCCATGGATCTGCCCTTGTAACTGTAAGGTTCACAGAGTTTGGCAGGGTAACCCCGATTGGGTTATCATTAAAAAGCAGAATCTGGACCTCCATATTATCAATGAGGAAATTAACATCATCACCCATCTGCTCTCTTAATATAATAACCTGTTCATAGTTCTTTGTATCCATGAAATGAAATTCTTCACCCTGGGAGTAAAGAAACTGCATGGTTCTTTCTTCAAGCGGGGCCTTTTCAAACTTGTCATTCGATCTGAATGTCCGGTCAAACTGGTTGCCGGTCACCATATTTTTCACCTTTGTGCGATAGAGGGCCTGCCCTTTACCCGGTTTGGAGAACTGAAAGTCAACAACAACATAAGGCTCACCATCAATTAGAATTTTCAGCCCTTTTCGTAAATCTGACGCAGAATACATTTTTATTGCTCCTGAAAAATTTATATCTTTGTTGAAAAGTCAAAAATAAACTTCATAAATAGGCGGCCTACTATACGTTTTTACGTACTTTAATGCAATGATAAGATTATACGTTCCCATGCATCAAAGTTGAAGATTAACCTGTAAATCAAATGACCTTTTGATTTTTTTGTGCAACTGGAATAAATCATCTCTGTATATATTGTTACTATATAATGCCGAGGATAATTTTAGCAGACGAATCAACCTAACAACCGGAGGGAATATGAGTAACAGGAACATTATAGGATTAATCCTGTTGGTGTTTTTATTGTTTACAGGCCACGCAATAGCCGGTTCCACTGAGAAGATCAGCACACTGGCTGACCAGAAAGAGGTTGCGGTCACAATATACAACGAAAATCTTGCCCTGGTGAAAGACAAAAGAACACTTACCCTGCCAGCGGGAGAAAACACCCTTGCCTTCAGGGAAGTCAGTGGCAAAATGCGCCCGGAGACAGCATTATTGCAAAGTAAATCACCAAAACAGGACATCGTGGTCATTGAGCAGAATTTTGATTTTGATTTACTGACCCCGCAAAAACTTCTTGAAAAATATGTGGGGAAAACCATCGGTATTGTAAAAACCCATCCGACAACCGGCGAGGAGACCGTTGAAGAGGCTAAAGTGCTGAGTTCCAACAATGGCGTAGTGCTTCGGGTTGGCGACAGAATTGAAACGGGATTCTCAGGAGGGCGCCTTATTTTTTCCGATGTTCCTGATAACCTGCGGGATAAACCAACCCTGGTAATGCAGCTGGCAAGCAAAACAGATGAGCCTCAGATTCTTGAACTGAGTTATCTTACCGGTGGCCTCAGCTGGAAGGCTGATTATGTTGCTGAACTGAACAGTGACGAGAGTAAACTCAATCTCCTTGGCTGGGTAACTCTTACCAACACAAGCGGCACCTCATATAATAATGCCCGCCTGCAGCTTGTTGCCGGCGATGTGCACCAGGTGCAGCCGGTATTTGAAAAAAGAATGCGTGGGGAAATGGCCGACATGGCCTATGCAGCTGAAGCACAGGGAATGACCCAGGAATCTCTTTTTGAATATCACCTCTACACCCTTGGCAGATCTACCGATATACTGGACAATCAAACAAAACAGGTTGCCCTTCTGCAGGCAGAAAACATCTCAAGCAGCAAGGAATATCTTCTTAAGGGCCAAAACTATTATTACCGGAATCGCTCAGGTGATCTTGGCTCAAAAATAAAAGTGGCAGTCTACCTTTCCATTGAAAACACAAAGGCAGAAAACCTTGGCATGCCTCTACCAAAAGGCATTGTCCGGGTCTATAAACAGGACAAAGCCGGATCGGTTCAATTTGTTGGCGAAGACCGCATTGATCATACCCCTGAAAATGAAACTGTCAGGCTTAAACTCGGAAATGCCTTTGATATAACGGCAGATCGCAAGCAGACAGATTTCAAAAAACTTGCCGGCTTTGGAAGATATAATTATGTTTTTGAAAGCAGCTATCGGATTGAGCTGAAAAACGGTAAAGATGAAAATGTTTCAGTCAGGGTCGTAGAGCCGATGCCAGGAGACTGGGAAATTTTATCAGAAAACCTCACCCACAAAAAGATAAGCTCATCAGAATCCGAATGGCTTGTCACGGTACCGGCTAAAGGGTCGGCAGAGCTTCTTTACAGGGTTAAAGTCAAATTTTAGTTTTTATTGCGTTGCAGCTTTATGATCACTATCGGCGTTCTCTCAGACACCCACCTTATTGAACCGGATAAGTGGTTCAGGGAAAAAGCACAGCTCTGCTTTGCTGATGCTGATATGATTCTGCATGCAGGAGACCTGACAAGTTTATCTGTGCTTGATATTTTTTCCGGAAAAACAGTTCATGCCGTCCATGGTAACATGTGTGGCCCCAAAACAAGGGAAACCCTGCCATCGAGCAAGATAATTGACGCGGGAAATTTTCGCATTGCCCTGGTCCATGGAGTCGGCTTTATGCCCAATATTGAAGACAGACTGTTTGATGCTTTTACGCCTATAGACTGCATAGTATACGGCCATACGCATAAACCAGTTTGTCACCGCTACGGCCCAACCCTGATGGTTAACCCCGGAAGCTTTACCATTACAGACACCTATGGGATTATTAGGGTTGACGACAAAAGCATTGAAGGCAAAATTCATTTTATGGGGATCGGTCTATGAAAAACATCTGGTCCCCATGGCGTATGGAATACATCGAGAATGAAACCGCAGGTGGTGATCGCTGCATATTTGAGGCAGGAAAGGAAAAAGAACACGAGAAAGAAAGCCTGCTGCTGTACCGTGATGCTTTGACCGTAGTTTTTTTGAATCGCTTTCCGTATGCTAACGGCCACCTGTTGATAGCATCCGCAGATCATATCAGTGATATCAGCGGCCTGCAGGATGCGGAAAACAAGGCTCTCTTTGATATGATCCGGGAATCGGTAGCTATTTTAAGAAAGCACAAAACACCGGATGGCTTTAATATAGGCCTCAATCTTGGTACAGTTGCCGGGGCCGGACACCCTGAACATCTTCATTTTCATGTAGTGCCGCGCTGGGAGGGAGATCACAACTTCATGACTGTTCTGGCTGAAGTCCGAACAATCCCGGAACATATTGAAAACACTTTTGATCAGCTATTACCTGATTTTCAGGATTTGTTACATTCCAAGGGTGTTCATGAAAGTAATTATTAATGTTCTGCAATAAAAAAGAGCTTAAAGTACAATTATGAGTATGTTTTTGGGAGCCATTTCACGCAGCCGAGCAGCGGAATAAAGAGCTGTAAAACGCTTCGGCGGAGCGCAAGCGACTTTCTGAAGCGTAAGCTCTTTATGAGCAGCACAGGGTATCCGCCAGAGGCGGGCAAGTGAACGGCTGCCCTTTCTTTTTGATTCTTTTTCTTGTGGGCAAGCAAAGAAAAAGAATAATATAAAAAAAATTAAAAATATTAATAGATTGTTACCTGGCAACAAGTGTTGCGTGGATGATATATAGATAGAAAGTAATGACAAAGACTCCCAAAATAACCCCCATGCTCCAGCAGTATATGGAGATAAAGGCAACCCATGAGGATGCCATCCTCTTTTACCGCATGGGCGATTTTTATGAGATGTTTTTTGAAGATGCCGTGGTGGCTGCAAAAATACTGGGCATAACCCTTACTTCCCGCAGCAGCAAAAATGCTGACAACAAAATACCCATGTGCGGGGTACCCTATCATGCGGCCTCTTCCTATCTGGCAAAACTTGTAAAAGCTGGCCACCGGGTGGCTGTCTGCGAACAGGTTGAAGACCCCCGTTCGGTAAAAGCTGGCAAGATCGTCAAGCGGGAAGTCATACAGGTGGTTACGCCCGGGGTAACCACTGACGAGCAGCTTCTTGACGACAAAAGCAACCGCTATTTGTCTGCAATCTTTCTTTCCCCGGATAAGTCAGGCGATACTTACGGAGCGGGTTACCTTGACATATCCACCGGGGAGTTCCTGGTGAGCGAACATAATGACCTTGAGGGGCTTCTTGATGAACTCACCCGCCTGGCGCCCGCTGAATTGCTTGTTGAGGAGTCAGAGGAGGAAGAAAGAGGCAAAGAAACAATTGCCGCCATTATGAACTTTCTGCCGGACCTTTGTTTGACAACACGGCCCCAGCACACATTTCATCCGGAAACAGCCCGTGAAACCCTGCTTGAACATTTTGGAACAATGAATTTGGCAGGATTTGGCTGCGAACATCTGAAAGCAGGCATATCTGCTGCCGGGGCTCTTTTGCAGTATGTTTCAGAAACCCAGAAAACAGCATGCTCACACATTGAAAAACTCATTCCTGTTATCCTTGAAAATATATTGATTGTCGATGAACCTTCAAGGCGGAACCTTGAACTTGTCCAGACTATTGTCGGCGGCGGCAGAAAAGGGTCACTGCTTGATACGCTTGACTACACCTCAACCCCGATGGGAGCACGTCTACTCAAGCGCAGGCTTCTCTTTCCCCTTCGAGATGTGAACCAGATCCAAGCCAGGCTTCAGGGAGTTGAGGTGCTGTATGCAGACAACCGGTTGCGGGAAAAACTTCTCGGTCTCTTAACCGAAGTGTATGACCTTGAACGGCTGAACAGCAGAGTGGTTCTTGGCAGCGCCAGTCCAAGAGACCTGCTGGCTATCCGTAATTCACTGGCCCAACTGCCTGCAATCAAAAACCTGTTCTCCGGGGTTGAAGATGGAATTTTGCAGGATACTGCCACTGACCTCAATGAAATGCCTGATATAAAAAGTTTGCTGGAAGAAAGCATCAGGGATGATGCCCCTATAACCCTGCGGGAAGGCAAAATTATCAAAAAAGGCTTTCATGCAGAACTGGATGAACTTCTGGCAATCCTTCAGGACGGCAGGGGAATGATTCTGGCCCTTGAGGCCAAGGAACGGGAAAGCACCGGCATAGCAAATTTAAAAATCGGCTTTAACAAAGTTTTTGGGTACTACCTTGAGGTAAGCCGGGGCCAACTGACAAATGTACCTGACTATTTCATCCGCAAACAGACCCTGGTAAATGCCGAGCGCTTCATCACCCCTGAGTTGAAAGAGTTTGAGAGCAAAGTGATGGGTGCCGATGAAAAAAGGCTTGAGCTGGAACACCGGATCTTTACAGATATCAGAAATCAGATTGCCTCCCAGAGCCGCGCTCTGATCGAAACAGCAGCAAATCTGGCCCGCCTTGATTATTTTGCCTGTCTGGCAGAGGCTGCGCGGCGCCACAGATATGTGAAACCCAACGTCAATGACAGTGAAGAAATCACTATTATTGAAGGCAGGCATCCGGTTATTGAACGCACCCTTCCTGCAGGAAGGTTTGTGCCCAACGACATTCATCTGGACCAGGAAAATGAAGAGGTCCTGATCATTACCGGGCCGAATATGGCAGGTAAATCAACCGTTTTGCGTCAGACCGCCCTGATAGTCCTTATGGCCCAGATGGGGAGCTTTGTACCTGCTGAAAAGGCAGAAATCGGAGTGGTTGACCGCATTTTCACAAGGGTTGGGGCCATGGATGACCTGCGCCGCGGCCAGTCAACTTTCATGGTGGAAATGAATGAAACCGCGAACATCTTGAACAACGCCACGGAAAAAAGCCTGGTCATTCTTGATGAAATCGGCCGGGGCACAAGCACCTTTGACGGTCTCGCTATTGCCTGGGCTGTTGCTGAAGACCTGGTGAACAAAAACAACAAAGGTGTTAAAACCCTTTTTGCCACCCATTATCATGAACTGACCGAGCTGGCCCTCACCAGAAACAAGGTCAAGAATTTCAATATCGGGGTGCGGGAATGGAATGATACCATTATTTTTCTCCATAAAATCATGCGTGGCGGTACAAACAGAAGTTACGGCATCCAGGTCGCAGCCCTTGCGGGAGTTCCGGGCAAAGTGGTGGAGAGAGCCCATGAGATCCTGAAAAATATCGAAAAGGGAGAATTCGATCATTTTGGCAAGCCACGCATTGCAGCAGACAAAAACATGAAAAACAAAAAACCTGCTGCTGTTGCTGCAAAACATCCTAACCAGCTAAGCCTTTTTGCAGGCGCTGCGGACCCGGTCCGTGATAAACTCGAAGATATAAAACCGGACACCCTGTCACCCATTGAGGCCTTGAACCTGCTCTATGAACTGAAGAAACTCTCGGAAGAATAAAAAACCGTAACTATTCAAATTTAAGTGAAAAGTTCTGTGCTGTTGTTGCCGCTTCACTGCTGGTTTGTTTTCTTGGGGGTCGCTGTCTGCCAATCATCAGGTTGTATCGTTACCTGATAATCGTCGTTACGTTTCGTCTGACCACAAAGAAAATGAACACAATGAACTTAAAATGATTTATGATTAGCACTGCTCATAATATTGTCGGAATCGTAAAAAACACGATTACGACACGTATAACTTTTTTTACCTGTAGATAGCATTGGGGCGCTATTGCTGTTTTTAAACTTTTTTACGTGTCCTGCAATGTTGACAGCAGATTGCTGAAATGGTACAAACCATTTTCTTAATCGCGGAGGAATGGCCGAGTGGTTGAAGGCGGCGGTCTTGAAAACCGTTGAACGAAAGTTCCGTGGGTTCGAATCCTACTTCCTCCGCCACATACTATATATTACTTTGGCCGGAGAGATGACCGAGTTGGCTGAAGGTGCTCGCCTGCTAAGCGAGTGTGGGGGTTATACCTCACCGAGGGTTCGAATCCCTCTCTCTCCGCCATTATTTTTTGGGGCCCGGCTATTGCCGGGCTTTTTCATTTTCTGGCAATATGAAATTTTTTAGCACTCAAATTCCAGGAACCTTTCAATTTTTTCAACAATAAATCTCTTTTCTCGCATGCCCCAACTATCACTTTTACCTCTATTCACCCCTCTCCAAAACAGAATCTTTCCATCAAATCACTAGTTTGAACTGGTATTCAAACTACCAATAATAGTTATTGATATCAGGCTGTTACATGCATTAATAGTTTTATTAACTTTTTACGTTTTCTGTGGCTGAAATGGTTTTCGGTTATGAACTATGTACCAATTATCAAGACATAATGTAATAAAGAACGAGGTTCGAACGCAGGGCTATACCCTGATAGAGGTCTGCGTATTTATGACAGTTATCTGCATCCTGGCAACCGGCGTTGCCTATATGTATAGCAACCCGACTGCAAAAGTTAAGGGTGTGATGTTCAATATACTGGCTGATCTCAACCTGGCCAGGTCTGAATCAGTCAACCGAAACCAGGACATCCTTGTAGACTTTACCTTTGGGGATCGGGACGGCTATTTGATCTGCCGTGATACTGATGCAGACAAAGACTGTAATGACGAGTTGGCCGCAGATATCATAAAAAAAGTTCAGTTCAGGGAAGAAGTGCGGTTTTACGATTGCGGTTCTGCCCCTCCTTATCCATTAAACGGTCCGACAAAGACCCCATCCGGAACTAAACTGGCCGGAAAAAACGGGCTCATCTTCGGCGGTCCGAATTATATTAAATGGCAGCCGGATGGAACCAGCGGCGATAACGGCTCTATTATAGTCTATCATCCAGCCCCTAACGACTCACAACAGGTAAAGGGCAGCCCCTTTGCAGCCGTTATCAGCAGCGCCGCTACCGGCAGGATACGGTTAATGCGCTGGAATCATGGTAACGGCTGGTCTAAAAAATGATACGTCTTTTTTATTGCCGTAAGTTTTCAATACTATATATTCCAAACCAGTCGGTACGTTTCAGGGTGATTTTCGTCATTTTCTTGAAGTTGCAAAAACCTCTAAAGGGGGGGGGCTTAACGCGCACTCAAAATTAATCGGAAGATAAAAAGAAAGAAGCCTTTTAGTTTTTTTGCCATTTCACGCAGCCGAAGTACCGCAGAAAAGATCGAAAAAGGAGTTTGAACTGTTTGAGCAAAGCGAGTTTTCAAACTCCCGGTCTTTTCAAGGAACGCAGGGACGTTCCGCAACGCGGAACCAAGTGAGCGGCTGTACTTTCTTTGGTTCGTTTCTTTGTACAAGCAAAGAAATGAACATATAAGTATTCTAACTAATTACAATTTTACATAAAAAAGGAACTATCATGGGTATCAACCAGGAACGATTGGCATCTGTTTTTACCACACTTTGTGAAATCGACAGTCCCTCAAAACATGAGGGAAGAGTAGCCGCATATCTAAAATCAGTTTTTTCTGAAATGGGGGCCGAGATAAGTGAAGACGACTCTGCAACCAGGACCGGCTCTGACTGCGGCAACCTGTTTGTGCGATTCCCTGATGGTGGACTTGATAAGGAGCCTGTTTTCTTCAACTGCCATATGGATACTGTCCTCCCTGCCATTGGAGTGAAAGTGAAGCGTGATGGGGAGATTTTCACTTCTGCCGGCAACACTGTTCTTGGTAGTGATGATAAGGCAGGTATTGCGGCACTCATTGAAGTCATGCATACCCTTCAGGAAAAAAACATTCCCCATGGCCCTGTAGAATTTGTATTTACTACCTGTGAAGAGGTGGGTCTCATGGGGGCAAAGGCCCTTGCTCCTTCTTCCATTAAAGCAAAAATTGGTTTTGCCCTTGATTCTTCAGGCATAAACAGGGTGGTTATCGGCGCTCCTGCCGCAAACCGTATTACTGCAAGAATAAAAGGCATAGCTGCCCACGCCGGTCTCAGTCCTGAAAAAGGCATTAGTGCCATCCATCTTGCTGCAAAGGCTATAGCCCGCCTAAAACTGGGCAGACTTGACACGGAAAGCACAGCCAACATTGGCCTTATTGAAGGAGGCGCAGCAACCAATATAATTCCGGAGTCCGCAGTAGTGCACGGGGAAGTCAGGAGTCATACCTTAAGCAAACTGGAAGCACATATGCAAAACATTCAAAACGCCTTCCAGGATGAGATTGATAGTTGGACAGACCCTGAAAATATCGTTGACGGAAAACCTTCTCTGGATTTCAAGATAGTTGAGGAATACCCGGTAATGAAACTGGACAAAGACTCACCTGTTATAAAGAGGGTGAAAGAAGCTGCCACAACCCTTGGGGCCACGCTGGATTACGTTGTCGCAGGTGGCGGAAGTGACGCCAATATTTTCAACAGTTTCGGTATACAGTGCGCCATTCTTTCCACCGGTATGGACAAGGTCCATTCCACCCAGGAGACCATCAAGCTTTCGGACATGGCCTTAACAGCCGAACTCGTCATGGCCATATTGATCTGATACTGTAAGCCCATAAAACAAAGCACTGAACAAAAGTCATAAAAAAAAATTAAATCGGGAAATTTTTCTGCTTGACATCTTTTTTTATGTTTCATATAAGACAAAAAGAATCTTAATTGTCTTTATTTTGTTTTGAGGTATTTATGCGATTAACAAGAGCTGCTGAATATGCAGTGCGCTGCGTCATTTGCCTTGCAAGGAATGGCGGTACAAAAACAGTGGTGAGTCGACAGGTAGTTGCTGAATCCGGCGACATCCCAACACATTTTCTGGCAAAAATTGCCCAGCAGTTATCCAGAGCGGGCATTATTGAGATCCAACAGGGAGCCAAAGGCGGATACCGGCTCCTAGTCTCGCCGGAAGAACTGACCCTGCTGAAGGTTATTGAGTCTATCATTGGCGAGATATTTCTCAATGATTGTGTCATGCGACCGGAATCCTGCAAGGCCAGTTCCAACTGTGCAGTTAACAGGGTATGGCTCAAGGCCAGAACACAATTGCGCGATACCCTGCGTGAGGTAACATTTGCCACACTTATTGAAGATGATTCGTGCTGCGTGATACCGGGAGGAATTGTTCAATTTCCCGGAAAAACTTAAAAAATATAACGTAAACCATAACTTTTAGAGGTAACAAGTATGTGTCTGGTAACCAAGCAAGCTCCTGAGTTTGAAGCTGAAGCTGTTATGCCCAACAACAGCTTTGAAACCGTTTCCCTTTCCTCCTTTCGGGGTAAACATGTTCTCGTTTTCTTTTATCCCCTGGACTTTACATTTGTATGTCCCTCTGAGATTTTAGCCTTTAATAAGCAGTTGGATGATTTCAAGGCCAAGAACTGTGAAGTGCTTGGCGTTTCAGTTGACTCCATCTACACCCATTTGGCCTGGAAAAACACACCGGTTGACCAGGGCGGTATCGGACCGGTCCAGTTCCCTCTGATTTCAGATATCTCAAAATCCATCTCAACCGATTACGGTGTCCTGCTGGACGGCGGAGTCGCCCTTCGCGGTCTTTTTCTGGTGGACAAAGAAGGTGTCGTACGCCATCAACTGGTAAATGACCTGCCGCTTGGCAGGAATGTAGAAGAAGCATTACGGGTCATAGATGCCCTGCAGTTTTTTGAAGAACATGGCGATGTCTGTCCCGCAAACTGGAGACCTGGCGAAGAAGCCATGAAACCGACACCAGAAGGTGTGGCCGATTATCTTTCCAAACATAACTCTTAATTCTCTCCTTCAGCATTGGATGTTGCATGGTCCTCCGGGTGCTCATGCAATCTCCAGTGCCAAAATAAAACTACAGCAAGGGATGATAAAATATTATGCTCAAGGAAGAAAAAAAGCCTAATCTGCTTCTGCTCGGCTCTGATGTTAAAGTCAATAACCTGCCTATCAAAGAGGTCAGTCTGCTCCCGGAGGGAAGCCTTCCTGCATACGGTTATAATCCCGGTGACTTTATTGAGTTGATGGCCGGCAAGGTGAGTATTGATAACGGGCGTTTAGACCAGTGCTTAACCTGGCTTGCATCCTACCTAACATCAACAGATATGACTCCCAGGGTTCGCACCCATACTTACGGTGAACCAAAAGAAATCTTTCAAATTTTCCGCAAAAAAGATCCTTCAACAGAAGAGCTGGGTCATGGCTGGTTTATGGTGCATCAAATTCTTCCTCCTGAAGGCAGACGAAAAGAACCTGAAACTTTAGTCATTGATGATGCTAACGTTGAAACGTTAAGCAACAACCACGGTATACTCATTATAGATGATGGTGGCTGGCCTCCCCAGGTGGCCAAGCGCATAAAATCCCTTAACCCTGAAAGTTGGGTGATAGGCATGGGCATCGGCATTGCTCACTGGCAGGAATGGGCAGAAGAGTTCGGCAAGTGCTTTTTTCTCTTCTGCAGGCTGTCAGACCTGGAAACAACACGGATGGAAATGGACAGTTCCGTCACCTGGGAGACCATTGTGGCCATGTCCCTGCGCGCCTTGCGCACTGAAGAAATTGGTCTCTGGGATGAAAAAAACAACCGTTTTCTCTGCCATATTGTGGTGGAAATGTTTCCCTACGGCATTTTATATGGAGGCCCGGACGGTGTTTTTTTCAGATACCAGGAAGGCTGCCTGCCCCAGAAAAGTGCGCCACGCCATAAAGGCTCTGTCCCTGCCCACGACACTCTGGTAACTTCCATGATGGCCATGGATTTTCTGGAAATCGGCTGCCGGGATTTCTGCCGCAACTATTTTTATGATTTTTCCAGGCGGGTTCTTGATAATTGGCAACTTCTCTATGAACAAGGCTATTTTTTCAGTGACAGCCTCGAATTTCCGGAACTGGACTTTTCCTCTGTTTTTCCCGGTGGGGTCCCCTGTTCCTATATTGAATCCACCAATGATCCCGGTTTCATTGAGCTTCCGGAAAGTTCGCCTGATTTTGCCGAAAGCCTGGAACTTGTTGCCAGCCAGATTTGGAACGAGGACAAGAAAAGAGCCCTGCGTTCTTTTTTTCCTCAAAAACTTCCGGCGGCAATTGGTCCGGCTACTCCTGCGATCGACATGATTCCCGGTCCCATACCGGTCATCCTGGACGTATTGCACCACCTCAAGGAAGAGGTCAGCTGGAAAAAAGGCTTTGAAGACTTTCGCCTCTTCCGGGTCGGCAACCTCCGCACCATGGACCCTGCAGAACTGGACCCGGTTATTACCCTGCAGAACATAATGGACAGTTATGTCTCAAAGGAGACATTCCAACGGCCTCTCTGCATAGGAGTTTTTGGCCCGCCAGGTTCAGGAAAGTCCTTTTCAGTCAAGGAGGTGGCCCGGGTCGTTTCCAGTAAACTTGATACCAACCCCTTTGATTTTTTCGAGTTCAATATGACCCAGTTTGATGAACCCGAGGAAATAAATTCAGCCATAGAACCAATCCGTGCCTCTGTTGCCCGGGGCAAGGTTCCCATTGTCTTCTGGGATGAATTCGACTGTCGTTATGACAACCATGAATTCGGCTATCTGCGCTATTTTCTGCCATCAATGCAGGACGGTGTCACCTATGTGCACGGTACCCCGTATTATATCGGCCGCTCCATTTTCGTTTTTGCAGGCGGGGTCAAATCCAACTGGGCCGGAATGGAGGAACTGTTAAGTCAGGACGACCCACACGCAGCCCAACTTGTTAAAACCTTGAAAATTCCGGATTTTATGAGCCGGTTACGGGTAGTGCTCGACATTGACGGCATTGAAATTGACGACTCACTGCTGCAGGAATCCGCCACTGATCAGCAACTTGAGGATTTGCACCGCATTCTTATAAAAAGGGCTTTTATCATTGCCCACCAGATGGATACACACTGGAAAAAGGCAGCGCGCAAGACCTCGGGCCTTCTTCTGCGGCTTCTACTGGCACATTATAAATTCGGGGCCCGTTCCATTGAGGCGGTTATCGAGGCAAGCTCTGCATCAGACCGTCTGGTTTACGGCCTGCCGGAACTCATCGCCCCTTCTGCAGCCCGCATTCATGCAGGATGGCGTACAGAGCTTGAACGGAAAGTGGATCGTCTCCGCAAGGAGCACAAACTCAGGGCAGTCTGGTAATTTTTTTATGCCAGGCCTGAGCAGTTTTCCTGAGAACAAGCAAAAAAAATGCAATGAAAAAATCGGTTGAACGACTTGTCTTCTTTTATGTGGAAGGATTTCGCCGCATGCGTCTCGGCAGGACCCTGTGGGCTATTATCCTGATAAAGCTTCTGATCATATTCGGAGTTCTTAAATTATTTTTCTTCCCGGACTACCTGCACGACAATTTTACAAACGACGTGGATAGAGCTGACCATGTCTCTGCTCATTTAACACAAATACCAACTCAGAAACAAAACTGGAGATTACCATGATTGATCCGTTAAATCTTACCATGGTGAACTGGGCCAGGGCGCAGTTTGCGCTGACAGCCATGTACCATTGGATTTTTGTGCCGCTCACCCTCGGGCTTTCATTTCTTCTGGCCTTTTTTGAAACACTGTATGTCAAAACCGGAAAAGAAGAATGGAAAAGAATAACTAAATTCTGGATGATACTCTTTGCCGTCAACTTTGCCATTGGAGTTGCCACAGGAATTATTCTGGAGTTCCAATTCGGCACAAACTGGTCAAATTATTCATGGATGGTGGGCGACATCTTTGGAGCCCCGCTGGCTGCTGAGGGCATATTCGCCTTCTTCCTCGAAGCATCTTTTTTCGCGGTCATGCTCTTCGGTTGGGAACGGGTTTCTAAAAAAACACATCTGTTTGCCACCAAACCTTTCTGCACTGTGGATTCTCGTGGCAAATGCCTGGATGCAGCATCCGGTCGGCATGGCATTTAATCCTGACAAGGCCCGCTTTGAAATGCAGAACTTCTGGGAGGTACTGCTTTCACCTGTTGCCATCAGTAAGTTCACCCACACGACAACCTCAAGTTTCCAGGTTGCTTCATTGTTTGTGGTTGGCATATCCGCCTGGTTTCTGCTTAAAAAAAGGCATCAGGATATGGCTAAAAAA
>JBHPCH010000055.1:0-16750 GCA_042576125.1 Thermodesulfobacteriota bacterium
GGTTTGAAATAGAGATAATGATACGGCAGCAATCTACTGCAAGGGAGGTTGCTGCGAAAAGAAAGATTATGCCCATCCAGGTATACCCGAAGTAAGCTATGAACATAGCCAGTTGATCATAGCCACTCTGCTCCGAAATCCTGACAAGGATCGGTGCTACGACCATGACGAGCAAAAAAAATGCAAGAAGAAAGAAAAACCATCCATGCAAATTGAATGCAGCTTTTGCCTTCAGAAAGAAATAAAGGTGGAAGCTGCCATATATCAGGAGGAAAGTCAGGAGAAAAAGGGCCATATATATTTATTCAGTATTACATTTCACCGCTTTGTTAACTCTTCTTTCAGATAGTACTCTGACAGAATAAGGTTTGCGAATTATTAAATAATATATAACACTGTTAAAAAAGGCGAAGAGGGAACATAAATTTTAATTTATGTCTTTGAAATCAAATATTTCGATTTTATTTTGCGGTAAGACTTACACTTAGAATCAATACTCGGGGAAGCCTGATGAAAGAAGAAAAATATTTTTTTTCACCCAAAAACAAAGTGCTTTCGAACCTGGTCAGCCTGTCAGTTCTGTTCGTGATACTCTCCATGTTCGTCAACTCCGGCTGTCAGCCTCAGGCTGTCCAGAATACCATTATCATCCCTCCTGCCGGAGCTGAACTATTTAAATCAAAATGCTCCAAATGCCATGATCCTGAATTGGCCTTACGGAAATCTCGCTCTGCAGAAGTCTGGTTTGACACCATCACCAGGATGAAAGAAGAGCATGATGCTGCTGTCAACCCGGAAGAAATTGAGCTTCTGGTGAAATACCACGTGGCGCGGCAAAAGCAGGAGGCTGCAATATTTAATGAAAAATGCCAGAAATGCCATCCGGGCAAGGTTTTTCTGGAGCAGAATTTGACTCCTGATCAGGCCAGGGCGATTATCAAGCGCATGCAGCATAAAGCAGGCAATACTATTGAAGACGAGGATGTTGAGATCATTGTCAGTTATCATATGCAATCCCATCAGGCAGCTTTGAAAGAAAATCTCAGAGGTGCATTTGGTCAAGTTTTGGGTATTCAGCCGGGTATAAAGAAAGATGATGACATGAAAAAAGGAGTAGTGCTGTTTATGGAAAAATGCTCCTCATGTCACGAGCTCAAAAGGGCCTTCAGCGTTATCCAGGACCCGGAAGTGTGGGCTCAGACCATCAAGCGGATGCAGTATTACAGTAAAGGTCAAATAACCGACCAGGAAGCGAACAGGCTTGTTGACTTTCACGTGACCGAGCAACAGAGAGAGATTAACGCCTTTAAAGAGACCTGCACCAGATGCCACGATGATAAACGTATTAATAACCGCAGTAAATCTGAAGAGCAGTGGCTTGCAACGATCAAGCGTATGCAGCAGAAGGCACCGGAACTGATCACCAACGAAAAAATCAATCTATTGGCAGCCTATTTCCATCGGCGGGAACTCGCTATGGCCAGGATTTTTTACGGCAAGTGCTGGCTCTGCCATTTTGAAAATTCAGGAGAAGCAGTTTCCCGCAGTTCCACCCCTCAGCTGAATGGACTGATTGCTCTTGCCAATGAGGAACTGGGAGAAGGTTTACGGTTGAAGGACGTCAACAATCTTCGGGCTTATCACGTACAGAGGGAGAAAAGAAATATGCAGATTTACGAAAAGAACTGCAAAGTCTGTCATCCTAATGGATTGCCGAAGAAGAAAAAAACCGGCGAGGAAAAACCGGAAGGGCGCTCAAGGGCCGAGTGGATTACTTTTATTGCCATACTTCAGGGTTTAGAACTTAACAAGGAAATCCAGAATACAATTAACAGTCAGATAGACTACCATAAATCCAAATATTAGGGAGTCTGAGGAGAGGAGATACCGGGCTTGCGAGGTTTGCTTGCCTACAAGCAGAACTTTGAGTATTACGAAACAGAACAGGGTCTATGGCGCTCCCTGGATTATAATTGTTTTGCAATTGCCAGATAGAAAGTAGTCCATTTATTGTCATTATTTTCAAGCCAGGCTTTTCCACCATGCCGGGAGGCAACTTCCTGTACAATAGCCAGGCCCAGGCCGCTTCCCTGAGTTCCGGCAGATGTCGGCGATCTAATGAATTCTTTGAATATATCCTTGTCGTTCTTTGAATCAATACCGACTCCATCATCGCTGACAGAGAGTAAATGATGGTTTTTGTCGTCCCTGTATTTAATTTTTATTTCAGCAAGTTTGCTGCCTCCATAATTACAGGCATTTTCAACGAGGTTTCTTAAGGCCCTCATTATGGCCAGTTTGTCAGCCTTGATTTCCTTTGTGCCTCTGTATATTGAGAATTTTACCTGTTTTTCGGTGAGCCGTGGTTTAAATTCATCTTCAAGGGAGGACAGAATCTCAATGAGCTTGAATTTTTCCAGATGCAGCTGATTTTCCCCGCTGGAAACATAGGTGTTTATTTTTTCAATAAGGGTAAAAAGTTGTTTTGATGAGCTTATTATTATGTCGCAGAATTCCTTCCCTCTATCATCTAACAGGTGTCTGTATCTCTGGTTTAAGGAATCTGAAATCCAACTTATAACGCTTACCGGATTTTTAAGGTCATGGGTTATGGAGTAGGAAAATTTTTTAATTTTCGCCGAAAGGGCAAGCAGTTCTTCTTCTGCTTTTTTTCTGTCAGTTATATCAGTAACTGTCCTCATGTAGCCCTGGATTTCTCCAACCTCATTTTTCATGGTTGCCATAAACCCATAAACCCAAGTTACCTGTCCGTCAGGAGTCTGGAATCTGTATTCAATGCTCTCACGTTCATTTGATAGTGACATGTTTTGAAAGGAGGCAAGTAAATGGTTTCTGTCCTCTGGATGCACCCCCTGTTCACACGGCATCCCAATTGCGTCCGCAACCTTGATGCCGGTCATTTTTGTCCATGTGTTATTTACATACTGACATTTTTTATTTTCATCTGAAAGGCAGATGCCGATAGGAGATGTTTCTGCAAGCAGGCGGAAACGCTTTTCAGAATGTTTGAGGTTCCTGTAGAGGAGATTATAGGGTTCCTGAAGCCCGGTTTTTATCAAGGCGAGATAAATAAAATAGACGGAGAGAAGTTTGAACAAATGACCTATGAAATTTGAGAATCCATAAACACTTATGTAAAAGGTAAAAGCAAGTTCTGAAATGATCGAGAAAACCAGGGATGCAACTATTAACTTAATTATATAAGGCTCAAACTCCTCTTTTTTCTTCAGCAGGCCTATGATAGCAGCAAACAGGAAGGCGGAGATGAGATATTCACTGTACCTTTTGAATGGTGTCAGACCGAATCCATCTATATAGCAGGCAGGGAAAATGTCCCAGACAAAAATGGCTCCAATAAACAGGAAGGTGATAGAAGCATACACACAACACAAAAGAGGAATTCGCAAGGATTTTCCAATGAAGAAAGGAGCAATAAGAAGGGTAATGCTTTCAATGTATCGAGATGCAATCCAAAGTTGAGTCGGAAGGTTGGCACTGTAGGAAGGGAAAATTCCTAAGCCTTTGTAAGAAAAAGTATGAAGGAGGTCAAGAACCCCGATAAACAGATAAGCGATCCCGAGAATCAGAATGTAATTATTATCAATTAATTTATGGGAGTTCCAGGCAATAACGAAAATACCAAATGCGACAAAAATACTGAAAAGCTCAACTGTGCTGTGAAATAGAAGATAATTATGATGGGCTGTCTCAATAAAGAATAAAAACAGAAAAGCGAAAATCAGAATGTGAATGAGTTTTTTGCTGTTTACCATGAAAGAAGCAAATATAAATGACTGTAAAAGACAGAAAGAGTGAGTATGCTAAATATTATATCAACTATATTCTAAATATACTAATTGTTAGAGATAAAAAGTCAACTTGAGATTTCTACAATGTGGTTTTGGAGCTGATATTATGGGCAATGCATAATCAATTCAAAATCGGAAGTAGTATTTTATGCTGTCTGTTACTAATTTCTCTTGTAGCCTTCAAAACTCATGCCAAGAGAATTTTCATTATTTGGCTTCCAAAAACAAGTATGTTGATTTGCATATAATTTTACTTGACAAATTTGTTGAGAAGTAGCAATAAATGGCAGCCTAGAAATGAATTTCCATTCATTTTTTTCAGGTGAAATATCGTCTTATAAGGTAATTTTTTTAAAAAAGGGAGGTTTTAAAATGAGGTCAATAGGATTAGCGTTGTTAATAAGCGTTGCATTGGTCAGCAATTCATACGCCAGTGATAATAAGCATCATGCCCCTAAGGAGGAGAACAAATGTATCGGTGCGGGACCGCAGGCGCCCCGGGACATAGACCTCACAGCCGGCAGCAACCAGGTTATGTTTGCAAAGGCACCGGAAATTTCCGAGATGAATCTCTGTAATGTCCATTTTCACCGTAACGCCGAACACAAGGCCGCAGCGTATTCGACATTTGTTGAGGATGGAGACCATTCCGGTTGGGCCTGCCAGGAGCCAGCCGCTGGCCGTCTTTCCCGTGAGCATGCCGAATACAATGAATGTGACGGTATCGCTCCCGGAGATACCATTGAGGTTCACTGGGTTTATACAACCTGTGATATTAATTCCGAGGGCGTTAAACCTATGGGCGGCGGTCTGAGTGCCTGTATGACCACCACCTGCTCCAATCCCGAGTTGAGGGTCGCGGCCCAGGTGCTGTTGCTTGAGAACAACGGTGAACAGAAATTTTCCGATACAGAGCCTATCAGTCACAATGATCCGACGGTTGTGTATACCGGCTCTACAACCGGAACCAGTTACAGCAATGAGCACTGTTCACCTTTCCAGGTTACCTGGGATGTGAAAACAACCTGCGATACGCTTGATATTGATGATTTCAGCAAATGGTGCAGTCATAACAAGTATGATGACCACCATGCCCACGGAGTAAGGGAACTTGTTACTCCAGAAGCACTGTTAAGTAATATTTCCAAGTAAAACAATAAGGTATTCCGAAAAGCCGGCCGGGACGTTGGGGAATGTTCCGGGCCGGCTTTTTTTATTGCAGTTTCAGGCTGAAGTATTCTGGCAAAAGGTTACCCTTGAAAGGCTTTGATGCGTTGGTGTGATTGTTAGTTAGGACCGGCTATTCTTTTTTCTTGTCATATAATTCGGGGTAATGCTTTTTTCTGCAATCCGGACAGATGCCGTGACTGAATTCAGCATCTGTATGTTGCGAGACATAGAATTCGACCTGACTCCAGAAGCCTTTATCATCACGGATTTTTTTGCAGAATGAACAGATGGGAACAATGCCCTGTAATGTTTTTATCTCACGAAGGGCCTCCTGCAAGTTTTTTATGAGTTCCTGCTGCTCCCTTTCTTTTTTATCCAGCATTTGTCCTGCTATAAAAATAATAATACTGCCGAGCAGGGCAGCAACGCCATAACCCATTAATAGCGACAAATAATCCGCTTTGGGGAAAAAGGGTAGAGTCACACTTATGCCTCCACGAATATCACCGAGTTTGTACCCCTGTTTTGCATGGCACCCAAGGCAACTCTGTTCGGTAATAAGTGGAGCCATGTAACGGAAGCTGGTCCCTGAATTGTTCTGAATAAAAGCACCAAATTCCCTGGCTCCATTTTCAAAAGACATAAGCCAGTTTTTTTCCCATTCTAAAGGTTTATTGTCAGGCCGAATTGGTTTGAGGCTGGTTATGTGAAACTGAACTCCATTTTTCCGGGAGGCAATTTCTGCAATCTGGCGGGTCATGAAAGCGGGGTTGATTTTCGTCAGTTTGCCCCCTTCAAGGGTTTCAAGGTCACGGAGCGGGTCATCCAGGTAAGGGTTAGGTTGAGTGTTTGCAGTTATCGGGACATACACCCCTCCATGTCCGGAATTCCATGCCCTGCCGAGAACTATCTGATTGAAAAGTACCCGTGTGGTCTGGAATGCAAGTTCCTGATGCGCTCTTGTCTGATTGGAATAATTTATTGCAAATGCCCCGCCGACGATTAGCAGCCAGAAAAAGATCACAATATAGCTTTTTGTCTTCATGGTGAGAATGATGTTTTTCCCCTCTGTTTTCAGCCTTTATTGATAGACCTGTCAGTCCTGAGAACATAATTACTTTTAGCAGTATAAGATCTCAACCACCCAAATATGCTTTTTTTACCTCAGGGTTGTGAAGCAGGTCCTCAGATGGACCTTCCATGACCATGCTGCCGTTTTCAAGTACATAAGCACGTTTGGCAAATTTGAGTGCCAGACGTGCATTCTGTTCAACGAGTAAAATTGTGGTGCCTTCCCTGTTTATTTCCTTGAGAGCTTCAAACATGGAGAGCATGAGTAGAGGTGCCAACCCCATGGAAGGTTCATCCAGAAGCATTAATTTGCGGCCGCTCATATAGGCCCTTCCCACAGCAAGCATCTGTTGCTCTCCTCCGCTTAAGGTGCCTGCCATCTGGGATATTCGTTCTTTGAGTCTTGGGAAAATCGAAAAGACCTGTTCAAAATCTTTTGCAATTACTTCTTTGTCTTTGCGGGCAAAGGTTGCCAGTTTCAGATTTTCCATCACCGTCAGGTTACCGAACAGGCGGCGACCTTCAGGTACATGGGAAATACCCAGTTCACTGACAACTTTATCAGGTTGGTACTGCAAAAGGTTCTTGTCTTCAAAGTTCATGACAGAGCCGTTGCCTGCCGGAAGCAACCGGGAAATGGCGCGAAGTGCAGTGCTTTTACCGGCCCCGTTGGCCCCGATGATGCAGACGATCTCACCTTTATCGATGGTAAAATCAATACCGTGAAGCGCCTTGATCTTGCCATAGGAGACTTGCAGATTTTTGATTTCCAACTGCATCAGGTGACATCCTCCTTGCCAAGATAGGCCTCAATTACCTGGGGGTTATTCTTAATCTCTTCAGGTGTTCCTTCTGCAATAACTTCTCCGAAAACAAGAGTCTGTATCCTTTCGCACAACTCCATAACAAATTTTAAGCGGTGCTCGATCATAAAAATTGCAACATCGAAATCCTGGTGTACTTTCCTGATAATGGTAATCATGCGGTTGAGTTCATCAGGTGTCATTCCGGCTGTGGGTTCATCCAGGAAAAGAACTTTCGGGTTTGTTGCCATGGCCCGGGCCATTTCCAGGCGTCTTTGGGCACCGTAGGGTAGACTGACGGCAAGCTGCGAACTGAACTCCGCTACATTAAAAATTTCCAGCAGGTGCATGGCTTTTGAGGTGATGCGTTTTTCTTCCTTATGGCATTTTCTGGAACCGAAAAAAGCGCCAAGGACACCATATTCCAGCTGAGAGTAGCAGGCCATTTTTACATGCTCCAGAACAGTCATATGGCGCCAGAGCAGAAGATTCTGAAAAGTGCGGCCCAAACCCATGGAGGCAATTTTATGGGGCCGATGACCGATGAGGTTGTGGCCGTCAAGTTCAATATTTCCCTCTGTCGGAGTGTGGATGCCTGAGATGAGATTGAAGATCGTGGTTTTACCGGCACCGTTCGGCCCGATAAGTCCCACTATATGACCCGGCTCGAGAATGAGATTGTAGTTGTGGACAGCTCTCAATCCCCCGAAAAAATGAGTCATATTGTCAACCCGCAGTAATGCCATATTACTCATCCTCAACTATTTTCGTTTTGGGTTTCATAAGCTCTTTGGGGTTGAACTCGGTAAAGGCAATAAGGCCTGTGGGGCGAAAGAGCATCACCAGAATAAGAAGCAGCGGTATAATGATCCACTTATAGATTTCCAGAGGACGCAAGGCCTCGCTTAAGATGCTGATGCTGACTGCTCCGACAATGGAACCGGTAACAGAATTGAGACCACCGAAATAAACCATGGCCAGAATTTCTGCCAAACGCTGGATACCGAATGATCCAGGGTTTACATAGCGCAGAACATGGGCAAAAAGGCCGCCTGCAACACCGGCCCAGAAAGCACCGAACATGAAGGCAATGATTTTAGTTTTACGGGTATTTACTGTCATGACCTCAGCAGCCAATTCATTATCGCGCACCGCATTCAAGGCCTTACCCATTGTAGAGCGCACGAAATTATTGATTATCCAGATACACAGGACCATGACAGTGAAGACCATGGGCAGGTTGGAATAATTGGGTTGGCTGGACATGCCTCGTGGACCGCCGACGAATTCGAGGTTTTCTATAAGGCTTTTGACGATAAACAGAAAAGCCAGGGATATGATGGCAAGATAATCACCGCGGGTGCGAAACGACGGTATAGCAATGACCAGTGCCCCAAGTGCTGCAATCAAGCCGCCGATAATTAAGGCCAGGGGAAAGAAATAGGGGCCAAGCGCTTGAGGAAGCAGGGCATCGCCGAACAGTTTGTCATTGGCGAAGAGCAGTAGTGTAAAGGTTGATGCACCATAGGCACCAAGGGCCATGAATCCCGGGTGTGAGCAGGAAAATTCACCCATGTAGCCATTGATGACGTTGATACTGAGTGTCAGCATTATGGCAATCATGGTGAGTTTTAATACCAGCAGCCGGTAATCACTCAGGTCAGCCCAAAGGTGCATTGCGAAGTAGAAAAGGCCGAGATGTATCACGGCCCCAATGGAAACAGGTCCTTTATCGAGAAAGGCAGCCAGTTTGTTTGCCGGTTTTCGCAATAATTTGGCAATAAACAGAATAGGCAGTCCGTATACCAGGATCATATAGCCGATTATGCCAGGTATAAGCAGGGGTTTTTTAAGGACGGTAAGAAAGCCGAAAAGTACCGGAATTTTCGGGAGACCAAAATAGTAGGATATGAGATCACCCAGGAAATATTCGATCAGGACAGCACAAAAGATACTAAAAAACCAGCCGATGAGAGGAATGCCACCGGCCAGTTTTTGCAGCCATGCCCTGAATCGCTTTTTAGGATGTTGAGTTTTTCCGATCACTTCTTCCATTTTTTGTTAATTTTTCCGTCACGGATTCAGGTTACAATCTGAGTTGGGTAGAGTGCGCCTGTCCAAAGAAACCATGGGGCCGCAAGGTCAGTATGAGGAGAATAATGGAGTAGGCAATGACGTCCCTGAAAGTTGAGGGAAATACCCAGGCAGAAAAAATTTCGATAAAACCTAGCAGAAAACCGGCAAGGGCAGCACCAAGAATAGATCCTCTGCCGCCGAGAATAGCTGCGACAAAAGCTTTCCAGCCCAGCAGGATTCCCATGTACGGATCGAGCACAGGGTAAGCAAGGCCATACAGTATACCCGCAGCAGCAGCCAGAGCAGAACCAATGGCAAAGGTGAGCGGTGCGATCTTGTCTATCGAAATACCCATTAAGGGAACAGCCTGAAAATCAAAGGACATGGCACGCATAGCCATACCCCATTTACTTTTCTGGATAAACCGGTGCAGCAGAAACATGAGCCCGAGTGAAACCCCGACGATAAGTATTTTTTTGTTGGTGACATAGACGCCGCCGAACTGATATGTGGCTGACTCTATGAGCTGGGGAAAACTGAGTCTTTGAGCTCCAAGAATGGCAAGATTGCCTGTTTCCAGAATAATACCGATCATAAGTCCGGTAATAGCAGCAGAAGCCCGGGGTGCCTCACGCAGGGGTCTGTACCCAACCCGTTCTATAAATATCCCCACAAAAGACGTAAAGAACATGGTAAAAATAATTGTCAGTATGAGTATCAGCCAGCCGGGCAGGGGGATTCCGGTCATGGCGGCAAACCCGAGCAGGGCTGTCGCCACGCCGAAACCAATATATGAACCAACCATAAAGATATCACCATGGGCAAAGTTGAACAGCATCAGGATGGAGTACACCATGGAATACCCAAGGGCGATCAGGGCATAGAAACTCCCCCATTGCAGGGCGTTTATAATGTTTTGGAGAAAAAGGTCCATAAGTTTTTATATATTTTCTTTTTTATCAGCATATGTGATGCTGGTTATTGACAGTGTGTCCTGTCAACCGTTGTCAGTTTGATATGCCAATAAAAAAAAAAGGGATAAAACCATTTCTAAATTATTTATTTGTTCCTATTTGTTTGCCCAAAAAGGAACGCAAAAAGGGCAGCCGAGCACTTGTTCCGCTTGCAGCGGAAAACCCTGCGTTGCTCGAAAAGATCAGGCGCTGCTAAACTCGCCGCCTTCAGCGGCTCAGGCAGTCGGAGTCTTCGCCTTTTCCTGGCTCCGCTTACCTCTCGCGCTGATCTGATCTTTTCTGTGCTACTCGGCTGCGTGATATGGCTTTTAAATAGCCCTCGTAATGTTTTTTGAGGTTCCCTATCTTTCGCCGCTTCGCTGCTGGTTCGTTTTCTTTGCACCCTTAAAAACAGGGCATAAAGACAAGCAAAGAAAATGAACAGTAAACAATTAATTCGGACAGACTGATTTATAAAATTCGTATTCTCCTTTGTCACTGATTCTGACAATAACAGCGCACTTGCTTGGATCTCCTTCTTCCGTAAAGGTCATATCTCCGGTAATGCCTTTGAAATTCTTGATCTGCGCCAGGGCATCACGAACAGCTTTGCGGTCTTTCTTGATCTTGCCGGTTATTTTACCTGAGTTTTCAATGGCCTGCTGAACAAGGCGCAGGGAATCCCAGGTAAGAGCTGCGACATCGTCAGGGGTATAACCGTATGTTTTTTCATAGCGGTCAATAAATTCCTTGGTTGCGCCCTTGGCCCCGGCAGCAGCGTAGTGGGTGGAAAAGAAGAGGCCGTAGCAGTCCTTGCCGCAAAGGGTTACGGTTTCGGCAGAACCCCAGGAATCGCTGCCGACAATGGGCCCGGTCCAGCCAAGTTCGTGGGCCTGCTGTACAATCAGAGCAACTTCATTATAGTATTGGGGAGTAAAAAGCACCTGGGCTCCGGATTGAGTTATATTGCTCAACTGTGAACTGAAATCTGCATCCTTTGTGGTAAAGCTTTCATAGGCGACAACAGATCCGGCCCCATGGATTTTTTCCCAGGCAATCTTAAAAAATTCTGCAAGACCTTTGGGGTAATCGCTGGCAACGTCATAAAGCACGGCTGCCTTGGTGAAGCCGAATTCCTCTGTGATAAAGTTCGCCAGAACCGGTCCCTGGAAAGGGTCAAGGAAGCAGCCCCGGAAAACAAAAGGACGATCCTTGGTGGAATCCGGATTCGTCGACCAGGGAGTAATCATGGGAGTCTCATAATTATTTGCCACATCGCCGGCGGGAACCGCCTGCTTGGAAGATTGGGGACCAACGATAACCATTACCTCATCCTCTGTGATCATCTTTGTATTGGCCTTTACAGCAGACTCTGCCTTGGATTCATTGTCTTCAATTACCAGTTCCACCGGATATTTCTTGCCGCCAACCTCGATGCCGCCTGCCTTATTGATATCCTCCAGCCACATTTTGGCAGCATACTTTGTCCCCTCGCCAACCTTGGGGATATCGCCTGTTATTGGGGCATTGATGCCGACCTTGATAATCGTTTTACGCCCAAAGCCCCAGGCATTGACAGATAAAATCAGAACAGCAAGAAGTCCCCAGATAGTACCCCTGAATAAGCGTTTCATTTTCCCTCCTTTTAATATTTTCTTAAAAAGTAAAGTAGTGAAAATTACCCTCTATAATTTAAGCTCAGCGATTTGTACCTTTTTTTTAAAGCAGTTTACAACTTAAAAATGATTCATATACATGATGGGTATTTATACTTACATAAATAAAGATAAAAAACTAAAAAAAAATCAAGGATGGGGAAGTTCTGCAATAATGCTGTAGAATTTTTTCATAACTTCCGGTGGGACATCGCTGTACCAGTGCCCGGTCAGGAGAGAGACAGCATAGAAAAGGATATACGTGGTGAGGACAGCAGCAGGCAGCAGCAGAATGGAGTTTTTCTTTCTACGGGGTAATGCCAGGGTCAGGCAGTCATCAACCGGGCAGACGGCTACACATTCAGTGCAGCCGATGCATTCCGCAGTGCGTATGGTTTTTTTTGTGGTTAAGGAGATTGAGGCCGGGCAGGTTTTTTCACACCTTTTGCAGTCAATACAGGTATCCTGGTCCCGTTTGATCTGGAAAGGGCTGACAAGAGAGAGAAGCCCCAGAAGTGCACCGTAGGGGCAGAGATAGCGACACCAGAAGTTACGGATAACAAATGAGACGGCAACGAGGAACGACATGATTCCGGCAGACAGTCCTGAGGGAGCCAGAAAAAAGAGAAGCATCTTGGCATCAACTGCAATGTTGTATGGAGAGTTATGGAAAGACTCGATTTGCTCAAGAGTCATTTTCCCGACAATAAGATAGAGAAAGAAAAAAAGCAGCAGATACTTCAGAGATAAAAGTGGCAGGTCCAGCCAGATAGGAGGCTGCCAAAGAATCTTCAGTTTTCTGCCCATTTTTTCCGCCAGATTTGAAGCAAAACCGACAGGGCATATCCAGCCACAGAAACCTTTGCGCAGAAGAAGTCCGATACACAGGGCGGCCAGAAAAATTGTGAGACCGGCCGGGTGGATCATATCGTAGTGCCCGCTTAAGATAAGCCTTTTTAAACCTACAAGAGCACTGATGGGGAGAAATGCCTCCACCGAAGGGGGCCTGGGTACATATGTTGATGATTGTCCTGTACCCCAGAGATAGAAAAGGTAGAAGCGGTATCCTGCATACAGGCAGAAAAGTGCAAACCCGGCCTGAATAAG
Source organism: Thermodesulfobacteriota bacterium (assembly GCA_042576125.1). Taxonomy (GTDB): domain Bacteria; phylum Desulfobacterota; class Desulfobulbia; order Desulfobulbales; family BM004; genus BM004. The sequence continues at coordinate 12,666 of JBHPCH010000055.1, forward strand.
GAATCTTAGTTTTTTAACCCACCTTGGCCTGATGAGATTATTTTCTGGTGTAGGGCTTTCTCTCATATGGCCATAATACTTAAATGGGCCAGGGCTGACTTTGATCTAAATCAAGCGTTGTTACTTTTTTAAATGTTTTTTCCTTTTCCGGCCGGACATCCAAAAGAGTTCCTACACCATGCAGACTTTTCTCCCCACCAAAAAAAATGGTGAAGAGCATGCCCGCCAGCAGCAAGAGGCCAATGATGAATATTATAAGGTCATCCTTTTTCATTATGTTTATATTATTATATTATATGATTTTTGTAATGAATTCTCGGATTGAAGGAATCTGACATTGTATCTTGCAGAACATACCATAAAAGGGAGAAAAAAGTATGTGCTCAGAGATTCCCGGTACGATCCTGATTCCAATTGCTGGATGAGTCGGGACCTCTATGATCTGGGCAGGTCTCCTTGGGATTATATAAAATATCCCGGAGGTAATTCATTTTATATTGACGAGAGGGTGACAGAACAGATTGAAGAACAAGGCCTTACCTATGACCTCTGTGAGCTTGAGGAACTCTTCTGGAAATTTATTAGAAATGAGATCAGGCAGAAACTGGAACCCTTTCATTGTCGTGGCATGAGAACTAAGCGCAGGAGAGGGGAAAAGGAAATCCCGGGGAAGGAGAATGTACATATTTTTGACAAACATCGTTTGTATTATCTGCGAAGCGGAGCTGAAGACCAGCGTAGAATCAGTCTGCTGCCGCTTCGATATTTTAAAGAAATTCTGAATAAGTCCAGAGATGAGATCGAACAGTACTTTATAAAACTTGAAAATTGTCTGAGTCCACGGGAGTACAAACAGTATACGTATGTAATTTTTGACCTGCAGCGCTACTTTGCAAGTTCATCCGCCCGTTTAATACCGCAAGCTCTCGACCAGGATGCATTAGACAGGAAATTTATCAAGGATCTGTGCAAATTACACAGGGATGAATTATTCTGGGCCGGTTTAAAAAAAGAAGAAAGATTGCATGAGTATCTTGTTAGATATGCGGTCAAGTTTTTTGATTATGAGTTTGACGGTGGCTCTGCCTGGGAAGAGTATCTGCAGAATTTCATTAATTCGAAACGATTTCACAACCCTCCGGAGCAGCGGGTAAATGTTGAGATGAGTGAGATTGTAGAAATTTTCGGAATTTCAGGAAAAGAACTTCATGCAATGAACAAAAATGATTTAACAAAGTTGTACCGACAGAAGGCGCATGAGCATCATCCTGACAAGGGCGGGGAGCATGATGAGTTTGTCAGGCTTACGGAAGCCTATGAGCAGTTGGTGAGAATGAAGGATTAATAATAGCTGTCAGCAACCAGCTATTAGCATTCAGTTATTAATTATAACCTTAAACCACTAGCTGGCCGGTGGATTCCAGCTACGCTAAGTGGTTAGGTTCGTGATAGATACTACCAAATATTAAAGTAATAAAATGTTTTTTTATATGCCATTTCACGCCGCCGAGCAGCACAGAATTTGGCGAATCAGGAGTTTAAACTGTCTGAGCGAAGCGAGTTTTTAAACTCCCGACAAATTCGAGCAGCGCAGGTCATCCGCCTCTGGCGGACAAGTGAACGGCTGCCTTTTTGGTTCGTTTTGGGCAAGCAAAATGAACGTAAGTAAATAAGACAATATATTACTATGTGCACAAAGACCTTTTCAGGGATATCTTATAGTCAACCCCTTTTAGGGGTGGTTGATAATTCTTGGTCATTTGCCCCAAAATTGAGTTGTTGAGATTTTATCAACCTTGAAACCTAATTATTCTTTAATTTTAAATATCGCTTCAACACATACAATCCATCCGGCGTAAACGATTCCTTTTCACTGAGTGCAAGCACCTTGTCCGGAGTCATGAAAAAACCGCTTTCTATCTCTTCTTCCTGCAGGGCGATTTCTCCATCATAAACGCAGGAATAAACTCTGCCCCAAACCAGGTTGGAACTGTCTTCATAGTGAAAGGTAAAATGCGAAGTCAGAGAAATGCCATTGATACCAAGTTCCTCTGCAAGTTCCCGTACTGCTGACCGGTTATAGCTTTCACCGGCCAGGACCACTCCGCCGGCAGCGATATCGTAATAGCCTGGATAGATGTCCTTGGTAGTTGTCCGCTTCTGGACAAAGAGTTCACCACGACTGTTAAAGACAAGAATGTAGGCTGCACGATGTGGGAGTCCCTTGGCCCGCATTATGTGTCTGGGTGCACTGCCTGTTACATTATTATTCCTATCAACAATGAGGATTATTTCATTTTGTGGCAGCATGGTGGAATAATGGGGCAGATTTTTTTGGTAGAATATTCACTGGCAAGATACACGAACACTTCTGTAATGATGCTAAGAAAATCGTTTCATTGAAAAAGTGAAAATATCTTGAGTTCTATCTGCTGCTCATCTCCTGCTTTAAAAGACAGCAAGAAATTTTATAAAGGGGTTTGCCTTCGCTATCATAGCGTAGGTTGTCTGGCTGCAGTATTTTATTGATTACACAACCTTCAGGAATATCCAGGGAGAAAAGTTTATTTTCGGTAAAGCCTCCATTTTTGATCAGCCTGTTCTCTTCAATCCTGAATGCGTTTACCGGGTAGTCCTCACAGAGGGGACACTGATAAACCCTGCCGTTCGGAAAGATAAAATAGTTTTCCGCCACCCTGCCGGCACATTCAAATTTTTCCTCTGGTTCCAGAAAGACCTTTGGGAAAACAGCCGTAATTCCTTGTGCTGCAGCTTCAGCCGCAACCTGCGGAATTTTTTCCAGCCATTCCTCCGGAGTAAGCTGCCATTTATCTGCGCCGTTTTCAGCAGTTTTTCCCCTGATGCCGATTACCTGGATAAAAAAGCGCTTCACCCCCCAGTCAACAAGTAAAGGCACCATTTGATGCAGGTGATCAATATTGAATTTACTCACCGTATAGATCAGGCTGATGTTGAATCCCCTGGCAACTGCAGACTGCAGGTTTTTCGTACATGTTTCAAAAACGCCTTCACCACGAAGGGCATCGTTGACTTCGGGATTGGGTCCGTCGAGACTGAAACTTAAGAAATCGAGTTCCGATGGTTTAACTTTATCGAGGAAATCATGAAAGAGAAAACCATTGGTATCAACAGTGACAGAACTATACCCTAATTTTTTAGCAAACCTTATGGCATGAGGTAGATCACTATGCATGGTAGGTTCGCCGCCCAGAAAAATAACATTGGATGCCTTCTCTTTGTTTTGAAAAAGAGTAAGCCATTTTTCTAAGGTCTCTCTGGATACTGTACCGGAACCATGCTGTTCAGTATTTATATAGCAGTGTCTGCAGGACAGGTTGCAACCGGTGAGAATATGAAAAAAGATGTTTCTCTCCCCCTGTTTGAACCCTACTGTTCTGGCTTTCGGTTGATTCATCTGTTTGTATCCGAATCTATCTGAGCAAGAGTGTATTGGGCTAAAGGACTATCCTTCCAATAGATGTTGGCAGGTTCATTAAAGAAGTTTTTAAAAAGTTCAAGGCTCTCCATGCGCAGGATATGGGGAGTAATTTCAACAGACATTTTACTGTACAGTGGGTTGAGAGCCTGCAAGTCAAGTTCGGTTCCACCGCCCATAGAGTCCTCGTATCCGTAAATTATTTTCCGTATTCCGTTTAACAGCATGGTTACATAACACATGAGGCAGGGTTCCATGGTGGAGTAAACAGTTATTTTGCTGAGGTCCGTTTCAGGGTGCTGCTCAAAAAGTTTTCTGAGTGCCACAATTTCTGCGTGATCCAGTTCATTTTCATGAGGAGCTTTAGAATTAATTCTACGCCCCCGGCTAATAATTTCACCTTCGTAAACCATGACACAACCAACCGGGAATTCTCCTGCTGTTAATGCCTTCTTTGCCTCACGCAAAGCTTCGTGCATATATTTATCATGGTTACTCATTGTATTAGCCTTTCAAGCATTCTTTATTTGAAACAACAGTTGTAAAAATATACTTTACCAATGGAAAGAAAAAGTTTTCAAATCATTTACACCATAATCATTCAAAAGAAAATGGCCGAATCATTACC
>JBHPCH010000056.1:0-16629 GCA_042576125.1 Thermodesulfobacteriota bacterium
ACATTTATTATTCCTCCTCAACCGTGACCAGATGTTCTACTTTACGCAGCATCCCGGGCTAAGGATATGGCTGCTGCGTCCATAACTCTAAGACTTTTTTGCAGAACTTCAGTGTAAGTTAAAGAATCAAATTTTACAGCATCAGGATTGCTGATGGGATCCTTGTCATAAACACCATCTACCCGTGTTGCCTTGCAGATAAGATCTGCCTCTATTTCCAGGGCTCGGATAACTGCAGCTGTATCAGTAGTAAAATATGGGGTTCCTATTCCTGCTGCACAAACCACCACTCTTCCCTTCTCAAGATGACGAATAGCACGGCGCCTGATATAGGGTTCACAGACACTGGGCATAGGATAAGCAGACATCACTCTGGTGACTATACCATTGCGCTCCAGAGCATCCTGCATGGCAAGACTGTTAATCACAGTTGCCAGCATTCCCATGTTATCTGCAGTGCTTCTATCCATACCCTTGGATGCGCCTGCCACCCCTCTAAAAATATTACCTGCCCCTATAACCAGCCCAACCTCCATGCCAAGATCAACGACCTTCTTTACTTCACCTGCAACATAATTCAAAACATCTGTACTTATACCAAAATCGGTTTCACCCATCAGGGCTTCACCGCTGAGCTTTAAAAGTACTCTTTTGTATTTTGTCGCCATATGTATTTCCTTAAGGACTACCGGTTATTGGTTTCAGAAAACATGCCTTTTTAGGCTCCAACCTGAAAGCGGGCGAATTTCTTGATTGTTATATTCTCTCCCATCTTGGCAATGAGTTCATTAAGCATATCCTGAACACTCAGGTCCGGGTTCTTGACAAATTTCTGCTCCAACAGGCTAACTTCCGCAAAAAATTTATCCAGTTTGCCTGCAACCATTTTCTCTGCAATATTTTCCGGCTTACCGGAGTCAATGGCCTGATTCTTGTAAATCTCGGCTTCCCTGGCAACCTGATCTTCAGGAATATCCTCACGCCTGACAGCAATAGGGTTCATTGCTGCAACATGCATGGCTATCTCTCGGGCAAAATTGTTGAAGTCATCGGTTTTGGCAACAAAATCAGTTTCACAATTAACCTCAACCATGACACCGAGTTTTCCTCCTGCATGGATATAGGTTTGAACCACACCTTCGCTTGTTGAACGGCCAGCTCTTTTCTGAGCCACTGCCAACCCCTTCTGACGAAGAAGATCAACTGCCTTCTCCATATCACCTTCAGTTTCACCCAGGGCTCTTTTACAATCCATCATCCCCGCATTGGTCTTATCACGGAGTTCTTTAACCATTTGACTTGTTATCTTCACGACTCTTCTCCTTTAATACATCCTATCTGAAAAATTGAAATTATATTTTTTGTTTGAACTGTCTCTGCAGTGAAAGCCACGCTCCATACTTGAGTAGCCTGTGCCTGCACACTCACGGAACGTAAATGCTACAGCAACAATTCCTTTGCTGTTTAAGGTTTATATAGTTCTGCTGTTTATTCCAAGATATGGAACTGAAAGTGTTCAAATATCAAGTTCAGAAATTTAGCTCAACGACCTTAAGCTTTAAGCTTCTTCTGCCGGAATTTCTTTAGCTTCGGTTTCCTCAGAAACGTTCTCCGAATTCTCCGCCGTAGCCTGTTCAACCATCTCTTCAACTACAGCGTCGTTTTCCTTCAACTTGGATCGGCCGTCTAAAACAGCATCTGCAATTGTTGAAGTGATTAACTTGATTGCCCTTATTGCATCATCATTACCAGGGATAATGTATGAAATACCATCTGGATTACAGTTGGTATCAGCCAGGGCAATAACCGGGATGTTGAGCTTATTCGCTTCCTTAACAGCGATTTGCTCTTTATTGGGATCAATTACAAATACTGCGGCTGGCATGCTTCTCATATTTTTAATACCGCCAATATTCCTCTCAAGTTTAATGCGCTCTTTTTCCATCAGCAGTATTTCTTTTTTGGGAAATTTGTTTATGGAGCCATCTTCCTGCATTGCTTCTATGGATTTTAACCTTTCAACTCCTTTCTTTATGGTCTGAAAATTTGTCAGAGTACCGCCGAGCCAGCGATGATTGATGTAATGCATACCACAGCGGACAGCCTCTTCCTTAATAGTATCCTGTGCTTGGCGTTTTGTTCCCACAAAGAGAAAAAATCCCCCTTCTGATGCCTCTTGCACAACATAGTCATAGGTTTTTCTAAACAGCCGTATGGTCTTGTCAAGATTGATAATATAGATTCCGTTTCGCGGCGCAAAGATATAAGGCTTCATTTTGGGGTTCCAACGCCTTGTTTGATGGCCGAAATGAAGTCCCGCCTCTAGCATTTGCTTCATGGTAATTCCTGACATACTTTTTCCTCCGATTTTTGGTTTTTCCTCCACCCTTTACCCCGCCCCTTTATAGGGGACCGAGAGGCTCTTTGCATTAGGGTGTGTGTAGTAAGAGACAGTTACTGCCTCCAGATTTCATAGGACTATTAAACACATTAAAACAAAACGTGTCTCTATACCATTTGTGGTGTAATTTTGCAAACGAATCTCATCTCTATACAATTGTTTACATCATTTACGAATGAGCCTGCCCTGCCCTGTTAAAACATACTTCAACCATTCAAAACCGAATTTAAGCAAAGCTTCATCATCATCAGGCAGAATTCTCAAAAGGGAACTTTCAAGCTTAAATTGACTGAAAATATTATTTTCTTCAACAAATGCCCGAAAACCATCGATATTGTAGCAGGCCATAAAGGCCATCTGCTGCCTTGGACCTCCGGCACCCTCACCCTGCCAGGGATTAGTCGAAAACAGGGTGTCAATTTCAGCCCAGAGATCATTGAGAGCATTATAGTGCTGCAGTTTCTGGTCCTTAAGCCAGGTCTTCACCGTCCATTCCTTTGTCTCCTTATGTCCAAAACAGTATGAATGATTGGTCATAAAATAATATTCAGCCGGCCTCCCTTTGCTTGGGCTTCTGTCAACAGCTCGCTCCAGAGGATAGGTCCTGCATGCTGTTGGCCGGTCTTCATAGACTGAACAGCCATTTGTATCCAGAAAAGGACAGGTATGCTCCTCATTTTCAGACATCAAAAGCATTACAGAAGGGAAAAAAGGATGGCTGGAAGGTCCAAGCCGGGTATAGCTGCGCATGAACTTTTCAGATGATATGGCAAGTTTGTTTTTCAACCTGATAATATCATAGGGATACAGTATCAAATCCAGTTTCCTGCAGCATGACATATAGCATTCCACATCCGGTCCGCAGCGGAATTGAAAAACCGAATTGCCCAACGGTTCCATGCCATCTGGAAATTCTTTTTTTATGCCATCCATCTTGGTTGTTTCTTCGTGTTACTTAATAATCCAGTAAATTACATAAGATAAGTTTTTTCATGAACGCCATTTCACGCAGTCGAGCAACACAGAAACGACCGAAAAAGGAGTTTGACCTGTTTGAGTCCGCCTCAGGCGGACGAGTTTTCAAACTCCCGGTCGTTCCGAGGAGCACAGGGTAGTCCCGTTTGACGGGACCAAGTGATTGGCTGCCCTTTCTTTGGTTCGTTTCTTTGCACCCTTAAAAACAGGGCATAAACACCCTTAAAAACAGGGCATAAACACCCTTAAAAACAGGGCATAAACACCCTTAAAAACAGGGCATAAACACCCTAAAAAGGGCATAAAGGCAAACAAAGAAATGAACAAACAATATATGTAAAATAAAAAACCGGTATGGATTACTCTCTCATACCGGTTTTGAAAAGCTATTTAATTACAGCAATAACGGATAATACTAATTAGTTATTTCATCAGTCTCTTCAGTATAGTTAACCAATTCGATTATAGCCATCGGGGCTGCATCACCAGCCCTGTTACCGGTGCGAATTATCCGTGTATAACCACCGTTACGGTCCATGTACTCGTCTTTGAGTTTTGTGAAAAGTTTGTCCACAACCTTCTTGCTCTGGATTACAGCAAGGGCCTGCCTTCTGGCGTGCAGGTCACCCCTTTTCCCCAGGGTAATCATTTTATCCGCAAGCTTCCTCAGCTCTTTTGCTTTCGGAGTCGTGGTTACAATTCTCTCATGCTCAAGCAGAGAAGTTACCATATTTCTCATCGTGGCCTGCAGGTGAGAACTATTACGCCCCAGCCTTCTGCCGACTTTTCTATGTCTCATCGGTGTAAACCTCTTTATATTTTCTCGTCTTCAATTTTAGCAGAAGCTGGTTCAGGCTGCTCCCATTCATCAATCTTCATACCAAGAGATAATTCCATCTCTTCAAGAAGCTGCTTTATTTCATTTAAAGATTTGCGGCCAAAATTCTTCGTTTTCAGCATCTCTGCCTCGGTTCTTTGAACCAGCTCACCAATATAGGTGATATTAGCATTCTTTAAACAATTAGCAGATCTGACCGAAAGCTCAAGATCCTCAACCGTACGATAAAGATTTTCATTCAACGGCGACTCTTCACTTTCAGGAACTTCTTCAATTTCAGGCTCTGCTTTTTCTTCATCAAAATTGATGAATATAGCCATATGCTCCTTCAATATTTTAGCCGAATAAGCAAGAGCATTTTCCGGCTTAACACTTCCATCCGTATGAATTTCCAGGGTCAGCTTGTCATAGTCAGTCTGTTGACCGACACGTGCCTGGGTTACAATATACTGCACTTTCTTGACAGGAGTAAAAATTGAGTCTATTGGTATCACACCAATTGGCTGCTCATCATTCTTATTCATCTCTGCCGGTCTATACCCTTTGCCCCATTTCACCTCAAGTTCAACTGAAAACTTCCCTTTTCCAGTTATGGTGCAGATATGCTGCTCCGGATTCATAACTTCAACTGACCCGTCGGATATTATATCTGCGGCGGTAACAGAACCTTTTTGTTTTTTATCTATCCGAACTGTCTGCCCTTCTGCAGTATTGAGCTTAAGGCGCACCTCCTTCAAGTTCAGGATGATTTCTGTCACGTCTTCAAGAACCCCGGGAATTGCGGTAAATTCGTGCAGTGCGTCATCAATTCTCACAGAGGTAATTGCTGCTCCCTGTATAGATGAGAGGAGAATCCTGCGCAAAGAGTTGCCGATGGTAGTGGCAAATCCTCGTTCTAACGGCTGACAGACAAATTTGCCATATGATTCTGTATGACTGTCCCTGTCCACCTCCAACCGTTCGGGTTGAATCAGTTCGGACCAGTTTTTATAAAAAGGGGTTTCCTCAATAAGATTTTCTGTCATAGTAGGTCTTGCCCTTAGCAAATGTTATTTAGAATAAAGTTCAACTATCAACTGTTCCTGAATGGGCATGGTGATTTCATGCCTCTCCGGCATGCTTTTCACACTTCCCTGTAAATTGTCCCTGTCAAGTTCCAACCAGCTTGGAATTCCCCGTCGGGCCACCGCATCTAGACTTTCATTAATGGCCTGACTCTTTTTGCTTTTTTCCTTGATAGTAATAATGTCACCAACAGAAACAAAAAAAGAAGGGATATTAACCTTTTTGCCATTTACAAGCACATGATTGTGGCGAACAACCTGACGGGCCTGGTCTCTTGAATTGGCAAAACCCAGACGGAACATTGTATTGTCCAGACGTCTTTCCAGGAGCATTAAAAGATTTTCACCGGTAACGCCCTTTCCTGACTCCGCCATTTCAAAATATCTTCTAAACTGTCCTTCAAGCATGCCATAGATACGTTTTACTTTTTGTTTCTCACGCAACTGCACGGCATAGTCAGAAACCTTGCGAAACCGGCTCTGCCCATGTTGCCCCGGAGCATACGCGCGTCTTTCAATAGAACACTTGTCAGAATAACACCTGTCGCCTTTAAGAAAAAGCTTCAGGTTTTCGCGTCTGCACTGCCTGCAGGATGCACCTGTATATCTTGCCAATTTAAACCTCCAATCAAACTCTAATTATGCCGATATAATAAAAAAAACGCTTGTTGTTATACTCTTCTTCGTTTGGGTGGTTTGCAGCCGTTATGAGGCAATGGAGTCACATCAGAAATCTTACTCACATCAAAGCCTTCAACCTGCAGCGCTCTCAAGGCCGCCTCACGGCCAGGCCCTGGACCCTTCACCCTAACTTCCACTTTACGCATGCCATGATCCATAGCCTTTTTTGCAGCCTCGGCAACCGCCTTCTGGGCAGCAAACGGGGTGCTTTTTCTTGAGCCTTTGAAACCAAGACAGCCTGAGCTTGACCAGGAAATCACATCACCCTGTTTGTCAGCTATGGTTACAATTGTATTGTTAAAAGTGGATTGGATATAAACGATACCCTCCGGGATATTTTTCTTTTCTCTTTTTTTCGTCTTCCCGGAGCTTCTTTTCGGACTAGCCATAAATAATTATCTCCCGTACTGCTTTATCTGTAAAATAATATTGCTTATATAGTAATTCGTTTTGCAGACTATTTTCTTTTAATACCTGCACCACGGCGCGGCCCTTTCCTGGTCCTGGCATTGGTACTGGTTCTCTGCCCTCTGCAGGGCAACCCTTTTCGATGACGAAGGCCACGGTAACTTCCTGAATCCATCAGCCGCTTGATATCCATTGACACTTCACGCCGCCTGTCACCTTCAACATGGTATCCATCTTCAAGGATTTTTCTGATATTTGCGATATCGCCATCTGTCAGGTCATCACTATTTGTGTCATAGGACAACTTTACCTCATCAAGAATCTTACGAGCTGAAGCACGACCAATACCATGAATATAGGTCAGAGCGATCTCCATATGCTTTCTCTTCGGTAAGTCAACACCTGCTATTCTAGCCAAGACTCAATTCCTCCACTTACAATTTATCAGTTTTCAGGGGTAATTCTAGCCCTGGCGCTGTTTGTGTTTTTTGGTTTTACAAGAGACACGGACAACGCCTTTTCTCTTGAATACTTTGCAATCACTGCACATTTTTTTAACCGAAGCTCTTACTTTCATCACATCACCTATTCTACAAGCTTAACAACTTTATTTAACTGCTTACTTATTTTTAGAACGAAAGGTTATCCTGCCACGGGTCAAATCATAAGGAGACAGTTCAACAGTTACCCTGTCCCCGGGAAGAATTTTTATAAAATGCATTCGCATTTTTCCAGAAATATGAGCGAGCACCTTATGGCCGTTATCAAGCTCAACACGAAACATAGCATTCGGTAAAGGCTCTACTATTGTCCCTTCAACTTGAATAGCCTCTTCCTTAGGCATAGGCAATAATCCTTTCGTTAAATATTATTATTCAGGCCTTTTACAACAACGACCACATTTAAAAGTTCAGAGTCACCTTCCGACAAAGCGGGTTAATATACTACAACTATCATGTATTTTACAATTATTTTTTTCTTAAAATCTCTCAACGGATGCCATCACTTAAAATAAGGGGGCCGGAATCTGTAACAGCAACCGAATGTTCAAAATGTGCTGATGGAGATTTATCCCTGGTGACTACAGTCCATCCATCTCTCAGCACCTTCACTTCATATGTACCAAGGTTGACCATCGGTTCTATCGCTAAAACCATACCTTCCATGATCCTTGGTGTCGTTTTGTTGTCGTTACCGAAATTGGGAACTTCCGGACCTTCATGCAGAGCGGTCCCAATTCCATGCCCGACAAACTGTTTCACCACTGAATAACCATGCTTTTCAACATAGGTTTGGACAGCAGTGGAAATATCATTAATCCGATTACCGACCCTTGCCTGCGCTATCCCTTTATAAAGCGATTCGCGTGTCACCTTGAGCAGGTCGGCTACCTTTGCATCAATTTCTCCAATAGTCAGAGTTGTCGCAGCATCCCCATAATAACCTTTATAGCAAACACCAAAATCAATACTGACTATATCACCTTCCGACAGAAGCACTTTCTTGGAAGGAATACCGTGCACCACCTGTTCATTCAGTGACACACAGAGACTGCCTGGAAAACCGTGGTAGCCCTTAAACGCCGGTGTTGAATCATGCTGTCTGGCAAATTCCTCAGCCCAGACGTCCAACTGCCAGGTAGATACACCTGCAACAGCTTTTTCCCGCAGCATATTGAGGGCTCCAGCAACAATCTGATTTGCCCTCTGCATGATCTCTATCTCAGATGGCGTTTTCAGAATAATCTGTTTTGCAGTCGCTGGTGCCTTGCTCATCTGAATTCCAATAATCTAAAAAACTAAACCTCTGCTTGGCGGAATAATTGAGATATCCTCCTGCAGGTGGTTAAATCCACAAAGCAATTTGTGCTGCCGTTTACAAAACTACGAGCTTAGCGGCGACCCTTTATTCTGCCCTTCTTCATAAAGCCTTCATAGTTGCGCATCACCATGTGCGATTCAATCTGAGCGATGGTGTCAATTGCAACGCCTACAACAATCAGCAGGGCTGTGCCGCCAAAATAAAAAGGTACGTTGTATCTGCTGATCAATACGGTTGGCAAGACGCAGATCACGCTGACGTAAATAGCGCCGATAACAGTCAAGCGGGTCAAGGCTTTGTCAATAAAGTCTGAAGTCTTTTTCCCTGGCCGAATACCGGGGATGAATCCACCATGCTTCTTCAGGTTCTCAGCCACATCTACCGGATTGAAGGTGACAGCCGTATAAAAAAAGCAGAAAAAGACTATAAACGCGGTAAACAATATATAATAGTAAATGGTCCCGGGATTCAGTTGTGCAGAAACCCTCTGAATCCAGTCGATCTGGATAAGACCGCCTATGGTTGCCGGAAACATCATAATTGATGATGCAAAGATCGGCGGAATAACTCCTGCAACATTAATTTTGAGAGGCAGGTGAGAACTTTGCCCCCCGTAAACCTTACGGCCTACCACTCTTTTGGCATATTGAATTGGAATGCGTCTCTGGGCAGTTTCAAAAAATATTATTACACCGACTACCAGAACCATCAGGGCCAACAGAAAAACGAGAAAAAGAGCGTTCATCTCACCTGCTGAAACCATCTGGATAGTATTGCCGATGGCAGCAGGCATACGGGCGACAATACCTGCAAAAATAATGAGCGATATACCATTTCCTATACCACGCTCAGTCATCTGTTCGCCCAGCCACATGATAAAAGCAGTTCCGGACGTTAAGGTTATAATGGTCATAATCTTAAACTGCCAGCCCGGAAGAATGACTATAGCTTCACCGCCTGGACCGCTCATTCCTTCGAGTCCAACTGAGATAAAGAGACTCTGGATCAGGCTTAGAGCAACAGTTCCGTAACGGGTATACTGCGTTATCTTGTGACGCCCGGACTCCCCTTCTTTGGATAATGCCTCAAGTTGCGGAATAACAACCGTCAGAAGCTGTATGATAATTGAAGCACTGATATAGGGCATGATTCCCAGAGCAAAAATGGAGAAATTCTCCAGTGCCCCACCGGAAAACATGTTGAACATGCCGAACAGGGTCCCGGCATTCTTTTCAAAAAATGCTGCCAGGGCCTCGCCGTTAATACCTGGTGTAGGTATTTGCACACCGATCCTGTAAACCGCGAGCATCAGGAAGGTAAAAATCAACCTTCGTCGCAACTCAGGTAAAGAGGCAGTATTTTTAATTCCTCCGAGCATACTCTTTAACCCTCGACTGTGCCGCCTGCAGATTCAATCTTAGTTCTGGCACCCTGGCTGATCTTATCAACAGCCACTGTCAATGACTTGCTCAGTTCACCATTGGCCAGCACTTTAATCAGAGTAGTCCGCTTGTCAATCAAGCCAACCTGGATCAGAGCTTCACGGTCAACACGGCTGCCAGCATCAAAAACTTCAAGATCGCTGACATGGACAATAGTATATTCCTTACGGAAGATATTATTGAATCCACGCTTGGGCAGCCTTCTCTGCAGAGGCATCTGGCCTCCCTCAAACCCTGGCCTGGTGCCGTATCCTGATCGTGACTTTGCACCTTTATGGCCTCGGGTAGCTGTCCTGCCGCGCCCTGAACCCTGACCGCGTCCTACTCTTTTTCTTTCCCTGTTGGCTCCCTTGTTGGGAGATAAATTACCGAGGGTCAACATTTATTATTCCTCCTCAACCGTGACCAGATGTTCTACTTTACGCAGCATCCCTCTGATCTCAGGTGTATCCTTTCGGACTACAGTCTTTTCTCTTCTTGTGAGCCCCAAGCCGACCAATGTAGCGCGGATCTTCCTGGTGCTGCCAATTTCGCTTTTGGTTAAGGTAACCTTTACTGTTCCAGCCATATTATTACCTATCTGAAAATTATATATTTTTATATTTTGTCTATCCGCAATTATGCAGATAATTCCTCAGCAGAAATTCCCCTGAGAGCTGCAATACGTTCTGCGCTTCTTAAATTCCGCAAACCAACCAGCGTAGCCTTCACCAGGTTATGAGGATTGTGCGAACCCAGGCATTTCGTCAGTACATTCTGAACACCTGCTGCTTCGAGAACTGCCCTTACCGCGCCACCTGCAATAACCCCAGTACCTTCGGAAGCCGGTTTTAACAGTACCGATCCAGCCCCGTACTTTCCAATTATCTCATGGGGAATAGATGTTACTGTCAGCGACACCTTCTGCATATCCTTGCGGGCTCTTTCAACACCTTTTCGTATAGCCTCAGGTACCTGGTTGGCTTTACCAAGACCGTAACCGACCTTGCCTTTGCCATCCCCGATAACCACTATGGCGCTGAAGCTGAAACGCCGGCCGCCCTTTACAACCTTTGCCACTCTGTTGATATAGACGATCTTCTCAATCAACTCTGATGCAGAGTCGCCTTTTGACCTTGTATATTCCGCCAAAACGTATCTCCCAATTCAAATATTTTTATGGCAATAAAACTGCTTTACACATTTGCTACTGAAATAAATTTTCCCTAAAAAACCAAACCACCTTTCCTGGCACCTTCTGAAAAGGCCTTGACCCGGCCGTGATATATATAACCACCACGATCAAGCACTACCGTTTCAATACCAGCTGTTTTTGCCTTTTCTGCCAGAAGCATACCCACCTTATGGGCCAAAGCACTTTTTCCCTTGATATCCTCGCTCCCGACAGATTTATCCAATGATGACATTGAAACCAGGGTATGTCCCTGGCTGTCGTCAATGATCTGGGCATAAAAATGCTTGGCACTTTTATAAACACGCAGACGCGGTTTATCTGAGGTGCCTGTTATCTTCTTCCTAATACGCTTAATACGTTTTTTTCTTGCTACGACTTTAGGATCTGTCTTTGCCATTTCTCTTTACCTGCTATCTTAGTTGTGCTTGAATGAATTCCAGCACGCAACATTGCTTAGTATGAAATTTTATGCCTTCGCTGCCGACTTACCGACCTTGCGAACAATGTGCTCGCCTTCGTACCGAATGCCTTTCCCTTTATAGGGCTCAGGTTTTCTTACTTCACGTACTTTAGCAGCTGTCAACCCCAGTAGTTCCTTATCAATGGACTCAAGCATAACAATGTTTGCCTTATCCACCATTGTTGCTGTTACTCCAGCAGGCAGCCTAAAGTTTACCGGATTGGAGTACCCTACATTAAGATTAAGGGAAGAGCCCTCAACTGCCACTCGGTATCCAACCCCTTCAACGATTAGTTTTTTCTGGAAACCGGCACCAACACCTACAACCATATTGTTAACCAGCGAACGAGTCAGGCCTTTCATAGCCATGCTCTTTTTGCTTTCATCAATGGTCTCCAGTACGAGATTTCCATCTTCCTCTTTTATTGAGACTTCAGGCCTGATTTCACGGTCAAGTTTTCCTTTTGGACCGGTGACAACTACCTTTGCCCCTTGTATCTCAACCTTAACCCCGCTTGGCAGCGGAATCGGTTTGTTTCCTATTCTGGACATGCAATTCTCCTCTTACTGTCTTTAATTGCCTTTTTACCAGGCTTCACAAAGAATTTCTCCACCGATACGCAACCGACGTGCTTCACGGTCGGTTATGACGCCCTTGGAGGTCGAGAGAATCGATATTCCCAGGCCACTCAGAACCTTCGGGATATCATCAGCCTTCACATATTGTCTCAAGCCAGGCTTACTTACCCTGCGTATTCCGCTGATCACCTTTTCATCTTTGGGACCATATTTCAGCGTAATCCTGAGAACACCCTGCTTATTATCCTCGACAATTTCATAACCATTGATGAAGCCTTCCTGTTGTAAAACTTTGGCCACATCAACTTTCAGGTTTGACATGGGAACATCAACCGTTTCATATCGAACCATTACTGCATTTCTTATCCTGGTCAGCATATCTGCCAGGGGATCGCTCATAGACATTTAGCCTGCTCTCCTTACCAATAATTTTCCAATTTCACTTGTTGTATCACATAGCATCATCAGGTAAACACTCCGTAAGTGAATCCCAGTAATATGATCAACATTACCAGCTTGACTTGGTCACTCCAGTAACCTCACCGCGAGAAGCCAGGCTTCTGAAACACAAACGACAAATTCCAAACTTCCTTATAAAAGCACGAGGCCTGCCGCATAGCGGACATCTGTTGTACGCTCGAACTTGAAATTTTGGTTGTCGCTTACTCTTTGCTATCAATGATTTCTTAGCCAAACCATCCTCCCTTGGCTGCAATTTTTAATAAGATAATCGGGAAATTTATCTCAATATCCGTTTTCAAATTATTTTTTAAACGGCATCCCCAAAAGCCGTAACAAATGCCTACCTTCCTCATCTGTTTTGGCAGTTGTTGTGATTACCACATTCAAACCCCTGATTTTTTCAATCTTGTCATAATCAATCTCAGGGAAAATAAGCTGCTCCTTAATTCCCATGGCAAAATTGCCGCGGCCATCAAACATCTTCGGCGACAGACCACGGAAATCTCTAACCCTGGGCATGGCAATATGCACCAGTTTGCTGAAGAAGTCCCACATACGCTCTTTGCGCAGCGTAACCCGGCAGCCAATTGGCATCCCCTGACGCAGCTTAAAAGTTGCTATGGATTTCTTTGCCTTGGTGATAACTGCTTTCTGGCCGGCAATCTGGGTCAACTCCTGGGCTGCCAGATCAACAGATTTAGGATTCTGCACTCCTTCGCCCAAACCCATGTTCAGAACAATCTTGCCCAATTTCGGCACTTCCATGATGTTCTTGTAGCCAAATTCCTCCATAAGCTGAGGAACACATTCTTTCTCATAATATTCTTGTACTGTAGACATTAAAATCGCCTCCGGTTACAGCGCTCTCTTTTTTTTACTTCTTCTTGCTGGGCTCAACGCTCTCAGAACACTTTTTACAAATCCGTACCTTTGAGCCATCATCAAGAGTTTTATTGGCCACGCGAGCTGTATTTGTGCACTTTGGACATACCAGCATTAAATTTGAAACATGAATTGGCGCTTCCTTTTCAACAATTTGACCTTCCTGGCCTGCAGCTCTTGCTTTGGTGTGGCGCTTGATCATGTTGATGCGTTCTACCAATGCCCTGTCGCTTTTATTATAAACCTTGAGAATTTTACCGACACGGCCTTTATCCTTGCCAGTAATTACCTCTACCTGATCATTTACTTTCAAAAAATTCTTTCCATGCTGCATCATATCCGCCTCCCGCCGTAATTCCGGCCGGCTCATCATTATTCAATCAATTATAAAACTTCAGGGGCCAAGGAAATAATCTTCATAAATCCGAGAGCACGAAGTTCTCTTGCAACCGGGCCGAAAATACGGGTACCGATCGGATCACCACTACCGCTGAGCAGCACTGCTCCGTTTTCATCAAATTTAACGGAGGTATCATCCCATCGTTTTAATTCCTTTGCAGTCCTTACTACCACGGCCCGCATCACATCGCCCTTTTTCACTTTTGAATGCGGAATAGCTTCCTTGACAGTTACCACGATAATATCGCCGATTTTTGCATAGCGACGGCGTGTCCCGCCAAGCACCCTGATGCAAAGCACCTTTTTTGCTCCCGAGTTATCAGCCACATTAAGTACTGTTTCTGTCTGTATCATAGTATCACCAAACAACCAGTGGGTTGTACATCTGTTTTATTTCAGCCGCTTTGCTGCAGCTTCCCTTTCTGCCGAACTGCTTCTTACCTTCTTCTGTCTGAATCAGACGGCCTGCTCCACAACTGAACGTACCCGCCATCTCTTGTTTTTGCTTAATGGCCGGCATTCCTCAATCAAGACAACATCACCTATATTGCAGACATTATTAGGGTCGTCAGCCATATATTTGACCCGTCTGCTCATATACTTGCCATATAGTTTGTGACGAATTCGCCGATCAACCTGAACCACAACGCTTTTGTCCATTTTATTGCTGATCACTGAACCGATTTTCGTTTTACGTGCTATTTTTGTATCACTCATCTGTCATTTTCCATAAAGTATTCTGGAGAAGGCTTATACCCCTAACTACACCTGTTTCTTTGCATTTTTTGCCGTCATTACACGGGCAATATCTTTGCGCACCTGGTTGAGTCTACCGGTATTCTCCAGTTGACCAACCCCGTGCTGAAACTTCATTTTAAAATAATCCTCACGCAGGTCACGCTCTTTTGTCACGAGTTCCTCTTCGCTCATTTCGCCTAGTTTTTTGCGAAATTCCTTAGCTTTCATAACGTTGTACTCCTTGAGATCACTTTAGTGGCAAAAGGCAGTTTATTGCCTGCTAACCTCAGTGCCTTGATCGCCAGCTCCTCATCGACACCTGTCAACTCATAGAGAATGCGTCCAGGTTTGATAGGTGCTACCCAGGATTCAGGGCTGCCTTTTCCTTTGCCCATCCTTGTTTCAGCCGGCTTCTTGGTCAAAGGCTTATCCGGGAAAACCCTGATCCACATCTTGCCACCACGCTTAACAGTCCTGCTGATGGTGATACGGGCAGCTTCAATCTGCTGGGCCGTCATGCGTCCAGGCTCCATAGCTTTCAAGGCATATTCGCCAAAATTGATGGTCGACCCCCGATAGGCTGCGCCACGCATATTGCCCTTCATTTGTTTTCTGTGTTTGACTTTTTTCGGACTTAACATCGATATTCCTCGATTTACAGCAGGTTAAATTTTCTGCCGGTTAATACATTGCCTAAGTTCTTATTCCTCTTCCGCTACATCAAGGACTTCGCCTTTGAAAATCCATACCTTTACACCTATAATGCCGTATGTAGTCTTGGCCTCTGCCAAGCCGTAATCAATATCTGCACGAAGTGTATGCAGCGGCACCCTTCCTTCGCGGTACCATTCTCTCCTGGCCATTTCAGCACCGCCCAAACGACCGGAACAGGAAATCTTTATACCCTTGACACCAAAACGTAAAGCAGTGTTGACAGCCTTTTTCATGGCGCGGCGGAAAGCTACGCGTCGTTCCAACTGCATGGCAACATTTTCAGCAACCAGCTGAGCGTCCGCTTCAGGCCTTCTGACTTCCTGGATATCAATTACGGATTCCCTGTTGGTCAACTTATCAAGGTCCTGCTTTAGGGCCTCAATCTCAACGCCTTTTTTTCCAATAATAATTCCGGGTCTTGCGGTGTGGAGCTTCACTCTTACTTTCTCACCGGTTCTTTCCACGTTTATTCTGGCAATACCTGCATGAAAGAGTCTCTTTTTCAGGTATTTCTTTATTTTCTGATCTTCCAACAGATACTTGGAATAACTTTTGTCAGCGTACCAGGTAGACTCCCAACCCCGCGTAATGTTGAGCCGCAAACCAATAGGATTAACTTTCTGACCCAAAATCTTCCTCCATTTACTCTTAGTTGTTTTTTATCATGCCTGAATGAAACAACGTGTATAAATTACTGTTCATCCAAAACTACTGTTATATGGCTTGTTCTTTTCAGTATCCTGTTTGCACGTCCCATGGCACGAGGCCTCATTCTTTTCAGAGTGGGGCCACCATCAATAAAAATCTTTTTGACATACAAAGTATCGACATCAATTTCCTGGCTCTGACTTGCATTTGCCACCGCCGACTCAATAACTTTCCGGATAATCTGCGCACCTTTTTTGGGCATAAAACGCAGTGTGGTTATTGCTTTGTCTGCCTCAAGCCCTCTGACAACGTCAGCAACTAAACGGGCCTTCTGTGGTGATATCCTAATAAACCGAGCAACCGCCTTTGCTTCCATGGCGTAAACTCCTTTTGTCTCTTGCTAAACTTTTTAACTTCCTAAACTTACCAGTTGTAAAGCTCATGATTTCCCTGGTCAGCTATAACTTTATTTCTTTCCTTTCCTGTCACCTGCATGACTATAAAAAGTCCTGGTTGGAGAAAATTCACCTAATTTATGCCCGACCATGTTTTCGGTAACAAAAACTGGAATAAATTTCTTGCCATTATGCACTGCAAAGGTCAATCCAACCATGTCAGGAATGATATCAGACCGTCTTGACCAAGTCTTAATGACCTTTCTTGATTGGGTCTCTTTGGCATGCAAAACTTTTTTCATGAGATGGTCATCAATAAATGGACCTTTTTTCACAGAACGAGCCACTTTTTTACCCCCTAAACAGTCTTATGACCTCTTTTTAACAATATCCCTATCAGAGGGTTTCCGCCCTCTTGTCTTATAACCCTTGGTTGGCATACCCCATGGTGTACATGGATGCCTTCCACCTGAACTCTTGCCTTCACCGCCGCCCATTGGATGATCAACCGGATTCATAGCCACACCACGTACATGCGGGCGTTTACC
>JBHPCH010000057.1:0-2500 GCA_042576125.1 Thermodesulfobacteriota bacterium
AAAAAAAATCCCCCATCCATTTCTGGATGAGGGATTTCTATAGAAAAGAATTCGGCGGCGACCTACTCTCCCACCCAGTCGCCCAGGCAGTACCATCGGCGCTGAAGAGCTTAACTGCCGTGTTCGGAATGGGAACGGGTGTGACCTCTTCGCTATTGCCACCGAAAATTTATATATCGAGATTCGATAATTGTCGGCATACAAGACTGCCGACAAAGTATATAAAAACTTATGATAATTGAACAGTGTTGGGTAAAAAAGTTTGAATACAGCAACTATGAGTTAAAGATTTGAATCAAAAAAATATGGTTAAGCCTCACGGCTAATTAGTACCAGTAAGCTCCACGTATTACTACGCTTCCACACCTGGCCTATCAACGTTGTAGTCTTCAACGAGCCTTGAGGTGGGTATTACCCCACGGGATATCTAATCTTGGAGTGGGCTTCCCGCTTAGATGCTTTCAGCGGTTATCCCTTCCGAACTTAGCTACCCAGCAATGCCACTGGCGTGACAACTGGAACACCATCGGTTCGTCCATTCCGGTCCTCTCGTACTAGGAACAGCTCTCCTCAAATATCCTACGCCCGCAACAGATAAGGACCAAACTGTCTCACGACGTTTTAAACCCAGCTCACGTACCGCTTTAATTGGCGAACAGCCAAACCCTTGGGACCTGCTCCAGCCCCAGGATGCGATGAGCCGACATCGAGGTGCCAAACCTCCCCGTCGATATGGACTCTTGGGGGAGATAAGCCTGTTATCCCCGGCGTACCTTTTATCCGTTGAGCGACGGCCCTTCCATTCGGGACCGCCGGATCACTAAGACCTACTTTCGTACCTGCTCGACTTGTCAGTCTCGCAGTCAAGCTCCCTTATGCCTTTACACTCTTCGGTTGGTTTCCAATCAACCTGAGGGAACCTTCGCGCGCCTCCGTTACACTTTAGGAGGCGACCGCCCCAGCCAAACTACCCACCAGACACTGTTCCCGGTCCGGATAACGGACCTGGGTTAGTAGTCTAAGATAGCAAGGGTGGTATTTCAAGATTGACTCCACGACCACTGGCGTGGCCGCTTCAAAGTCTCCCACCTATCCTACACATGATAGCCCAAACTACAATGCCAAGCTGTAGTAAAGGTGCACGGGGTCTTTCTGTCTTGTTGCGGGTAACCGGCATCTTCACCGGTACTACAGTTTCGCTGAGTCTCTGGTTGAGACAGTGGGGAAATCGTTACGCCATTCGTGCAGGTCGGAACTTACCCGACAAGGAATTTCGCTACCTTAGGACCGTTATAGTTACGGCCGCCGTTTACCGGGGCTTCGGTTCATTGCTTTGCTTGCGCTAACAAGTCCCCTTAACCTTCCGGCACCGGGCAGGCGTCAGACCCTATACATCGTCTTTCGACTTAGCAGAGTCCTGTGTTTTTAGTAAACAGTCGCTCCCCCCATTTCACTGCAACCCCCTTCCGCTCCACGTGCGAATCGTCTCACGTAATGGGGGCACACCTTCTCCCGAAGTTACGGTGCTATTTTGCCGAGTTCCTTAACCAGAGTTCTCTCAAGCGCCTTGGAATACTCTTCCTGCCTACCTGTGTCGGTTTACGGTACGGTCACCTTGCTGAATGAATACGAGGCTTTTCCTGGAAGCATGGGATTAATCACTTTATATCCAAAAAGGAATCGTCATCACGCCTCAACGTTGAATGAGGACCCGGATTTGCCAAAGTCCTCCGCCTACACGCTTGAACCGGGACATCCAACACCCGGATGATCTACCCTTCTCCGTCCCCCCGTATCCGTAACACCAGCAGGGTGGTACAGGAATATTAACCTGTTTCCCATCGACTACGCTTTTCAGCCTCGTCTTAGGGGCCGACTAACCCTGAGCAGATTAACTTTACTACAGGAAACCTTAGGCTTTCGGCGACAAGGTTTCTCACCTTGTTTTTCGCTACTCGTGTCAACATAAGCTCTTGTGGAACCTCCAGCACTCCTTACGGTGTACCTTCTCAGGCGGCCACAATGTTCTCCTACCATCCAAGATGCTGATTTAAGCCTACCAAATCATGTTTAACTTGATGGAATTTTGTTCGCAAACAAAGTTTGCTCGCAAATCCTAGTGTTTTAAACCTGATAAGTTTAAAACAGCATCTTGGATCCGCAGCTTCGGTATCATGCTTTAGCCCCGATGAATTTTCGGCGCAGCCCCATTCGACCAGTGAGCTGTTACGCTTTCTTTAAAGGGTTGCTGCTTCTAAGCCAACCTCCTGGTTGTCTGGACAGTTCCACCTCCTTTTCCACTTAGCATGAATTTAGGGACCTTAGCTGGCGGTCTGGGTTCTTTCCCTCTCGACCACGGAACTTATCTCCCGTAGTCTGACTCCCGTACTCTAACTTGACGGCATTCGGAGTTTGAATGGGTTTGGTAATCTGGTGAGACCCCTAGTCCAATCAGTGCTCTACCTCCGTCAGTAAACATACGAGGCTATACCTAAATATA